>CAYRKE010000001.1:0-18276 GCA_964424695.1 uncultured Polyangiaceae bacterium
TACGCTCCGCTCCGGTCCTCGGTGCGCCTCGTGGGCGAGGCGGCTTGCGCAGCGGTTATTCTGGGGCCGTGAACGCATACAAATCAGCGACCCAGAGCAACACAGTGCGTGGACAACGCCATCGCCACCTCGCTCGCGGTGCCAGTGCACCCAAGTGCCCCCCTTAGCTCGCTCGCCAACAGAGCCGATTGCGGCAGCGCGACAATGGACGAGCAAAAATCCGCTGCGAGGCGACCGTGCTCTGCCCGCAGGTCCGATGGAGTTCCCGAACGGAGCGAATGGGGATCAACGTACCAGATGCGGCCCGTGTCACTCACCTCGAAACGGCGCATCGCGGCATCTGGCACGCCAAGCCCGGCTTCTGCCAGAGCAGACAGCAGGCTCACCGCTTCGAAGCAGATTTGCAGAAGCTCGCTGGGTTGCGGCCCTGGGCGCCGGTTCACCACCCCGACAAGACCGCGCCCGAGCCGCGGGACGGCGAGGAATGGCTGTCCATCGGGAGAAATCCCCCTCACCCATATCGGAGCCAACCCCGGAATGCTCGGAACCTCACGTGGCCCAAGCTCATCGGGGGCCCCGGCACTGCTGACCGTGTGGATCACGTGAACGGACTGCATGTTGTCGAGAAACACGCCGGGCCGCCGATGGGTCGTGACTCCGTCACCCCGTGGTTGTTCGGTGAAGGGCAGACTGGGTGTCGAAGCACGAGTGTTTCCGCCCGCTGCGCGTGCAGGAGGCGCTCCCCGGCTGCCGGAGGATTCGCCCCGGAGCACAGCAACCCTCCCCCAGCGGGGGGCGTCCAGAGCGCTCAGCCACCGTCTGCAAGCCTCGACTTCGGGCCTGCTCTTGCCGGGACAAGGCTTTCCTGGCCCGGTCTGGTCTGGGGCGGCTTTGGTGAGCAGAGTGAGGAGCTTCCGCGCGTAGCGTTCGTCCCCCCGAGCGATGAGCCGCCTCGCCCAGGCCATGACGATCGCGGCGTGCCGCTCCGCGTTGTCGCTGCTGAGCGATTCGACGAGACCCCAGAGCTCCTCTCGGGCCTCCTCTGACATCCCAACCTCGGACTCGACGGCGCATTCAGCAAGACGCCACTTCGCCCCGACAGAACAGCGCCGTGCCAGCGTACCGCCTCGGACCATGAGCAGGCCAAGCCCGCGCTCCAACACTTCGGCCCCGAGCGTGTTCCGCTCGCCCCGGAAGATCACCAACTGCACGGCTCGGAGCGGCGCGACCTGATCCACAAGGGTCTGAGGAAACTCATCCAACGAGTCGTCAAACACCCGGCGAAATCCTGGGTTGTCAAGGAGGCCGAGTAGCACCTGGGGACGCTGCCGCTCATCGAACAGCTCGAGGATGAGGTCCAGCACCCGCCGCATCTGCGCCCTCGATAGCTGGCCGATGTCCATCGCCGACAGCGCCTGCGCGAGGGCCGAGACTGCCTGCTGCTGCGAAGCCGAGCGCCCCACGCACTGCAGATAGAGAAGCAGATGGTCCAAGTCGGGGGAAATGCGCAGCACACCCTCGGCGAACCGCGTCGCAACCGCGGGTTCGAGGCGCTCGGCGGCCGCGAACACCCGGGCACGGTCTACTTTCGAGAGCAGATGCTGGCACACGCCACGACGCGTGGGCAGCCGTTTTTCGTTGAGAAGCAGGTCTTCGTGAGCGTTGACGCGCAAGTGGAGAACCTTGCGGTACTCGCGAAGGAATCGGAAGTGCTGCTGCATCAGAGCAAGCTCATCCGGCGTGAGCGGCTCCTCCGGGGCCTTGTCGAGGTCGGGAGCGCTCTCAGCGTGAGCAACCTGCGCGATCACCGCCTCAGGGGCCGATGGCTGCGGAGCTCCCCGGTGCCTCGAGCGCCGACGCCTCGGTCCCCCGCGTCCGCCACCGGTCGCGGGTTTGCCACTACCCCCGTCATCCGAGTGCGCCCCCTTCGCATGAGCCATGCCCGGAGAGGGAGTCCGATTCCGCTGTCCACCCATTGATCGTGTCGCCATCCGAAAAGCCCGCGCTTCCTCATTACGTGGCACCCGCAGGACTGTCAAACCGCGGTCCTCCCGCCGGGGGGCGGGCTGCATCCATTCCATCAACGATTGCCTACATCCGCTAGAAGGACATCGCTCCCGCTCTGCGGCCAGTGGTCCCGTCGACGCTCGCACACCGAGCCGCGATCCATTCGACCCGCAGGGGCGCAGGGCTGCAGCCCCGAAGGCCCCTCGCCCCTGGCCACGCGACCAATCCACCGCCGAAACGCTTGGACGCGGGGGGATTGGGCGACCGCCGTCCGTTGGCGGACGCTCGGGGCACACCGAAGCCTTCGCACAGGGCCTCAACCGCCACCCAAGCGCCCCTGGGTTCGCCCTGAGTGCCCAGCCAATCGGCGATTCTGGTATAGGTCACCGAGATGTCCGCTTCCGTGCTTCGGATCGAGAACCTCGTCACGGCGTTCGATAGCGACCAGGGGCCGCTCCTCGCCGTCGATGACGTCTCGCTGAGCGTCGCCACGGGCAAGACTCTAGCCCTGGTCGGTGAGAGCGGATGCGGTAAGAGCGTGACGGCTCTGAGCGTCCTCGGACTGGTTCCATCGCCGCCCGGTCGGATCGTCTCTGGCCGGATCCTCTTTGAAGGCGAGGACCTGCTCCGGCTCCCGGAGCGCTCCATGCGCCATGTGCGCGGCAACCGTATCTCCATGATCTTCCAGGAGCCGATGACCTCCCTCAACCCGGTGTTCACCGTGGGCTGGCAGATCGCCGAGGCCATTCGGACCCACAGCGAGGTGAGCCGCCAGGCAGCACGGGAGCGCGCCGTTGACATGATGCGTCTAGTCGGCATCCCATCTCCCGAAGAGCGCGTCGAGAGCTATCCACACCAGCTCTCCGGCGGCATGCGACAACGCGTCATGATCGCCATGGCGCTCTCGTGCAACCCAAGCCTTCTCATCGCGGATGAACCCACGACCGCACTCGATGTGACGATCCAGGCTCAGATCCTGGATCTCTTGGCGCACCTGCAACGAGAACGCGGAATGAGCATCCTCTTCATCACCCATGATCTCGGCATTGTCGCTGAGTTCGCCAGCGATGTCGTGGTCATGTACGCCGGTCGCGTCGTCGAAAGCGCCGGCACGCGCGAGATATTCGCTCGGCCGAGGCACCCGTATACGCGAGGTTTGATCGCCAGCCTCCCCCAGCTCGGCACTTCTGCTCTGGACTCCGCCGCGCATCGGCGCTTGCCCGCCATCGAAGGCGTCGTACCCGATCTCAGACACATGGGCTCGGGCTGCCGTTTCGCCGACCGCTGCACCCTCCGGGAGACAAAGGCCGATGCAGGACATGTCTGCATTGCTTCGGAGCCTGAACTTGTCGCAACGGACCTGGGACGAACCAGCCGCTGTCACTTCGCCAAGGAGCTGTGATGGACTCAGACGCGACGAAGCCAGAATCCGCTCCGGCGGGGAGCATCGGGACGGCGGAGAACGTCTTGACGGCGGAGAACGTGGTGAAGCACTTCCCGATTGGGGGTCAGTGGCTCCGATCGCGCCGCGTCGTTAGGGCAGTCGACGGAGTCACGGTCAGCGTGGGTGCTGGGGAAACCTTGGGTCTCGTTGGAGAAAGCGGATGCGGCAAGAGTACGCTCGGGCGCACGATCCTGAGGCTGATCGAGCCCACCTCCGGCACAATACGCTTCGAAGGCGCGGACATCACGGCGCTGTCCCATCGCGAGTTGCGACCCCTCCGCCGACGCATGCAGATCATCTTTCAGGACCCCTACTCCTCTCTCAACCCACGAATGACCGTGCGGGCGATTGTCGGCGAACCGCTACGCATTCACGGGCTCACGAGTAACCGCGCCGAGGAGCAGGCGAGAGTCTGCGAGCTTCTCGATCGAGTGGGGCTCCGCACCGATGCGCTCGAGCGCTACCCGCACGAGTTCAGCGGCGGACAGCGACAACGAATCGGGATCGCCCGAGCGCTCGCGGTGAGCCCGCGTTTCGTAGTCTGCGACGAGCCCATCAGCGCACTCGACGTGTCGATTCAAGCCCAGATCGTCAATCTCCTACTGGACCTGCAGCACGATCTCGGGCTGAGCTATCTCTTCATTTCGCACGATCTGAAGGTGGTCGAATACGTCAGTCATCACGTCGCCGTGATGTACCTCGGCAAGATCGTCGAGGTCGCCCCATCGAAGGAGCTCTACGAGCGCCGCCACCATCCGTACACCCGCGCCCTGCTCAGCGCGATCCCGATCGTCGATCCCGACCGTCGTCGCCAACGGATCGTACTCGAAGGCGATGTTCCCAGCCCGATTCACCCGCCCAGCGGTTGCGCCTTCCACCCGCGATGCCCGCGAGCCGAAACCGGCCGTTGCGACCGCGAGGCACCACCGTTGAGGGAGCCGACGACGGGCTCCCGGCACTGGGTCGCGTGCTTTCACCCCCACGAGTAAGAGCATTGCCTGCGGCGGGTTTGCGCCAACCCCGCGGCGTAACACTCGGGAAGATGAGCGGCGAAGACAACTCCAGACTACCGGCTTCCCTGTTGCCGCGCCTCACCTGGCCTGGCCGGAACCGAACCCGCGGCCACGCATTCTCATGGCAGTACCAGGTGGTGTCAGCACCGCGGGACCAAGGCGCGACTCCCCCGGCCTCGTGCAACACGTAAGACACTGCGCTAGCACGGGGCGCATGACCCTGTTCCGCCCCTGCATTGATCTCCATGACGGCCGCGTCAAGCAAATCGTTGGCGGCAGTCTCCGCGACGGACAGAATCCCGAGACCAACTTCGTCGCGCAGCACGACGCGGCGTGGTACGCGCGCCGGTACCGCGCCGACGACGCTCGAGGCGGACACGTCATCCAACTCGGGCCCGGAAATGAGGGAGCAGCCCTGTCGGCACTCGCGGCATGGCCAGGAGGCCTGCACCTGGGCGGAGGCGTGACGCCCGCGAACGCTCGCCGCTGGCTCGACTCGGGGGCTGAGAAGGTCATCGTCACGAGTTATCTCTTTGACGCTAGAGGTCTCGTGCCCGAGCGGCTCGACGCGCTCCTCGACGTCGTCAGCCCCAGTGAACTGGTCATTGACCTGAGCTGCCGCCGGCGGGACGCAGCGTGGTTCGTCGCCACCCAGCGATGGCAGGTGGTGACGGAAACCCGAGTCGACCGCACGACACTCGAGAAGCTCTCACACTCCTGCAGCGAGTTCCTCGTCCATGCTGCGGACGTCGAAGGACTCTGTCGAGGAATCGATCGAGAACTCGTGACACTGCTGGGGCGGCTGAGCCCGCTTCCCTGCACCTACGCCGGGGGTGGACGTGAGCTCGACGATCTCGCCTTAGTCGAGGAATTGAGTGACGGACGAGTGGACCTCACCTTCGGAAGTGCCCTTGATCTCTTTGGTGGCACTGGGGTGCGGTACGCTGAGTGCCTGGCGTTCAATCGCGCGCGATCCGGAGCTTAGGGTGCCCTCAGGAGGACGGGAAGACAACCATACTCTGTCGGAGCCTCGCTGCAGTCTCGGCACCCACCAACCGCGCGACGAGCGTGAGAGCAAACTCGATGGCGGTCCCCGGACCACGGCTGGTAATGATGTTACCGTCCTCTACGACGCTTTCTTCCTGATAGTCGGCGCTCGGTAGCTCGCACCCCGGATAGGACGTGGCTCGCCTGCCCTTGAGCACACCAGCGGCCTCGAGCGCAATCGGCGCCGCGCAGATCGCGGCCACGAGCTTCCCCGCTTGGTTCGCGCTCGCCACGGCCCGTTGGACCCTAGGATCATCGCGAAGCGCGGCACTCCCCGACGTACCGCCAGGAAGCACCAGTGCGTCATAGGTGTCCGAATCGATGTCATCGAGCAGTCGATCTGCCACAACCTGAATGTCGTGGGCGCCGAGGACCGCTCGTCCACCGAGTGAGGCGGTCGTCACTTCGACGCCTGCCCGACGCAGAACGTCAACGGCGGCAATCGCCTCGATCTCTTCGAAACCATTGACTAGGAATACGACGACCTTGACCATGGTAGCCTCCTGTTGCTGCCTGAGACTGCACGACCCTCGAACCGCCGGCAAGCCCTCGAGAGGTGCTCGCCATCCCGCCGTCGGACCGTGACTCGGCTACCCGGAGGTGGGCGCGGAGCACTCCACCACACTGAGTTCGACGGCTCGCCCCCGAGGAGTCGCGATGAGGAGACGGTCCCCGTTTCTGACGAGCGCCTCCGAGGCGCCAATGGCTGGCTCGTCGTGAAGGTTCGCGCCAAGCCCTTCTCCGACGAGAGGGGTCACTTGAACAATGCCCGTCAGGGCCTGCAGAGCCAGCCAAGGGGTCCCCGAAGGCTCCGAGGCACCGAGGAGAGCGGGCACTCCCGCACCAACCCCCTCGCTCTCGATCGGGCGCGCGGTCACCGTGCCATCGAGCTTGATCCGAGCAACGTGCACGGAGTCCTGTTCGACGCCGGGGCCAGCCTTTCCTTGGCGCCAGGCAACAATCGCCCCTCCTCCCGAGGTCGTCGCGAGGTCGAATGCAAAGACCTGTGCAGGACTCTGATGCAGGGGGACAGCCTCTCCAACCGAATCACCACGATACGACAGCGGCCTCGCCCGCAATTGTGCCTGTTCCACTTCGAGCACCGCTGGCGTCCCGGCATCATCGTCCGGGGTGCCCGGGCGTTGGTCGCTATCGGCACGCTCGAGCCACGCAGACCAGAACCCCCCCTCTCGAACGACGAGTCGCGGAGACTCGGCCCATCGACTGCTCGCCGAGATCGCAAGGGGCTCCGAGTCTGGCTGGTCGGGATTGGAGATCGCGAACCCCACGAAGTAGACGCTCCGGTGTCCGGCGTTCACCTTGTCCCAAACCAACCCGCCCCGTCCGTGGCTGAGGGACACGTCGAATGAGGTTGCGCCCTCCCAACCCACCGCAGAATCGAATCCCCAATCGATCTGGGGCTCCGTGCTGATGCTGCGCACGGCTACCACCCGAATGATACGGCCTGCAGCGTCATTGTCGGCAATAGCCACGACGAGCTGGTCCCCGTCGCTCGCGACTCGCGGCGGTGGGCTGTCGCCGTGAACCACCCCGAGATCCAAGACGCGAGCGCCGGATGCGTCCGCGTCGAGTATCGCGAGAATGGCGCGACTCCCAGAGGCACCCGGCTCAAGCGCAGCGACGGCGAATCCTGAGCCGAGTGGTGCCACGCCGCCGAGTTCGACCGCGTAGGGAGCGTCGAGCCGCTCCTCGCCCTCCTCCGGGGCTGGACCCGGTGTTCCAAGAGTGAACGACAATGGCTTCTTCGGACGTCGACACATAGCCGCCGAGCCAGCACCGCCGTCAGGTGTCCGCGCGGTTGCCTGACTCGATTGCCGTGACTCGGTCGGTTCCCGTCTGCATCCAGGCTCCAGAACCAAGCCTGCGAATAGGACAAATTGTACGGTGCCTCGAGAGAATCCCATGGTCCGCCAACCCAATACCAGCCAAGATCCACGGACGCCAGCCATTCGACCGACGGACCCACAGAGAAGGCGGCTTGCATGCGCGCACGAGTCCCTGCAACCGGTTCTATGCTAAGGCGATCGCGATTGCGGTACCCGTTCCGCTGCCCAGGCTCCCTGATCGTGAAGCGCCCGACAAGAACGTCATGACCCCGCACGCGCTGACCAAACCATACGAGCCGAACCCCATCCTCAAGGCTCTGTGTCGTCGCATTCTCTCGAACCTCCGCGTCGATGAGAACTGGGTTCGTCAGCTTCGCCAGCTGACGCAGGACGCCTCGCTAGTCTATGTCCTCCGAAGCCTGAGCGTCGTCGACTTCCTGGCGCTCGAGCAGACCACTCGGCGCTATCAGCTACCGCGGATCCGTTTCGCCAACGACCTTGGGCTCTGGGTACTCAACCCACTGGGCAAGGGCTGGCTCAACGCCCTGTTGCCGCGAAAAGCCCTCGCGCCGGCGGAGGAACTCCGCGATGCTCTGGCCAATGGAGGATCGGCGGCGCTGTTCCTGAAGCGCCCCCCCGCCGCGTTCGACGTGGGCGGCGGAGCTGTGAGCGGGCGAGGCGTCAAGGAGGGTGACGAGCTGGTTCGCGCCCTCTTCGAAGTCCAACGCAGCCAAACGAGGCCTATCATCGCGGTACCACTCCTCTTCGTGTGGACCCAGCATCCCGACACCCGAGGCCGCGCGACGATCGACTTCTTGCTGGGGCCTCCGGAGTGGCCCACTACCGCGCGTGCCGTGGCGCAAGTACTCTCCAACCTGAAACGTGTCGCAGTGCTACACGGCGATCTCATGAACCTCAAGGAGTTCCTGGAGGCATCCGGGGATGTGCCGGACGAGCTACTCGCGCGGCGCGCCACCTATGCGATGCTCCGGCGGCTGGAGCGGGAGCGATTGAGCGTGACCGGTCCAGCTTCCCGAGACCCGGACCGGGAGCTGAGTCACATCGTGCGAAGCCCGCGGCTCCGCGCGGTGATCGCTGACCTCGCAGCGGGTGATACCGAGCGGGAGCGACACCTCACCCGCCAGGCGGAGGGCATGCTCCGTGAGCTCCAGACCCGCCCCGATGAGATGACCCTCCGGGGGCTCGACGCCGTAGTCGACCGCGTCTTCCACAGAATCTACCGCGGAGTGGAACACGTCGAGAGTGACTTCGAACGGCTGCGCAAGGCGAGTAAGGAAGGATCGCTCGTCCTGCTTCCGAGCCACAAGAGCCACATCGACTACTTGATCCTCTCGCATCTCTTCTATCAGCGAAATCTGCAGCTTCCCGTGATCGCCGCAGGCGACAACCTCAACTTCTTCCCCATGGGTCCCCTGTTCCGACGTGCGGGAGCGTTCTTCATCCGCCGTTCCTTCCGCGGGGATCGTCTATACGCTGCAGTCGTTGGGGCTTACATCCGGCGTCTCGTGCGCGACGGACGCCCGATCGAGGTCTTCATCGAAGGCGGACGCAGTCGCACTGGCAAGCTCCTGGCTCCCCGCTTCGGACTACTCAGCATGATACTCGACGCCGCCCTCGCCCTGCCGCACAGGCCGGTGTTTTTCGTCCCCGTGAGCATCGGATATGAGCGGGTCATCGAGACCGACAGCTATGAGCGAGAGCTCACCGGCGGCGAGAAACCCAAGGAGGACGCGAGCGGCCTGCTTCGTTCATCGAGGGTGCTCGGACACCAGTATGGCCGCATCAACATACAAGTCGGGCAGATCGTGTCGCTGGCGGAGCTCCGAGCAGAAGTGGGTATCGAAGGTTCGGAGTGGCTACGCCCTGCGCTGCGACGCGCGCTCGCCTTGCGGCTCGCCAACCGCACGATGGATGAGATCAACCGCGTAACGGCTGTGACGCCCGGTGCGCTGGCTGCCCTGGCGCTACTCACCCACTCACGTCGTGGTCTCGCTCACGATGCCCTGGTCGAACGGTGTCGCAAGCTCGTCGCCGCACTCGCGGCCCTCGATGCCCGACTCAGCAGCACTCTGGCCACTCCCTCGGGTGCGCTTCGCCCGGCCGCCCTCACCGAAGCGATGCAGATGTTCGTGGACGCCGAGCTCGTCGAGGCCCATCTCACCAACCCCGGCGAAGAACGCGGCAGAAGGCGGCGACGCCATCCCTCGGCGGGTGAGGGCGCAGTCTACACCATCCCCGATTCACGCCGGTTTGCGCTCGACACCACCAAGAACATCATCATCCACTTCTTTGTGGAACGTTCCCTGATCGCGATCGCCCTTGGTAGCCGGTCGCAGGCGCGAGCCTCGGAGCTTGACGTCAGAGAACGCGTGCACTTTCTCTCACGGCTCTTCAAGCACGAGTTCCGATTCCGCACCAGCGCTTCGTTCGACCAAATCCTGAACAGTACTCTGTCGTCGCTCGTTGCAGACGGTATCGTCACCATCGAGGCAGGAGGGTTCATGAGCGCTGGCTCCGGTCGAGACGGCTGGAGTGGAGAGCGCTGGCTTCAGCTCTACGCAGCGATCCTCACCAACTTCGTGGAGGGATACCGCGTCGCCGCTCGGACTCTGCGTACCCTTGTCAAAGGCACCGCGGCTGAGAAAGAGCTGGTGCGGCGCGCGCTCGGAGTCGGCCACGAGATGTATTTCTCCGGAGAGATTGAGCGGAGAGAGTCGGTAAGCAAGCCGCTGCTCGAGAACGCTCTGCGTGCCTTCGCTGAGCTGGGTGTTCTCTCTTCTGCGGGAGAGGTTTATGAGCTCACGCCCGAATACGCGAGCGAGATTGCACTCGTCCAATTCGAGGCTCGAATCGCGGAGTACCTGACGGTGGATCGATGAGTTGGCGCGACGTAACCATCCGGTCGATCCTGCGCATCGCTGTCGTCTGCCTCGCCTCCCTGTTGACCGGAGGGTGCTTCGGCAGTAGGACACCACTCGCCCCCGGGCTCTCAGGTTCCATCGGAGCACCGTCGCAAGGAACACTCACCGCAGGCGTCGAGCTCCCTCGCTCCGGGCCCGGCTTCGTGCGGTATCGACCGAGCGGCTCGGCATACTGGGGAACGCCAGAGCTCGTCGCGCTGGTGCAGGACGCGGCAGCCCGAGTGATCAGCGAGGCTCCAAACGGTGCTCCCCTGGTCGTCGGGGACCTGTCTGCGCGCACCGGAGGAAGAATACCTCGACACGCCTCGCACCGGACTGGCAGAGACGTGGACCTGCTGTGGTACGTGACCACCCTTCAGGGAGCCCCGGTAAGGAACCCCGGTTTCATCAAGATTGGTGCGGATGGACTGGCCGAAGTCCCGGAAACCTCCCAGTTCCTCGGGCTCGACGTTAGGCGTCAGTGGCTCCTGTTCAAGACACTCATCACTTCCGAGAATGCGCATGTTCAGTGGCTCTTCGTGAGCAAAACAGTGGAGGGGCTCGTCACCGCCCAAGCCCGTGCGCTGGGTGAGCCTGCGGACTTGGTGTGGCACGCCGAGAATCTGATGCAGCAGCCCACCGGAGCCGCCCCTCACGACGACCACGTGCACGTCCGCCTCGCGTGCACCGACGCGCAGGCGGTCGCGGGATGTCTGGCGGGAGGCCCCCATTGGGAGTGGCTTCCTCCCCTACCGACTCTGAGCGCGATGGACGACCAGACAGTCCCGCTGATCGGCGCGGAGGATCCGTGGTTCACCGCGGAGAGTCCGACGCTCACCCCCATCGGGTCGCCCTAAGCCCCCAACGGTTCGCAAGGCACACAGGACTCAGGGGACCGTCCTTCCGTCAGGTCGCCGCCCCCCCCAATCCACAAGGGTATCCTCGACGCATGACGAGAAGCCGCTCCCACGTCGCGTGGTCGAGCGGCTTCCGGATCGCACCGCGACAGTCTCCAAGCCGACGAGGCCGGAGCCAATCAGGAGACTGGCTATCATCCATCAGCGATAGGCAGTCAGCCAAAATGGGTGCAGATCCTCACGCCGGCCGTGCTTGCTCCCGCTTGTCCATGGGAACGAAGGGGCGTGGCGCGTACCCCGTGTAGATCTGTCGCGGACGGTAGATCCCGACCTCGCCTCGCTCGGCAACTTCCTTCCAGTTCGCGATCCAGCCAGGCATGCGACCAATGGCAAACATCACGGTGAACATGCTGAGCGGTATCCCCATCGCCCGAAGAATGATGCCCGAATAGAAGTCGACGTTGGGATAGAGATTGCGCTCCTGGAAGTAGGCGTCCTTGAGCGCGACTTCCTCGAGACTTCGCGCCAGGTCAAGCAGCGGATCGTTGACTTTGAGCTGGGCCAGGACTTGCTCGGCCTGACCACAGAGGATCTTCGCTCTCGGGTCGAAACTCTTGTAGACCCGGTGACCGAACCCCATCAGCTTGACTTCCCGCTTCTTCACCCGCTCCACGTACTCGGAGAGGGGGATCCTGTCGCGATGGATGCGCTGGAGCATCTGGATGACTTCCACGTTCGCACCACCGTGTCGCCATCCCCAGAGGGCACAAACGCCGGCTGAACAACTCGCAAACAGATTGGCCCCCGCCGAAGCAACCATGCGAACGGTGCTGGTCGAGCAATTCTGTTCATGGTCGGCGTGCAGAAGAAAGATGACGTTCAGCGCCCGAACCATCTCAGGAGTTACGCAGAACTCCTGGTTCGGAATCGAGAACATCATGTGAAGGAAGTTCTGGCAGTAGTTATAGTTAGGATTCGGATAGATCAGCGGCTGCCCGATGCTCGCCTTGTAGGCTGCGGCTGCAATCGTTCGAACTTTGGACAGCAACCGAGCTGCTGCCCCCTCGAGATTGGCGGTATCTTCCATCTCGAGAATATCCGGATGGTAGCAAGAAACCGCGTTGATCATGGCCGACAGGATGGCCATGGGAGGTGCGGAAGACGGGAATCCGTCGTAGTGATTGAAGAGCCCCTCGTGGAGAAGCTCGTGCTTGCACAGAAGCTGGGAGAATCGCTTCAGCTGGGACTGTGTCGGCAGCTCCCCCCAAATGAGCAGCCACGCCGTCTCGATGAAGCTGCAGTTTGCCGCCAGTTCCTCGATGGAGTACCCGCGATAGCGCAGAATCCCTTTCTCGCCATCAATGAAGGTGATAGCGGACTTGCAGGAGCCTGTGCTCCGATAGCCCTCGTCGAGAGTGATGTGGCCCGTTTGTGAGCGGAGCTTCGATACATCAATGGCCGGCTCATTCTCCGACCCCACGAACACGGGTAGTTCGACCGTCTGGTCGCCGATTTCCAGTTTGGCAGCTTTAGGACTAGAGTTGGTCATAGTTCTCGTCAATCCGTCTCCCTGGCTCGAGAGCGTCAGTCAGATGGGAGGCCAATCTTTGGTCGGGGTAGCCCGGATGTGTCGATCGTGTCGTGGAGTGCGGGGATCCACAACGCGCATCCACCGGTTCCCACGCTCGAAAACCGCCGGGGCAGCAACTCCGCAAGGATTCTTTCGGGGTGGCAAGAGGTGGTTCCCGGCTAACCGTCTCAAGCCCCTGCGGTCGGGATTCTGCCACACCATCACCAGACAGTGCTGCGGTTGTGCATGGCAATCGCCGGAGTGAGGGGCACGGTCCGCCGGCGCCAGCCCCCGTTCTCCTCGCCTCTAGACACCGGACCGACTGGTCGCCCCGGCAACTGACTGTTCGCTGGTGCCCCGTGCGATCGCGAGTGCCCCCCTGGGCGGGCCCGCGACTCGCCAGATTCCGTTTCAAGTTGCGTTGCGCACATCGATTCGCGCGTGCTAAAGCGCGCGCGCTCTATGCGCGGACTGATTCGAGCTCGCCATGTCGTCACCCACGCACCGATACTCGTGCGGCATTTTGGTCTCAAAGCGTACCTCCGGTGCGTCTATCGGGTTCTGCAGGACCCGACCAAAGCGACGTTCCTGGGAGCGATGTGCGGCTGCACCAAGCCTCGCTCACAGTTGCCAGTACGGCCCAATTTCCTCGCCTGATCGGACGGCGCGAACGTGTGCGTTCACGGTCCCAGATGACGCCGACGCGGCGTCTGCTCGTTCCTCAGGCGATCGAGCACCGCAAGTGCTGTCTCGTGCCCCCGATCGAAGGCTTCCTCGAACAGCGCCATCCCGGAGAGATCGGAGTGAGCAAAGAATACGCGCCCCCAAGGCAGCGAGGCGCGCCGTCTGGCGGGGCCCCAGATGAATCCCGGAGTAGGACGCACCATCGCGTGACCCCAGCGCCAGACGTCGAGTCGTTCGAGCACCCCGCGTACCGAACCGGCTCGCTCAAGGTCCGCCACGATTCCTTGAGACAGGCTGGCGTGGTCCGCAGCCAGGAGCTCCCGCCGCTTGGCATCTGGATCGGGACCCGCAAGCGCGCTGTAGTAAGTCCATACCGTCGGCCCCCGATCCTGGAGTCGCTGATGTGTCGCCACGACGTAGCCCAGTCCCAAACTGTCGTGCAGAACGTTGTCCCATGCCTCCGGCGCCCCAGTACCAAGAACGCGGTCTTTCATGTGCAGGTTGGCGACGAGCCACGGGCTGTAGGAGAACGCACCAACGTGGTCCGGCCGCGACTCGCGCCAGGAGCGCAGGATCTTCGCGGCAACGAACTGGGGCACGGCAACAATGACGTATTTCGCTGAATAGAGCTCAAGCGCTCCACGGCTTGGCTCGAATGCCGAAACCAGCACCCGCTCGGACTCCTGTACGACATCGGTAACGACTGAGCCCACACGTAGCCGCGGCCCCAATGGTTTCTCCAGATGACGCACAAGATATCCATTCCCCTCTGGCCACGTCAGAAATGGTGCCGAGGGTTGGCCGACCTCTGGAGTCCGCGCGGCGAAGTAGTACAGCATGGCCCAGGCGCTGGTCTCTTCGGCTCGAGTCCCGTAGTCGTCGCGACACGCGTAGTCCACGTACCACCGGAGGAGTGGCGCGCTCAACCCGTGGCGCTTTAGCCATTCTGCTGCGGAAATTCGATCCAGCTCGAGCACTTCGGCATCGAGGGATCCGTGCCGCATTGGAACGGTGAACGCGCGGCGACCGGAACCGTCTCGCCAGCGAATCCAACCGTCGACCAGCGACTGGAACCGAGCAAGCTCGGCCTTCCCTTCATGCCCTAGCAACGCCTCCGGCAGAAGTCCCTCATACCACCGACCACCGAAGAAAAGCCGTTCCTCGAGGGGTCTGACGAGCCATCCTTCGCGGAGGGGCGAAGCACCAAGGGCTCCCGACTCACCCCCTCCTATCTCGCTGACGAACTCCCAGAGGGGACGGTTCGTCGGATGTGGAAGAGGGAGGTAGTGAGCGCCCCAGGGGTACGGCACGACCGCGTCGGTTCCGTAGCATGCGGTGCCCCCGGCCGAGCCCTCGAGTTCCAATAAGATCAGATCTCGGACCCCAGAACGGAGCAGAGCTCGTGCTGCCACGAGTCCGCTCACCCCTCCCCCCACGATCACGACGTCGGCGAGATTGGGCCGCCCTGAGGCTTGCTCGACGACGGCGTTCCGCAACCGATGGCCCAGATCGGCAGAAGCGCCTCGAAGGGTACCGGGCACGCCCGGAGACTCGACGCGACAGGCCGCGGCCACAGTCCCGCCAAACACCAGCCCAAGCATCTCACGGCGAGAGATGGTCATCGTCCGCCGCGCTCCCCCGATCCCCGCAGCACGATCGACCCACTATTCGACGCAGCAATATGTGATGGGGCCGGCATCCTCGACCTCCCCCTCGGGAGTACCGAACGACTCGCTGCAAGGGATTGTGGGCTGGACATCAACCCAGAGGCTGCGCTCGCCACTCGACGTCCCTGCAGGTGCTCCAGCGCCGAGATCATAACAGCTCCCCGCCTCCAAACTGAGTGGCGACTGAACGGTGGAATCGCAGGTGCTCTCTCCCGACTCGCGAGCTTCCCCCTCACACCGGGTCAACTCAGGTGCGGCGCAGGCGCAACTGCAGCCGCGCTGATCGTTCGACGCGGTGGAGTAAAGGCGCTTGGTATACCCCAGTGAAGGACAGGAGACGTCCCCCTCTCGGTAGATGCAGACACTGAAGCCGCCGGGCGGTCCCGGAAGGCGAACCTCCTGGCCCGGCATGAGGGGGGCGTCCGAGACCACAGCCAGCCCACAGCGGATGGAAGCGGTCCTCCAGCTCACCTCGGGACGCTCGACACTCTGAGCGCTCCCCGTGCAGCCCTCGCTTCGAACGTGGACGGTTGCCTCGATTCGGAGCGACTGGGGAACCTGGTTCGATTCCGCCTGAGAAAGGTCGATCGGGGTACACGCTCCATTCTTCAATGAGATGCCACACCAGTCTCCGGAAGAGCACTCGGCGTCGCGGTTCGTGCAGTCGGCAGCCGCGTAGTCGGCACTCACCACACACTCAGCGTCGCTCAGCGCGCATCCACACTCCCCGCAGGTCACGGGTTCCCCCTCGGGGTCAGACAGGAAGATGGTGGACGAGCCCTGATACGCCCCAGTGGCAGGGCACGCGAGCGAAGGGACGGTTCCGTCTGAGCCGTTGTCGGCGTCGAGGACAGCAACGGGGCCGTTCCACCCTTCGCTGAGCTCGCCCGCCGGGCAAAGACAAGAAAGGTCGTCGCAGTCCGCGAAGCCATCTCCGTCGTTGTCAACGCCGTCGCTGCACCGTTCCTGGTCGTACCCCCGAGCGAAGACGTACTCCGGATAGCTGCAGCCGGATAGACACACGATGAGCCACCCCAAGGCGACACAGTGCTCCGTGAGACTGCGTCGCCGCTCAGAAGGAGCCACGGAGTGTCACCCCAAGCGGCATCGGTAGCACCGCAGTTGAACGCCTCACGGATGGCGCGCTCCGCCTTGACGCTGAGGCTTCCGTCGGCGCCAGCGCCCAGCCGTACACCCCAACGCCAACCGCGGCCGCCCCGAAGGTCATGGCGACCGGTGCGAGCACCGAGTAGTTGCGCACCCGATCATACTCGTCCCGGTACTCTTTGCGGCAGATGCCACGCTCGCAGTTCTCGGAGAGGGTATCGAGATCATCCTGGCGCAGGTAGAACAGGATGCCCCCCGCAATGAGCGCCCCTGCTCCAACTCCACCGGCCACCCACGACCACCAAGGCACGGCATCATCCGTCCGCCGAACCGACCCAGTACTTGACGGGGGCAGATTCTTCGGTTTCGACTCAATCACGAGCTCTAGGATTCGCGTCTGTCCCTCCAGCACTTCGATCACGTACTCTTCGACTCGTCCATCCTCAAAGCGAATCACCACTCGGTGCTCTCCCGGGTCCACAGGCAGAGCGACGCCCAGGCGGTCTCGACCAATCTCCACGCCGTCCAGAGAGATGGTTGCCCCCCCGATGACGCCCGAAGTGGTCACGTGAAGCCTGGGAATGCGGCTCTCCAACGATTCTCGAGCCCTGCGAATCTCCGTCAGCTCGGTCTCACTGAGGTCAGTCGCCTCATATTCCGCGAGGCGGTATTCCCCAAGCGCTTCGGTGAGCCGTCCAAGCTTCTCCTTGCTCCGAGCGATGTGGAATCGAACCTGTGGCGTCAACCGCACCTCGGCGACCGCCTCGAACCGTCGAAGCGCCCGAGCCCAGTCGCCCGCCGCCTCCAGGCTGAGCCCGTCGCGATAGCTCCGCCGAGCCTCCTCGAGGCGCTCTTCTGCCGTCTGCTCCTGCGCCGCCGCGTGAGATGCGCCGAGACTCATTCCGAGGGCGAAGAGCATCGACCACAAAGACCATCTCGCTCTTCGGACGATTCGAGTCACCACAGCCACGCGGCGGTGGAGTCTAGCACCGGAATTCCTTCGAGCTGCACCGCTTTTTCGGGGCTCCATGAGGACAGAGATCCCAATCTACTGTCGAGCCTCGAGCAGAAGCCGCTCCGCCTCCGCGACGAGTCGCGAATAGCCGTCGAATCTCGAATCGGTTGGCTCGGCCCGCAGCCGAGACACGGAGGAGCCATGCTCAATCCGATTCGGCCCTGTAGCAGGCGCACCATCGGTCGGTCGGGACGGTGGCGGCATGGTGGAGGTGTGCGTGGGAGGACGATCGAGATGCGACACGAGACTCGATACTCGGTGCGCGCGATCCACTCTCACGCCAGAGCGAGCAGCGATGAGGTCGGCGAGCGCGTCCAGTGCCTCAGGAGTCCCGGGCTTCCCGTATTTGGAGAGATCGGCATGGCGCACGTCCACCCGAGCAATCCAGAGAACCGTGGCGAAATGCAGATCCAGCGCTGCATAGGCATCCAATTCCTGACCCGTCGGCTCGCGGATGACCCGCACGCCACCGACTGCGCGAAGACCGTTGCTGGACGACACGCCCCCAGCACTGTGGGCGAGCGTCCAGTCGCCAAGCCGAATCGCACCTCGCGCAAGCAACAGAAGCCCAGCGTAAGGAACCGGAATCCGTCGACGGCGAAGCTGCAACTCCAACCCGGCCTCCCCCAGCTCGACTGCCCGGACATCGACGATCCTGCGCTCGGTGTCCCGAGCAACAATGGCTGAGATTGCCACGGCATCGAATCCCTCCGAGCGAAGCTGAGCCGCAGTCGCTGTGGCCTCGGACTCAACCGCCACCGCTCGCAACACCCCCCACACCCCAGCCCTCAGGCGGGTGCGCAGATCGTAGGCGACCAGCCCGGTGTCCCGCGACAACTTCGCGAAGAATTCCGCGTCTGCATTGGGTGGGGCTCGCACGACGACTAGCAAATGGGCTTCCTTGTCCGGGCCGCACGTTGGGCGACCTTTCAAGCCTAGCCGACAAAGGGGTGCGCCGGGTAGTTGTTTCGCCATGGGGTCGCTGGAGCAGCCACCTCCTCGCCCCACTTCCGGCTTCCATTCGGCAACCTCCTCGCCCCACTTCGGGCTTCTATTCGGTTTCCAGTGCGGGCTACACTCCGCGGGCTACACTCCGC
>CAYRKE010000001.1:18376-93128 GCA_964424695.1 uncultured Polyangiaceae bacterium
GCGGGCTACACTCCGCGGGCTACACTCCGCCAGCTCCACGCTCGAATCGGAGCTAGACTCCGACCTCGGGCGTGGAATTCACACATGCACGACCGAGGTGGGACAATGTGGGATTTTTCCGGGCTATTCAAGTCACTCGTCGCGACTGCCGCGTATTCGGCGCTCGGAGTCCTCATGTTCGCGGCGAGTTTCCTGCTCATCTGCTGGATCGCACCGTTCTCGATCCGCAAGGAGATCGAAGCGGATCAGAATACGTCTCTGGCGCTCCTCATCGGCTCGGTGATCGTGGGAATGAGTATCATCATCGCAGCATCGATTTCGGGCTAGTCGGGTGCTCTCGGGCTTGTCGGATGATGACGTGAGGCGTCGCCCCAGGGCGAGCCGCGAGCACACCCGATCCGCTCCGAAGTGGCGGGGTCGAAGATGCCACCGTCCCGCGGGTGCGCGATGGTGTGTGGCTCGAGTGCTTGCCCGTCGCCCGAGAACAGGAGCGCTGTTCGCCCCGGCGGAATTCGGCGGCGCTCGCGGTCGTGTGGGCAGTCCCACCCCCCGAGGCTAGTCCAGACTGGAAACCAATGCCCGAACCCCAGGAGAGCGGCCCCTTCGCCAACGTCCAGGTACCCGTTGCACACCGGAATGGTGATCGCCAATCCGCCCTCTTCCTGCTGCTGATGGTTCTCGTGATCGCCACCACGGGACTCGTCTATGAGCTCGTCATGGCAGCAGTTGCCAGCTACGTCTTGGGGGACTCGGTGCGTCAGTTCTCGACTGTCATCGGCGTCTACCTTTCAGCGCTCGGACTTGGTGCCTACGTCTCGCGTTTCATCGGGCAAGACCTCGAGCTTAGGTTCATTGACGTCGAACTCGGTGCAGCAATCGTCGGAGGGCTGAGCGCGCCGCTATTGTTCGCGGCATTCAGCTTCACGCTCGCGTTTCAGGCATGCCTCTACTCCACCGTCGTATGCGTTGGCGTGCAGGTTGGGCTCGAGCTCCCGCTGCTGATGCGCATTCTGAACTACGATCTCGCGTTCAAGGAGCTAGTATCCAAGGCGCTCACATTCGATTATGCGGGCGCGCTCGTGGGCTCACTTGGCTTCTCGATGGTCCTCATGCCACGTCTCGGACTCGTCAGAAGCTCCCTCGTCTGCGGGATGTTGAATTCCCTCGTCGCCCTTGCCGCAACCTGGGTGCTTGCCCCCGGCACCCGCGGCAGGCAGAGTTTTCGCCATGCCAGGGTGCGAGCGTTCCTGGTGATGGTACTGCTCGGGGCTTCATTCGCAGGGGCCGAGAGGCTTCGGACGCTGTCAGAAGGTCAGCTATTCGGGCATGTTTCGATTTCCGAGCAATCAGAGTACCAACGCATCGTCGTGACGGAGGCGGCTGGCGAGACGTCTCTCTACCTCAATGGAGCACTTCAGTTCTCGAGCGTTGATGAGCGGCTCTATCACGAAGCCCTCGTTCACCCCGCCATGGCCTCGAGTCAAGCGCGGCACACCGTGTTCGTCGGCGGCGGCGGCGATGGGCTGGCCGTCCGCGAGGTGCTGCGATGGCCGGACGTCAAGCGCATCGTCTTGGTCGACATCGACCCGCGAATCACCACGCTTTCCAGCACTCGAGCGGCGCTTCGGAAACTCAACCGCGACGCCCTCGCCGATCCACGCACCCAAGTCATCAACGCCGATGCCATGCAGTGGCTCGGCGCCACCAAGGACATCTTCGATGTCATGATCCTCGACTTCCCGGACCCGAGCAACTACAGCGTTGGTAAGCTGTTCAGTACGAGCATGTTTCGACTGGCACTCGAGCACCTGAAGCCACGCGGAGCAGTGTCCGTGCAGGCCACGTCCCCCCATGCCACGAGGAAGGCGTTCTGGTGCGTGGTCACTACCCTCGAGGCAGCTGGATTCACCGTCAGCCCGTATCATGCCTTCGTGCCAAGCTTCGGCGATTGGGGCTTCGTACTCGCGACGCACCCGAACCCCGAGGGGACCACTCGACTGCCAGTCGCCCTTTCCGCTCCGTTCGTTTCCTCCGAAACGACGCGCGCGATGAGTGTGTTTCCGGCTGACACAGCCCGGGTCGGTGTCCTTGCGCAAACGTTGGAAAGCCAGCGGCTGGTGGACTACTACCTCGACGAGCATCGCCAACCGCTCTGACCCCCCGGAATCAGAAGCCCGGGTTCGGAAGCGGCGGCGGGACAAACTCACTGGCGAGCGGAGTGGGAACCGGAGCCGTGCTGCTGCTCCTTTGCGGCGGCGGCGTCGGATCTGGCTTCGTGCGCTGCGTTCGCTTGGATGCTGCCAACGACGCCACGTCCTGAGCGGCACTGGCCGCAGGGGCGATACTGGGGTTGGCATGCATCGTCTCCTCCGCAGTCGCCGCGGGAGTAGACACCGAATGGGGGACCACGGCTGGAGCTGCTACGCGAGGATGGTTGGCGGGATCCTCGGCGCGGACGGCAGCCGCGGGCTGC
This sequence comes from uncultured Polyangiaceae bacterium, assembly GCA_964424695.1. Taxonomy (GTDB): domain Bacteria; phylum Myxococcota_A; class Polyangia; order Polyangiales; family Polyangiaceae; genus JAEWRL01. The sequence continues at coordinate 20,850 of CAYRKE010000001.1, forward strand.
CCGAGTCCGTGCGTACCCAAGACCCCGACCATCACCGCTCCCAAGACCAGTGCTGCGAGAGTCGCGATCAAGTACGGCGAACGCCGACCCAGCCAGCGGGACGCTACGCCGCCGCCCAGTTCTGCATCCAAAGGATTGCGCGTGACAGCTCCGAGCAAAGACCCCGAGTCATCTGGAGCACCCTCCAACCCTGGACGCGTCACGGTCGTTCGGAGCTGCTCATCCTCCGGAACGCCCTCGCGCCTTGGCTCGTTCTGTGCACCGAACGCCCGCTCGTCCGCCAACCGGATCGCAGCGCGCAATGCACCGCGTCGCTCCTCACCGGCTTCGCCGAAGAGTTGAGACAGGTACTTGCCGATGTCCTCTGCCCGCACGCGCGGCAGCTCACCGTCAATGAACAGCTCCTCGAGGGCTGCCCCCATCTCGCATGCGGTCTGGAATCGTTTCGCGGGATCCCGATTCAGCGCTCGAAGCACGATGGCTTCGAGCGCAGGCGGATACCCCCGCACATGCTGACTCGGTGGCATCACCGGTCGATCGGAGATGATGTTCTGCAAGGTCGCGATGTCGGTCTCACCACGCAGCGGATGCTTCCCCGTCGTGACCTGGTAGAGGACGATCCCCATCGCAAACAGATCGGTACGCCGATCGACGACCATCCCAAGGGCCTGTTCCGGCGACATATACGGGGGCTTGCCCTTGACTTCTCCGACGCTGGTGTTCTGAGCAGTGCGCCCCGCCGCCTTGGCAACCCCGAAGTCCACGAGCTTCACCAGCCCGTCGTAGCCCACGAGTATGTTCTGAGGGGAAATGTCGCGGTGAACAAGACCCACCGGCTCCCCGAACTCATCCTTGAGCTCGTGGACCGCATGGAGACCACTGCACGCATCCACGATGATCTTCACGCCAATCGGCAGTGGGACCCCCCCCTGCTTGCTCGCAAGCCAACGGATCGCGCTAAGGGGCTCCCCGTCCACCAACTCCATCACGAGATACAGGAGGTTATCCTGCTCGCCGAGATCCAGTATCTCAGCCACGTGGGGATGACGAATCCTGGACGCGATCGCGGCTTCATCCAGAAACATCTGCTCGAACTGAGGCTCTTCCGAGACGATGGGGAGCATCGTCTTGACGGCCACAGTCTTGCTGAAGCCTCGCGAGCCCTTCAGTCTCGCTGCCCATACACTCGCCATCCCCCCTTGCGCGATCGGAACAAGGAATTCGTAACGCCCGAAGGTCTGCCCGGGCTGAATGTCGGCAACGGTCTTCATGTGCGAGTGGGCAACTCCCGCCCCGGAATGCAGCGTATCATGGCGCGTTCACCGCGGGTTTCCAGCGGAGTCGTACAGGAATGACACACTGCTCCAATGTAGGACAAAGTCCACCTTCCGCGCGTTGTTGCCACCTGACGCGGCGCTGGTTCGTTGCTAAGTGCAGAATATGCATGTCGGTTCGATGAGATTACTGGCCGGAATGGCGTGTGCGGTCTCCCTCATCATCGGAGAGGCGCCGGCGTTGGCGGAAGAGCCGCCCGCGGCGCAAGACTCCGCGCGCGAGGCAATGCAGCAGCTTGCGCTGTCCATTCAGCGTTTCACCCTGGACAACGGGCTCCGTGTCGTCCTGAACATCGACCAGACCTCTCCGACCGTTGCAGTGAGCGTTACCTATGACGTCGGTTCGCGCAACGAGCTCCCCGGACGAAGCGGGTTCGCCCACCTCTTCGAGCATATGATGTTCCAGGGTAGCCGAAACGTGGCCAAGGGAGAGCACTTCACCCTGGTCTCGGCTCGCGGCGGACAGCTCAATGGCACTACTTCGACAGACAGAACCAACTACTTCGAAGTCTTGCCCATGAACGAGCTTGCCCTGGCGCTGTGGCTCGAGGCCGATCGCATGCGCTGGCTCGACGTGTCCCAGGAGAACTTCGAAAACCAACGCAGGGTCGTTCAGGAAGAGTATCGGATGAGGGTGGCCAACGCAGCCTATCGTCCTGCGATGATCCGGCTGGGCGAGCTACTCTACCAAGAGTACTGGCCTTATGCTCACCCGACCATTGGGTCCATGGCTGATTTGGACGCCGCCCAGTTCGAGTGGGTGCTCGACTTCCACCGCGGCTACTACGCCCCGAACAACGCCGTACTCACTGTGTCGGGCAACTTCGATGCGGAAGAGGCATCCGATCTCGTGCGCCAATACTTCGGCGACATCCCCAAGCGCGCGGATGTGCCCCCGTTCCTTGCTCCGCCTCCACCTGCCCCCCCCAGCAGCCAGCGGCTCGAACAGGTCGTCGACACCAATGCAAAAACCCCTGCCTTTTTCTCCGCCTGGCTCATTCCGGACACTCTGACGGACGAACACTACGCGCTCGAACTCGCTTCGACGCTCCTGACCGATGGCGAGAGTTCCATTCTGCATCAGGATCTTGTGAGGAATCGCGCCTGGGCTCGTGAAGTCAGCAGCTGGACCTACGACCGGCGCGGACCCGATTCGCTCGTGGTGAGCGTGCTTCTGACGCAGGATGCGAAGCTGCCCGTGGTCCGCCAGCGACTGGACGCCGCAATCGAGACGCTCGCCACCAAGCCCGTTTCGGCCGAACAGCTCGAGAGAGCCCGCAATCGCATCCGCGCGTACTTCCTATTCCGAATCCAGAGTAATCTGGACAGGGCCGTGGAGCTCGGCCAGTACGAGACCTTCTACGGAGACGCACGGCTCTTGACCCGTCAACTCGATCGCTACCTCGCAGTGACTGCCTCAGACATTCAACGTGCCGTCGCCAAGTACCTCCCCGCAAACGCCGCCGCTGTGGTCGAAGTACTGCCAGCCCAACCGCGCCCCGCTTCGGAGAAGGCCCAATGATCCCGCAGCACCGCCCCGTGCTTTCGCGTTGGCTAGTTGTGTTGGCTCTGTTCCACGCAGGCTGCAGCCCTGCGATCACCGAGCCGACATCGGCGCGAGCGACGACTTCTTCCGCCCCCCCGTCCCCCTCGCTGCCTCCAGCACGCGAACCGCCTCCGGAATCCGGCCCAGCGCCCCGTGTCTCGTTCCCGCGAATCGTCGATCAGTCCCTGGAGAACGGGATGCAGATTCGTACGGTCGAGCGTCGCGGTCTTCCGTTGGTGGAGCTCGAGCTAACTGTGCTGTCCGGCACAGAAACCGACGGTGAACGCGTCGGATTGAGCACTGTGTCGGCGTCTCTCCTCAAGGACGGCGGTGCCGGCCCGTGGAACAGCCGCCAACTCGTGGAGCAGGCGGAGTCGCTCGGCGCGACTCTGCAGGTGTTCTCGGCATACGACCGCACCGTGTTGTCCCTGGCCGTGCCGACTCAGCACCTCCCCGAGGCGATCGACATTCTTGCGACCGTGGCCAGACGACCGCGTTTCGATCCCCGCGAGTTCGCGAAACTCAAGCAGCGAGAAATCGAGCGCGTGACGAGCGCGGCCAAGACGAGCGGAGCATGGGCAGCCGCCATGGTGCTCTACCGAGAGCTCTATCGCCTGCCCACGAGCCGGCATCCGTACGCTGTCTACGACGCGACTCCAACGGAACTCGAACGGGTTGGGCTCGACGACTGTCGACGGTGGCACCGTGCCCACTTCGTTCCGCAGAACGCAGTGCTCGTTGCGGCCGGTGCCGTCACACCGGACACCGTAGCGGCCGAAGTGAAGCGGGCTTTCGGCACGTGGAAGGGTGAACGCCCCGAGCCGCCGACGTTCGCTCCTCCGCTTCCGCCGCCCTCGCTCGAGATCTATGTCGTGGACAGACCAGAGAGCCCCCAGAGCGACATCTTCGTCGGCCTCCTCGGCCCCGAACGGCGCGCGGAGGAGTGGCCGGCACTGGACGTCGCCAATCAGGTTCTCGGCGGCGGGGTCGCTGGTCGGCTCTTCCTCGATGTGCGAGAGCAGCGTTCGCTCGCATACTCCACAGGTTCGCGGCTGCGCTCCCTCGCCCGCAGCCGAGTGCCCATCGTTCTCAGTGCCGGGACTCGCACCGAGCAGGCCGCTGAGACCCTCGGCGCGCTTCTCGATCACGTTGACCGTCTCGGCCGCGAGCTCGTCAGCGAAGGAGAACTCGAATCGGCGCGCAGATACCTGGCAGACAGCATGCTGATCAACACCGAGACGGTTGACGCACTGGCATCGCTGAGCGGGTCGCTCGTCGTCCTGGGTCTGCCTCCCGACTACTACGACAACTACCGGTCGCAGCTACTGGAGGTCAGTGCGGAGGCCGTGCTCCAGACGACGCGTCGATTCTTCACCCGCAACAAGGCCATCGCCGTTGTGGCGGGCGCGGCGAGCACCCTTGCACCGGCCCTGAGCCACCTCGCCCCAGTGGTGGTGATTGATCCCGAGAATGGGTTCACCGTGAAGCGTCGCGAGGCACTCCGACCCGCTGGAGAACCGGCCACGCAACCTGAAGCCCCGGTCGGGCCGAAGTAGTCGTCCCTAGTCGTACCGCCGAAGACTCTCAGGCAGCCCGCCCGTCAAGCTCGGTTTCTGGCGAAGTCTCGCGAGACCCGGAGTGGACGGAGTCCACGGAGGGCCACGTCCGTAGCCCGAGGCTACGGCCCGCACGGAGTGCGCGAGTGCGCCGGAGCGGAGCGTACGCAGGGTAGGTAAGCCCCGGAAGCGCAGCGGAACGAAGCCGCAAGCCGAGATCGGCGTGCGTCCTCTCAGACAGGTCTCCGGCAGTAGTGCCTAGGGGCTGAGAGGTCACCAGCCCAGCGACTGCCTGCTGGGTCGAACGCACGTGGAGCTGGTCAGCGACCTTGCCCGTGGGCCTGATTTCTGCCCTCCGGTCTCCTCTGGCCCTGATCCAAGACGCCGTGTACCCGGTGGCGAGATCCCAATTCCGAACCTGGGGCGCGAGCCTTTGCAAAATGGCTGGATCCGGACGCGGACAAGGTGTGGATTGACTGGGGACGGCTCGGTTGATACCCGGTGGACTTCCTGTGTTCAGGGGCGCCAGAAGTTCAGTAGCCTTGGGTACTTAGCGCATGCGAGCCCGACCCCTTGTGGTTTTTGGTTGCGGTACCCCAAGTTGTTGGGGTACTCCTGCGCTTCCGTATTGAAGCTTAGATCGCTGTTCATAGGTACAGCCCCCCACAGGGGGACCGGAACTACTGAACATTTCGTCAAGGCTTGAACGCCAGGGAACCCATCCAACTGCCGGGATAACCAAGGTGGTGCAGCGGAACTGGAGGCCGGCACCACCCAGGGGGTTTGGTGTGTCCATCAGCCACGGACGACCATCCAATTGGGTCGTTATCTCGGATTCTCGGAGGAACAGTCATCGATGTCGCAGTCCACGATCTTCGGCGAACAGGACCCGAACGGCATGAACACCAATCAGCGGACTAAAACACGCCGCTCAGCCAAGAAGTCAGGACTCACCATCACCCGTCGTTTCACCAAGCCTGGAGCGACCGGTTTCGAGGAGGTGGTCTGGGAGAGGCGCACCAGCATCATCACCAACCCGGACGGCAGCGTGGTGTTCAAGATGGAGGGAGCCGAAGTCCCAGCCCAGTGGTCCCAGCTCGCCACCGACATCGCCGTATCGAAGTACTTCAGGAAGGCAGGGCTCAATGGCGACGCCGCTGCATCCGAAACGAGCGCTCGGCAAGTCGTGTACCGAATCGCCCACACGATTCGATGGGCGGGCGAGCATGCGGGCGGGTACTTCAAGTCCAGTAAGGACGCCGACGCCTTCGAAGCCGAGCTCTCCTGGCTACTGATCAATCAGTACGGCGCGTTCAACTCCCCCGTTTGGTTCAATTGCGGGCTCTTTCACGAGTATGGGATCCAGGGGTCGGGCGGCAACTGGTTCTGGAACGAGTCGACCGAGTCCCTGGAGGAGACTTCTGGCGCCTACGAGCACCCGCAGTGCTCGGCGTGCTTCATCCAATCCGTGCAGGATGACCTGATGGCCATCTATGACCTAGTCAAGAGCGAGGCTCGCCTTTTCAAGTATGGATCGGGGACTGGAAGCAACTTCAGCGCGATCCGCGGCAAGCAGGAGAAGCTCTCGGGTGGCGGGACATCGAGCGGCCTGATGAGTTTCCTCGAGGTCTTCGACCGCGCGGCAGGAGCCACCAAGAGCGGTGGAACGACGCGACGGGCCGCCAAGATGGTGTGCCTCGACATGGACCATCCGGAGATCGTCGATTTCATCCAATGGAAGGTCCGTGAGGAACGCAAGGCGCGGGCGCTCATTGCGTCCGGCTACGACTGCGACTTCAATGGGGAAGCCTACCGAAGCGTGAGCGGCCAGAACTCGAACAACTCGATCCGCGTCACCGACGACTTCATGAACGCAGCCTTGGGCGGCGGCAAGTGGCAGACCATCTCCCGTACCACCGGACAAGTCGTCGACACCCATGAGGCTGCCGAGCTGTGGCGAATGATCGCCGAGAGCGCGTGGACGTGTGCCGACCCCGGCGTGCAGTACGATACCACCATCAATCGCTGGCACACCTGTCCCAACTCCGGAAAAATCAACGCCTCCAATCCGTGCTCGGAATACATGTTCCTGGATGACAGCGCCTGCAACCTGTCCTCCCTGAATCTCACGAAGTTCCTGCGCAACGACGATTCGTTCGACGTCGAAGGGTACCGCCATGCAGTCGAGGTATTCTTTATCGCACAAGACATTCTCGTCGATTTCTCGGCCTATCCTACGCAGAACATCGCGAAGCATTCACACGAGTTCCGTCCGCTGGGGCTCGGCTACGCCAACCTGGGTACGCTCCTCATGATCCTCGGGATCCCATACGATTCCGAGAAGGGCCGCGCCGTTGCGGGCGCGCTTACTGCAATCCTGTGCGGGCACGCCTACGCCACGAGTGCCCAAATTGCTGCATCGAAGGGTACCTTCGACGGTTTCGTCAAGAACCGTGAACCCATGCTCCGAGTCATGCGGATGCACCGCGATGCCGCTCATGCAATCAATCGCGACGCCTGCCCCGAAGCGTTGTGGCGCGCAGCCTGCGAGGATTGGGATTCGGTCATTGAGCTTGGTGCGGAGCACGGTTTTCGCAACGCTCAATCCACGGTCCTTGCTCCCACTGGCACCATCGGTCTCCTGATGGACTGTGATACAACCGGGATCGAGCCCGACTTCGCTCTCGTCAAATTCAAGAAGCTCGCTGGCGGAGGCTACTTCAAGATCGTCAATCAGTCGGTGCCCGCTGCGCTTCGGAAGCTGGGCTACACCGAGGCGCAGGTCCAGGAAATCGTCGCGTTCATCTCTGGTACCAACACGCTGCTTGGTGCCCCCCACGTCAATCGCGCCTCCCTGAAAGAGCGCGGGCTCACTCCCGAGGACTTGACCCGCATCGAGGCAGCAATCCCTGGGGTATTCGATCTCAACCTCGCGCTGGCGCCGTGGGTCCTCGGCAAGGAAGCCTACACTAGGCTCGGAGTGGACGACGCCAAGCTCGGACAGCCCGGGTTCACGCTTCTCAAGCATCTCGGATTCGACGCCACGCAGATCGCAGAAGCAAACGACGTAATCGTCGGCCGCATGACGATCGAAGGCGCGCCGCACCTTCGCAGCGAGCACTTGCCCGTGTTCGATTGCGCGAATCGCTGCGGTAAGACGGGTCACCGGTTTCTACCAGCCATGGCCCACATCCGCATGATGGCAGCCGCCCAGCCGTTCCTATCCGGCGCCATCAGCAAGACAGTGAATCTGCCAAACGACGCGACAGTCGACGACGTGCGCGAGATCTACGAGCAAGGATTCAAGCTCGGGCTCAAAGCTGTCGCTCTCTACCGCGACGGCTGCAAGGCGTCCCAGCCGCTGTCCACCAGCACCACGAGCGAGAAGGAGAATCCGTCGTGTGAATGCACCAAGACGAACCCCGACGCGCAGTCCGCGGCCGCGCCCGATGCGCTCGCGAGGCCCGAGGGGAAGCGGATCCGCCTGCCCAAAAAGCGACACGGCTTCACGCAAGAGGCTCACATTGGCGGACACAAGGTGTTCCTCAGAACCGGCGAGTATGAGGACGGATCCCTCGGGGAGATCTTCATCGATATGCACAAAGAGGGAGCCGCATTCCGCTCGCTGATGAACTGCTTCGCAATGACGGTCTCGATGGGGCTGCAGTACGGCGTTCCACTCGAGACCTTCGTGGAGCAGTTCACCTTCACGCGATTCGAGCCTCATGGTGTGGTGTCGGGCCATCCAAACATCAAGTTCGCCACTTCCATCGTTGACTACATCTTCCGCGTGCTGGGGGTGGAGTACCTGAAGCGATACGACTTCGCCCAGGTCAAGCCTGAGGAGACTCCAGCCACGATTGACGTCCCTGCTGGCGAGCTGGTCCTGGGCGCTTCACAATCGCCCCCCAATCCGCAGACCGAGGTCTCTTCCGCTTCACCGTCCCTTCCCCAGAGGATCGATGTCCAGAAACGCGGAGCACTTGACGCGCAGCTCGAGGAGATGATGGGTGACGCCCCAGTGTGCGACTCATGCGGTCACATCACTGTCCGCAACGGGGCCTGCTACAAGTGCCTCAATTGCGGCAACTCGATGGGTTGCAGCTGACCTGAGAGCGGTGGCCTCGGTCGACCGGGCCGATTGGCTCGCGCCCCAGTAGCGGGCATGGTCGCAGCAAGATGGAATTCGGCGTCCGCAGCTCGGAAACCGCCGAGCCGCGGACGATCACACCGGCCGCACAGCGTGGCTGTCGGCTGTCCGATACTGCCCCACATTCACCCCTGCCACAGTCTGCCCCAACTTGCGAAGTCGCGCGCGGACTTTCGCTGAGGACCCTCGCTGTAGTATTAGGGAACTCAACGATTCTCTATCGCTTCCTGGGGTGGCCACGAATGCGGGCCAGCGAACGGTTCATTGCGCAAAGGTAACCCGGGCGGCTTGCCATCGCTGGATGTGCCGCCGCGTTCGCCAATTCAGAGTTCTCACTGGAGCACCGTCATGAAGAAACTCGCCATCGCCGTTGTTGCATCGCTTCCACTGCTCGCTGCCCTGGGCGGCTGTAAGGAAGACGAGGCACCCCCTCCCCTTCCTGCGCCAACCCCCCAGCCCTCGGCTACTGCCACAGACCTGGTCCTCGTCGCTGAGGAACCGGTCATTGACGCTGGAGTGGACGCGGGTACCACCAAGGGCAAGTACACTGGCAAGAAGGCTAGCCTGGGGGCATGCTGCTCGGCCCTCAGTCAGAACGCCGAGAATGCACCTGAGCCCACAGCTACCTACATGAAGCAGGCGGCTGCCACGTGTCAGATGCTCGTCGGGCAGGGTCAGGGGCAGGCCATGATCGTCTCGGCAGTCAGTGCTGCGCTCAAGGGCGCTCAGCTGCCGGCCGCCTGCAAGTAGATCGGCTTCTGGCTTTGCCCGGTACCCATCATCGGGGTCTATCCTGCGGTCGCGAGGTGGTCGAACCCGCCTCGCAACTCGACCGCAGTAAGCGAGTCGAGAGCAAGCACGGCGCCCCGCCCCTCCTCGACACGACCGATGGCAACCGCAATATCCGGACGATTCTTGGAGCGGCCGCAGCCGATCAAGGCGTAGTCCTCGCCCCCCTCCAGGGCCAGATCCAGAGCGTCGATGCCAAGCTGACTGGCGACCTCGACGAGCGAGGGATGGAGGGATTCTCGCAGCAGGCCGCTCTCGACCACAATCCGTACGCCGCTCGCCGTCGCAAGCTTTGGCAGGTCGGCGGCGAGGCCATCCGAAACGTCCATCGCCGCGTGCGCGCGTCCGAGCAGCTGCCGTCCCTCACGAAGTAGCGCCCTTGGTCTCCGCCACGCAGAAAGACAATCACGTGCAGCCCCAGAAAGTGTCGCTGCACTGGCAGCGTCACGCTGGAGTAATCGCAGTCCGGCCGCTGCCATCCCGACCCTGCCGACGACCCAGAGCTCGTCCCCTGCCCGCCCGCCCGCGCGCAGTAAGGGCTGCTCGACTGTACCCAGAACGGTCGTGGTGATCTGCCACGACCCTGCCCGGGCGAGGTTACCGCCCACCACAGGACAACCGCAGACTCGGGCAGCATCGGCCTGCCCCCGAGCGAATGCCTCGAGAGACTCGCTCGGCGACCGCAACGGCAAGGCAACGCTCGATAGCGCGGCAAGCGGAATCGCTCCCATGGCAGCGATATCGCTCACTGCAGCGTGAAATGACCGCCAGCCGACGTCCTCCAAGGTAAGCCACCGAAGATCGAAGTGCGTTCCCTCCAGACTCGCGTCGACGGTCCAAACCAGGTCTGCGCTCGGGGATGTCAGGACTGCGGCGTCGTCACCAATCCCGTGCCGAACCCCGGGCTGCCGCTGCCCCGCTGTCAAGACCCGTTCAAGCAGAGCGATCGCCGTTGTCTCAGTGAGGCGGCTGCCCCCCGCCGGCGCCTCACCCTCCCGTGCGACGTCTTGCTTCGGTTCGCGTTGGGACACTCATCCACCGCCCGGTGGCTTGCAGCGCAGCCTCACGATGAACACTGACCCCCTCGGATGGTTGCTCGCGATGGTGACTGAGCCGTCGTGTGCGTCGACGAGTCGCTTGACGATGGAGAGGCCAAGCCCCGTCCCACCTTGCTCACGCGTGGAGCTCCCGTCCACCTGGTAGAAACTATCGAAGACTTTCGGGCGTTCGTGCTCGGGAATGCCGATCCCCGTGTCCGCGACCCGGATCTCCACGGCCCGCCGCCTCGCTGGAGCCAGAAGCGCCGGCGCCTCCTCGTCGATCCCTTCGTCGTCTTCATCTGGCCACTCACACGTCGACGCCTGAATCGAAATGGTTCCTTGGGGTGGGGTGAACTTGATGGCGTTCTCTCCAAGGTTGAGCAGAACCTGACGGAGGCGACCGAGATCTCCCCAGAGCGGGGGCAAGCCAGCTTCGATGACCGTCACGAGTTCGACGCCCTTCTTCTTCGCGCTCGGCATCAGCGTGTTGCTCGCATCCTCGATCAGGCGAGCCACGTCGAGATCGGCCTTGCGCAAGCTCAGCGTTCCACTCTCGAGCTTCGAGAGATCGAGCAAACCCTTGATCAGCTCGAGGAGCTGCTCCCCCTTGTCTCGAATAGTCTGGACGAAGTCGCCTTGCTCCTCCGACAGCTCCCCGGCGATTCCTGCGGCCAGCATCTCGCTGTACCCGATGATGGACGTGAGCGGCGTTCGGAGCTCATGTGACACTGTAGCGAGGAAGTTGCTCTTGAGCCTATCGAGCTCCTTGAGTCGGTCGTATGCTTGTTGCAATTTCGCGTTCTTTTCGCGAAGCTCGTGGTAGCTTTCCCGAACCGATGCCAGGTGCATGCTGCTCGTCAGCAAAGCTCGATGCCCGCTAAACAGGATGAGGTCCAGGTTTTTTCCAAGATAGGTCGCGATCTGCTGGACCTCGAGGGAGTCCAGTGCTCGGAGCTCAAGCAGCTTCTCCCAAGCCTCGGACGCGGAGCATCCAGGCACCTGCGCACTGAGCCTCTCAGGCAACCGCTCCAGAGTGCTTGCGCGATACGGCCCGATGATGACACGGCCGATGGCCCGCGAATCATAGCCCAACGTCGTCACGTGATAGGTCGCGCCAGTGAATTCGTTGATCACTTCACTCGCAGCCATCTGAGGCTCGGCGCGCTTGATGCTCTCGATGGCGCCCGACAGGTGCAGCCGGCCCTCGGGGAACTGCTCAAAATAGCGATGAACGGCGATCGGGGGAGTGGCATCAGCCAACAGCCCGCTCTTGATGCCGTAGATCCGAAGCGACACACCGAACAGTTCGAGGAATGACTGTGCAAGCTCCCCCAGGCTCTCGCGACTCACGAGATCCTCAAGGCCAAAACTACCCCCAAGGGTTAGCTCGTCGAGGGTACGCCCTTCCCCATACGCCGTCATGAGCCCCCCTCCGGCCGGAGCACCCGGGTGGCGCCCCCCACGCAGGCCCCAACGAGAGCACTCGACGAGGTCGCACCGAACTTCCTGGCAACCTCGTCGAGGAACGCGTCCCCGTCAAACCCGAACTTCCGACAGAGCTCGTGTTCTGCATCCAGCGAGGTCCAGGTGAGACTGAGCACGCCCATGAAGCTCTCGACAACCCCCTCACCCTTGGTTGCCACCGCCAGATACACGGGCTCACGCCCAACCGCGGCCTGTGCGGCGATTTCCTCGCCGCTACGAATGTCGGGGAGGTCGCGCTTATTGAATTGGATCACCAGAGGCAAGCGGCTCAAGCGAATCCCGTTCTGCTTCAGGTTGGTGCGCAGATCCACGAATGACTCGGTGTTGTGGTCCGTCTCCGCAACCCGAGAATCCGCCACAAACACGACGCCGTCGGCCCCCTGCACCACGAGGCGACGCGTCGATGCGTGGATCACCTGGCCGGGGACGGTGAAGATCTTGAGGCGCACCGACAGCCCCTGCCCACGAAACGTGAGCGGCAACAGGTCGAAGAACAGCGTACGATCGTCGCGAGTCTCCAAAGTCATCAGTCGCCCGCTCGAGTCCGCCGATGCGGCTCGGTGAAGGGCAACTAGATTGGTGGTTTTCCCACTCAACGCTGGACCGTAGTAGACGATCTTGATCGTGAGTTCACGAGTCGCGAAGTCGAGCTGCACGCACTACACCTCTGACGCTTTCCGCTGGGTCACCCACAAACAGCCAATAACCACGCCGCCCGATGGCGGGACGACGTCCGAAAGGATACCGGGTTCGCTCACGCCCCACCAGACGTATCCGTTCGCGCCACGCGGGAACCGGCCGCGATCCGCCTCACGCGGTGGACGACAGCGCGGCGTTCCACTCGGGCAAGGCCCGAGTGCGGGCGCTCGGGGAGCCGTGGCGTTACTTCGGCGCTCGCTCACCCACGTAGCTCTCGCTCCAACGCTCGCAGCGACTGTTGCTGCGCAAGACGGTACCGGGCCGGGACTCCCCGCGGCTTTGGACGTGTACCTCCAGACGGTTCGGCTGAATGCGCCGGGTGGAGCGCTCCACCTCTCTGGCCCGGCCGCACCGCAGCGTCAATCAGCACGCGGCACTGACATGCTCGCCGACCCGCACAGAACTCGAGTGTGGTTGCGCAAGCACCGAGGGCACTCGGCATTCTGCCAGCTGGTCGGTGTTCTGGTTGCTCGCGTCACAGAGGAACGCTTCACCTACCGACAAACCCCTTGTCGTACCTCGCCTCAGCGGATCGGTGACTCATCACCCAATGCATGCAACCCATGCCGCCACAACCCGCCTCCCTCAGGCCCCAGCCCCACCCGGCGATTGGTTCGTCCAACGCGCACGCGCCTCGGCAATCGCTTCAACGACCCGCTCACGCGCCGGCCCGCCAAGGACCGCTCGACGCTCAACCGCTGCCGCTGGCTCAAGAACGGCACGGGCATCGGCACGCCCCAACGCAGGATGCGCTGCCAGCAGCGTCGAATCCGGAAGATCGGCGAGTTCGACCGACATTGCCTGCGCCTCGCGCACGAGTCCACCCACGATGTGATGCGCTTCGCGGAACGGAACACCTTGACCCGCCAACCAGTCTGCCAGATCCGTCGCGCAAAGATGCCCCCCAACCAGTGCCCGATTCATCCTTTCCCTCCCGAACCGCGCCGTCTCGATAGCGCCCCGCAGCGCATGCAGGCTCTGGAGCGCTGCCGCGAATGCGTCAAATATTGGGCGTTTGTCCTCCTGCAGGTCCCGCCCGTAGCCGTAGCAGAGACTCTTCTCCAGAACATAAAGAGTGGTGGTGCATCCGATGAGCACCGCGCACTTGCCCCGAATCAGTTCCGCGACATCCGGGTTCTTCTTCTGGGGCATCATCGAAGAGCTAGTTGCAAAGCGATCGCTCAGCTCCACGAATCCAAACTCCTGGCTCGACCAGAGCACGAGTTCCTCCCCGATGCGTGAGAGGTGCACCCCCAGGATGGCAATGTCCCCCGCTACTTCCATGAGGAAGTCCCGGCTGCCAGTGGCGTCGATCGAATTTCTGGTGGCGCGCTCGAAACCGAGTGCGCGCGCGACCCCCTCCCGATCGAGCCGGAATCCAGTTCCCGCAACCGCGCCCGCCCCGAGGGGAGATTCGTTGAGCCGTCGGATGGCATCCTCCACTCGCGTGTAGTCCCGCCAGAGCCCCTCCTGCCACGCTAGCAGGTGGTGCGAGAGGCGACTCGGTTGTGCCCGCTGGAGGTGTGTATAGGCCGGCATCAGCACATCGATCTCGCCCTGCGCCCTGTCCACCAGCGTCACAGCAAGCGCCCGAATTGCATCGAGAAGCTCTGTGGCCCGACGCCGCACCCAGAGCCGCATGTCGGTAGCGACCTGGTCGTTGCGTGAGCGCGCAGTGTGCAGCTTGCCCCCGACGCTACCCACCAGCTCCGTGAGCCTAGCCTCGATGTTCATGTGCACGTCCTCTCGGGCCACACTCCACACGAACTCTCCGGCCTCAATCTCACGCGCCACATCCCGGAGTCCACCGACGAGGGTCGCGCACTCTTCCCGAGTCAGAACCCCGGCGCGCTCCAGCCCCTCCGCGTGCGCAATCGACCCCTGGATGTCTTCCCTCCAGAGTTCCCGGTCCACGTCCACGCTAGCGTTGAGGGCCTCCATTGCTGCATCGATTTGTTCAGGGAGTCTGCCTCCGCGTGCCACGCTCATCGTTCTTGCTCCGTGCGGTTCTCGCTCGCTAGCGCCTCATACCGCTCGATAGGGGCCCGCGCAACGCCCTCGAGAGCCCGCCGGAACTCGGGGGCATGACCCGTCCCTCTGAAGCAAACACCGAGGGACTCGCCACGCTGGCGCAGCCCGGAACCCCTCGTTCCCAAGCGTGGAGCATCGGTCGATGGGGTCCCGAGGGGGAACCGCGACGCGGCGCCAGGCTGGCTGTGCTAGAACCCGGTGTCCTCAGGAACAGTCCCGCATGGCGGAAATCGATGGCAACAAAACCGGCCTGGCGCCGCAGGCACTTCACGCACTCGAGCGGATCTTTCGACGTCGAGTCCCGTTGGAACGCATCGTCACCCCTGAGCTCGTTCGTTCCCTAGCCGAGGCCTCACGCGAGACGAAACGTCAGGTGGGGGCGCTGATCCACCGTTCGGGCCAGGTGGATCGCGTCATCGTGGGAGACGCATCGGGGCTCCTGCTGCCTGAAATCGGTAGACTGCGCGCGGCGCAGGGTCGATTCAGAGCCCTCCGCTTGGTGCATACTCATCTCTTTGGCGAGCCACTGAGTCGTGACGATCTCACCGATCTCACCCGGCTCAGACTCGATCTGGTTGCTGCGGTACTGCTGAGCGCCGAAGGCGAACCACGCAGTTTCACTTGGGCCTACAACGTGCCAACTCGCGGCACGTCAGACAGCGCGTTCCACATCGAAGGGCCGCTGCCGTGGGGCAGCCCTCTCCCCGATTTCGGCCAACTGATCGCGTCGCTCGAGGCAGAATTCACCCGGCAAGCACAAACCTGGGAGGTCAAGGCGAAGGATGGTCGTGCCATCGTCGTTCACGTCTCGGCCAAAGGAAGAGGCGCCCAGATTCGCGCCGAGGCCCAGCTTGCCGAGCTCGAGCGCCTCGCGGAGACAGCTGGGGTCGCTGTGGTATCGCGGGTCATCCAACTTCGTGACCAGCCCGACCCTCGATACGTGCTGGGTCGAGGCAAACTCGAGGAAGTCGTCATCTCCGCCATCGAACTGGGCGTGGAGACGCTCATCTTCGACTGCAATCTCACAGCAACCCAGGTTGCGTCGATCGCTCGGCGCACGGACCTTCGCATCATCGACCGCACCCAGCTCATCCTGGACATCTTCGCCCAACGCGCCACGACCCGCGACGGAAAGCTCCAGGTCGAGCTCGCACAGCTCAAGTACGCACTGCCTCGCCTTGGCGCCAAGGACGATGCCCTTAGCCGCCTCACCGGGGGCATCGGCGGGCGCGGGCCGGGGGAAACTGCGCTCGAGATCGGACGCAGGCGAGCTCGTGAGCGACTCACTCGGCTCGAACGGGAGCTGAAGGAATTGGTCAAACAGCGCTCCCGCCGCCGCGCGAGACGCGACGATTCGGGCATCCCCGTCGTCTCCATCGTGGGGTACACCAACGCTGGTAAGAGCACGCTCCTCAACACGCTCACCCAGGCCGGAGTTCTCGCCGAGGACAAGCTCTTCGCCACCTTGGACACGAAGACGCGTCGTCTGCACCTCCCCTCAGGCCTCGACGTCGTCATCGCTGACACCGTGGGCTTCATCCGCGATATGCCCAAGGACCTTCTCGTGACGTTTCGCGCCACCTTTGAAGAGGCAGCCAGGTCCAGCCTCATCATCGAGCTGATTGACGGGGCCGACCCAGAGCAGCACGGACACACCGAGACTACGACCCGGCTCCTGGACGCCCTCGAACTCTCCAGCATCCCCCGACTACGAGTCTACAATAAGATCGACAAGCTCGAAGACTCTGAACGCCACGCGCTCCAAGTGGAAACCAACGCATTGGCGATATCGGCAAGAGACCGCAGTTCTCTCGATGGCCTGCTGCGTGCCATCGACGCGGCCCTGGCAGACCTCGGCTATCAGGTCGCCCCCCACGCGTCGCCGCTGGACTCCCTCGATTGTTGATTCTTCGCCGCAGTCAACCCGATTGCTGCTCTTGGGGCGGCCCAATGCGGCAACCGGCCAGCACCTCAAGGGGCGGCCGGAGTTCTGCAAGAAACCCCAGAGCTCATTTCGAAGTTCCTCGCCGCAGCGCTCCGTTCGAACGCTAGCGGGACGACCGCTGGTGCCCCGCGCCGACCTGCGCGCCACTGCCGGAAACATGTCTGAGAGGACACCCGCCGATCTCGGCTTCCGGCTTCGTTTCGCTGCGCTTCCAGTGCTCTCGTACCCGAACGGGAGTTAGGATCGCGCTCAGTTTTTCAGGGCATCCCCACGTGTGCGGAGTCCGATCCCTTCGCCAGCTTTTGAGAGCTCGCGAGACTGCTCGACCTCGAAGCCGTGAACGCCGTCAGACGTCGTCTCGTCGGGGCCGCCGGCTGATGTCCAGAATGGCCTTGCGCAGGCGAATCGACTTGGGAGTGACCTCGACGAGTTCATCTCTGTCGATGAACTCAATCGCCGTCTCGATGGTCAAGATGCGGGCTGGCGCCAGAATGATGTTCTCATCCTTCCCCGCCGCGCGAATGTTGGTCAGCTTCTTCTCGCGAGTCACGTTCACGTCCAGATCGTTGGGACGATTATGCTCACCAATGATCATGCCCTCGTAGACTTCCGCACCCGGCTCGATGAACAGGACACCGCGGGGCTGCAGGTGAAAGAGAGCGTACGGCGTTGCCGTGCCTGCACGATCCGACACGATTGCGCCGTTGCCGCGTCGCAGTCTGGGTCCCTTGTACGGTTCCCAACCGTCGAACATCGTGTTGAGCAGACCAGTCCCACGAGTCTCAGTCAGAAAGGCGGATCGAAATCCGATGAGTGCACGCGAAGGAACGCGAAACTCGATTCGCGCACGCCCAAAGCCGAGGTTGCTCATGCGAACCATCTGGCCTTTGCGCTCGCCGAGTCGCATCGTCACCGCGCCAACGTACTCGTCGGGCACGTCCACGACGACGCGCTCGACGGGTTCGCACACCTCGCCCTCCACCGTGCGCGAGACGACTTCGGGCATGCCCAAGGCGAACTCGTAGCCTTCTCGACGCATCGTCTCCGCAAGGATGGCCAGCATCAGTTCGCCCCTACCGTGCACAATGAAGGTATCGGGCTCGTCCGTCATCTCGACGCGAAGCGCCAAGTTTCGCTTGGACTCTTTCTCCAGCCGGGCGCGCAGGTGCCGGCTCGTCACCCATTTCCCGACCCGACCAGCAAAGACCGAGGTATTGACGACGAAACGGACCTTGATGGTGGGCTCCTCGACGGTGATCCGCTCGAGCGCTTCGGGCCGCTCCGAATCGGCGAGCGTGTCGCCGATCTGGACGTTCTCCAAGCCTGACAAGGCGACAATGTCGCCAGCGCGAGCCACGTCGCTCCTGATCCGAGAGGTTCCCTCGAACGAGTAGAGACAGCTGGCCTTGGCCAGGACTGTCCCATCCTCCTGAACCAGCGCCACGTTCTGGCCGACCTGGATCTCGCCACGAACGATGCGTCCAATGGCGAGACGCCCCACGTAGTCGTCGTGTTCGATATTGTGAACTAGCATCTGAAACGGTGCATCAAGGTCCACCCTTGGCGCCGGAACCCGCTGCAGGATCGTCTCGAAGAGAGGCACGAGGTTGTCCGAGTCGTCCGTTAGCTCGGTCTTTGCAATACCGAGTCTCCCGATCGCGTAGATCACTGGGAAATCTGCCTGCGAATCATTCGCTTCGAGATCACAGAAGAGGTCGAACACCTCGCTCAGGACCTCGTCGGCTCGCGCATCCTGCCGATCGATCTTGTTGATCACGACGACAATCGGCAGAGCGAGTTCAATCGCCTTCTTGAGTACGAAGCGGGTCTGCGGGAGCGGCCCCTCAGCCGCGTCGACCAGCAGCAGCGCGCCGTCTGCCATCTTCAACGTGCGCTCCACCTCACCACCGAAGTCAGCGTGTCCAGGAGTGTCGATGATATTGATGGTGTGCTCCCGCCACTTCACGCTGCAGTGTTTGGCGAGGATGGTGATGCCGCGCTCCCGCTCCAGGTCGCTGCTATCCATGACACGCTCCTGCACGTTCTCGTTGGCACGGAACACGCCGGTCTGTCGCAGCATGGCGTCGACGAGGGTCGTCTTCCCATGGTCGACGTGGGCAATGATGGCGATGTTTCTTAGCGTCTCTCTGATCGTCTGACTCATGCGGGGCGCGGCTCTTAGCACAGCTTGGCAGCACTGCCCGTCCGCGCGTGTTGGTCGCCAGCCTAGAAGGGCAAATCGTCGATGCGCACGCTTCGTTTCACGACTTCGGCCGTGACGAGTTCCATGGTCACCGGAACGGGCTGAGTGTTCGGTGTGCATTGTCTCGTCTCAAGGTGGGATTCGTCCTCGCTCCGCCGTAGGGCCACGGCCCCCACCGCCTCACCTGTCGCCGCCCGGGGCGGCGCGGCCTCGAACGCAGTCCCGAGCCAGCAGAGGTGAACCCGACGGCGCAGCTCAGTGTCCCGCAGGCGCTGGCACGCTCAGCGCGAAGACGACCGCACTACCCTCCTGCCGGTTCTTCAAGCGAACCGAACAACCGGAGTCGATGACCAGGACGTCTCCGCACTTCAGGCAACACGCCGCATCACCGGATTCGTAGTCAATCTCGCCGTCCTCGCAGGCCAAGTAGAGCCGCATGCCCGGGGCACTCGATTCCGTGTCAAACCTCGCCCCAGCGTCGAGCCGGAGTCGCTCCATCCGAATCCCAGGCACGGGCTCGGGAAGAAGTTGCCGCACCTGCGCCCTGCCGCGACGCGCCACCCCAAGAGACGCTCGTGGGTACAGCCGCAGAGGTTCGCGCACCGGTGCGATCAGCCGCTCGATGCTAACCTGCAGAGCAGCAGCAACCTTCATCATGACGAGCAATGTCGGGTTCCCAGCCCCTGACTCAAGGTGTGCCAGAGTTGGACGGGGCACATCCGAAAGCTGGGCTAGCTGCTGCTGGGTCAGCCCCCGAGACTCGCGAAGATCCCGAAGATTGCTGGCAAGGTTTGATGACGGGTGGTCGGCCATGTCGGCACATTATTGCCGCCTTGGGAGCTCGACGCGAGCCCCTACCGCTACCGAATGCCCGCGATTCGGTCGATGTGTACCGTCTCGTCCCAGGCGCTCTCGTGACCGTCGGCTACCGAGCTCCCGCGATTCGGTCGATGTGTACCGTCTCGTCCCAGGCGCTCTCGTGACCGTCGTAGTGCACCAGGTAACGATCGGCTGCGACAACACCCACCACCGTCGCCGGGTAGTTCGAGCCTCGCCACTTCACGCGGACCCTGTCCCCAACCTTGTAAGGGCTGTTTGCTGCTCTGGCCTCGGCGGTGGGCTGCTTCGGAGTACAAGCGTAACGCCTGGGATACGGGTGCTCAACCTCGTCATCGGCGAGCCGCCCCTTGACGCGATCCACGCTCACTTCGCGAACCCAGGTCACGTCGCATCCCTCAAAATGCACCAGGAGCCGAGTCGCCCCGCGCTTCTCCTTGACGAACGCAGGATACACAGCGTCCTCGTATTCGATCAATACGTGCTCACCAACGCGGAGCGGCTCTCCGCACGCCCAAGCCCCAAGGCTCGAGCCAACAAGCACGAAGAGCCGCGCGATCACATGCGGTCTCATCAGGAAACGCCAGCCTAGCGCGGCCGGTCGCGCGTGCAACTCCCTCCAGCCGCGAGCAGGCCGGCCCCGGTTATTCGCTCCGTACCACTGCCCCCGGGTCCAAAACCCCACCGCCGAAGCAAGGGACGCGCGGAGCGCCAGGAGGTCCGAGCCCGAGCCACCGTGCGCGCGCGCAAAACAGGCACCGAAGCCCGAAGCCACGTGGGTTCGTGAGAGGCTGTGCGCCTGTCCCCCCTGAAGGCGCTCCCCGCTCCGGCAATGCCCGAGTGTGCTCCGGCGCAGTGGTCCGAGCCCCGTGAGGCGGTTCGCAACCTGTCCTCCACGCGAGGCGCAAACGGATAGGGGCAAAGACAACCGGCACCAGAACATCTAGGTCAGACGATCACTCGGCGGCGGCGGCGCAGACGGGGGCAGCAGCGACTCACCCGAAGCCGAACGAATCGCCCATCCGACGCGCTCGAGCACCGAGCTGCCTCGGTCGATCCACTTGGCGATCCGTGCGCGAGTCGTGCGATACGCATACTCGAGGATCTTACGCCGGGCCGCAAAGCTCGTCGGGTTATGCAAGAAAAGGATGCCGTCGGTCGCTTCGGGCTCGATGAGGATCGTCTCGGCGCTCGACTCGCGCTTGATACGGCCCAAGGCCTCGCGGAGTGCGCCATGGCCCGCGATGCGCTCGGCCTGGCTGGCCACCCAGAGTAGGCCCTTGTCAGCAACGCTGGTCCGCCGTCCGTGCACCGGAGCGCCGCCGCTCGTCACTACTGGAACTAGAGCGTTGATGACGACCAATACCCCGGCTCCCTCCTCGACCGCGGCTGCCAGGTGAGCTGCCTGAGCCGCCCCAGCGTCGAAGTAGTAGCGGTTCCCGATGCGAACCGGCGAGAACAGTGGGGGCAACGCCATGGATGCGATGCAAGCACGAGTCACGGGCTCGTGGTCGAATCCGCTACGTCCGAAGATCACTCTTTCTCCCGAGTCGACGTCGTGTGCCAACACACGCAGCGGCCTCGGCATGGCTGCGAAATTGTTCGGAACACCGCGACGAACGAAGAAATCTTCGAGAAAGCGCTCGTAGCCATCCAGCGAATAGACGCCCGGAGGCAGCGAATCGAAGACGCGATCGAGCTGCTCCCAGAGTACCGTCGCCGACGGCGGTTGGTAGCCCGGTTTCACGATGCTGGCCGCACCGCGCTGCAGGGACTCGAAGCCCGACGCAATGGCGCGACGCCAGCCCGTCAGATCCATTCGGAACAGGTGGCGCCTCTCGAGCGGGAAGTAGTCGTCGGCAGGATCGAGAATGGCCCGATAGATGCGCTGGACCGAACGTCCCCCAGCGAGCGCTGCAGCCACACTCGCGCCGCTCGAAGCCCCTATGTACAGGTCGAAGTCATTGACATGGAACCCGGTAACGGCGTCCTCGAGCGCCGCCAACGCGCCAATCTGGAACATCGCGCCAGTCGCGCCTCCGCCACCGAGGCACAGAGCAATCTGTGTTCTGCTCACCGCCCATCCTCCGCGCGCGCCAGCGCGCACTCCGGGCTTCCCTTCGCTACCCGGTACACCCGGTATGTAAGGGCCGCCACGCCAATCCAACCGGAGACCACCCAAGCAGCATTCAAGCCCAGGATGCTCTCGGTACCCATCAGACCAAGATAGTCCAGGTAGATCAAGGTCGTTCCGTATACGACGTGGAGACCGATCGACGGCAGAACAGACCCAGACGACAACCGCAAATAGCTCAGAAGACCTGCCAACATGCTCTGCGGCAGCCACCCGCGAATGTCGGGATTCGCGATCACAGAGCATAGCCCCACCACCAGGGCAGCAGCGCGCGGCCCGCTGGTCCTGCAGAGCCCGCGGTACAGCCCCCCCCTGAAAAATAGCTCTTGGCAGATCGGCGCCAGGCCCCCCAGCAAGAACAGCCCTAGCATCAGTCGTGCACCAGGCCCCGCACCGGCGACTGCGATTCGTTCGGCAGCGAGAGCCGCTGGAGCTGGAGACCAGATCTCATTGAAGCGTGCCAGCGTAGCAACCGGTACGTGGACCATGACGCCCAGCAGCGCCGCAAAGGCGAAAAGACTCGGTGCTGTCGCGCGAACGCCCAAAGCCGCGACGCTACTGCCCGGCTCCAAATGGAGGCGACGAACCCCGAGCGCGCCCCCAGCGTAGACGGCGGCTACCCAGCCCCCCACGAAGCCGGGGTGACGGACCAAGCCAGCGGTCCAGGTCGCAGCCACACCAAAGCCAGCAGAAAGGACCACGATGACGCCGAAGGTCCAGATGAAGGCGTGAACGAGATCAAGCGGTTTGGTGTTCATCACCGACCACGCAGGTGCGGCGCGACCCCCCGCTTCGCAACCGTGTCCGAAGCCCAGGCCGCCGAGGTATCTGGGTAGTCGATCGTGTAGTGCAGTCCACGGCTCTCCTTCCTGCTCGCGGCAGACGAGATGACGAGCTGAGCGACGGTGAGGATGTTCCGCAACTCGAGCAGATCACGGGTCACCAAGTGCTTCCAGTAGTACTCTCGAGTCTCTTCCTCGAGAAGTGCCACCCGCCGCGCCGCGCGGCGGAGTCGGGCGTCGCTTCGCACAATGCCGACGTAGTTCCACATGAGGCGACGAACCTCGTCCCAGTTGTGTGCAACCACGACTGCCTCGTCACTCGATGCGGCCGATCCCGTCTGCCACTCGGGCACATCAGGCAGAGGGGCAGTACACCACTCTCGACTCAGCTGCCCCAATTTCGCGGCTGCGCGGCGAGCAAAGACGATGGCCTCGAGCAGCGAGTTCGACGCGAGACGATTCGCGCCGTGCAGCCCCGTGCACGAGCATTCTCCCACGGCCCAAAGCCCAGGGAGACTGGAGCGGCCATGCAGGTCGCATGTCACCCCACCGGCCAAGTGGTGAGCGGCAGGGACGACGGGTATCGGCTGAACGGTAATGTCGATGCCGTACTGCGCACAGGTCTGCACGATGTTGGGAAACCGCTCGCGCACGAACTCCGCCGGTCGGGCCGTAATGTCGAGCAAGACGCAGTCTGAACCGGTCCGCTTCATTTCGTGGTCGATGGCACGGGCAACAACGTCGCGGGGGGCAAGGTCGGCAAGAGGATGGTACTTCTTCATGAACGGCGTTCCGTCAGGGAGTCGGAGCACCGCCCCCTCTCCTCGCAACGCTTCGCTGATAAGAAAGCTTTTCGCGCGCGGCTCGAACAGAACCGTCGGATGGAACTGGAAGAACTCCATGTTGGCCACCTCGGCTCCGGCTCTATACGCCATCGCAACCCCGTCGCCGGTAGCGATGTCCGGGTTCGAGGTATAGAGGTACGCCTTTCCAGCGCCGCCAGTTGCAAGAATGACCGAGCGCGCCAGCACCGTATGGACGACTCCCGTCTTCTCGTCCAATAAGTAGGCGCCAACACACTGATCCGGCCCCCCGAACTTCGTGAGCGTGATCAGATCGACGGCCATATGCCAGTCGAGCACGCGCACATTCGTCTTCTCGGAAACCGCGGCCTCGAGTGCACGCTGAACCTCGCGCCCCGTGGCATCCGCAGCATGGACGATCCGCCGTTCGCTGTGGCCGCCCTCCCGCCCGAGACGAAGGCCGTCATCATCGGATGAAAACACTGCGCCGACGTCCATCAGCCAGCGGATAGCCTCGGACGCTTCGTTCACACAGATATCGACCACAACGTCGTGGCAAAGCCCAGCCCCCGCGGCGTGCGTGTCCTCGGCGTGTTTCGTCGGTGAATCCTGCGCGGACATGACGGCCGCAATGCCACCCTGGGCGAGATTCGTGGCGGTATCTCGAAGACCGCGCTTCGTAGCGACAGTCACGTCGCCAAACCTCGAAACCTCCAACGCGGCAGCCAGACCCGCAACGCCGCTGCCCAGAACGAGAAAGTCGGTGACCAAAGGCATGGGGCGGAGCCTACACGCTGGATGCGCACTTGCCGAGGGGCACACGCCCCGTTCCTCTACATGAGCGCCCTCTTCTCGTTGACTCCGGAACCGATGGGTCCTAACTCTCCGAATCGCTACTCTCACCCCGACGGGCTTGCGGGCCAACCGCGGAACAGGCCCCGCCGGTCCCCGATCCGTTGGGTCAGCAAGACCGTGTCTCCAATGCCAGATGCCCACAATTTGAGCGGAAGTCCCACGAAGTGAAGGTGCTCGTCGCATTGAAAAGGGTTCCGGACCCTGAGAACACCGCCCGGCTCCGCGTCGGGGCCGACAGAACGACCATCGAATCGAGCTCGCTTGCTTGGAAGACGAACCCCTTCGACGAGTTGGCTCTCGAAACGGCCCTGCGGCTCACCGAGGACGGTCGCGCGCCGCGCAACCGCCTCGGCGACATCCTCGCCGTAACGTTGGGACCGCCGGATGCTGACTCGACACTGCGCGGCGCGCTCGCGCTGGGTGCCTCCCGCGCGCTACGAATCGAGGCAGACGATAGCGGTCTCGACGGCCTCGTGGTCGCCCGAGCGCTCGCAGCGGTGGTCCGAACTGAGGCTCCCGACCTCGTGATCCTTGGGAAACAGACGGTGGACGGTGATTCTGGGCAAGTTGGACCGCAGCTCGCCGAACTTCTGGATTGGCCCTGCGTGGCGGCGTGTTCCAGAGTGACCATGCGAGACGGCACGCTCAACGCCCGCCGCGAACTCGACGGAGGAGCGATCGATTTCGAGGTGGAGCTGCCAGCGGTACTGACCGTCGACCTCCGCATTGCAGCCGGTGATAGCGTCTACTCCGCGCATACTCCGAGAGACCACACCTACCCGGATGGCCTACGTTTCGCACCGCTTCCCGCAATCATCAAAGCCAAGAACAAGCCTCTACAGGTGCGCTCGCTCCAAGAGTTGGCGGAAGCCGCCTCGTGTCACCTCGCGTTCGTCGAGTTCGAACTGCCGCCTCGTCGCGGAACCTGCAGCTTCGCATCAACCCCCGAGCGGCTCGTCGAAAAGCTCGCCCTGGTCTTCGGAGAGCTCGGATGACCAGACAGCCTGCCATTCTGGTGGTCGCCGAGCCGCCCACGCCGACTCGACACCTGAGCTCCACGCAGGCGTCGCTCGAATTCGCCCGTCAATGCGCCAAGCTCCTCGACGCGCGAGTCGCAGTTCTCGCCCTCGGCGAGAATGCTCGGACACTCCAGGAATCGGGGCTCCTCGCCGGCGTCGCGGAGCTCATCGTCTGCGACAGCCCGTCCCCCGAGGAGCACTGGGGTGCGCCGCTTGCCGCCACGGTGGCGGACGTCGGACGCGAATTCGACCTGTTGGTCGCTGCAGCCACCGCTTCCGGCAAGGAGCTAATGGCGCGAGCTGCAGCGCGGCTGGACGCGGCCTACGTGGCGGACTGCCTCGGGGTTCGCCGACGCCTGGATGGCCTCGAGTTCCAGAGAGCTCTCCATGGTGGGAGCATCCTCGGTTGGTGCGCGTCCCTCGCTTCACGAACCGTCGTCTCAGTCCGGGAAAGCAGATTCTCGAGATGCGGCGAACGCGGCAGAGGGACGACGCGGCTGCGCTCCCACCCGTTCATCGAACCAGGCGGCGCGACTGGACGGATGCGAGAGAGCGCTCGCCACCCCATCGACTCCACTCGCCCGGACTTGCTCGAGGCCCCTGTGGTCGTGAGTGGGGGGCAGGCGCTTGGTCCGCATTTCGAGGCTGTCTTGGGACCGCTGGCAGACTGCTTCGGGGGCGCCCTCGGAGCAACGCGGGCACTCTGCGACACCGGCCATGCGCCGGCCTGTCTCCAGGTTGGCCAGACCGGGCGAATCGTCGCCCCCAAACTCTACATTGCCGTGGGACTCTCCGGATCCATGCAGCACGTGGCTGGCATGCGCGGGTCCGGGATCATCGTCGCCATCAATCGCGACCCGAGCGCGCCCATCTTCGAGCTGGCCGATTACGGCCTTGTGGCCGATCTCTTCCAAGCCGTACCAGAGCTCGTCAAGTTGATTCGGATGCGAACACCGGGACACTCTGACGCGCCAACAAAGCCGAGCGGTATCTCGGCCGATGGCAGGTGAGGCGTCTGGGACCGTGACCGCTCGTGAAAGCACCAAGTGCTCGAAAAGAGTCGCTTGACAGATGCGCCATGAAGGCACATCCTCCCGCCCCCTCCACAAGAGATCGGGGCGTAGCGCAGTTTGGTAGCGCGCACGGTTCGGGTCCGTGAGGTCGGCAGTTCGAATCTGCCCGCCCCGACAAAATTCCCGTCAATCGCAGCATGAGCCCGCGAGTGAGCGTTCGCTGGGTTCCTCTGCACTTGGTCCCTCAGCGGGCCAGCGTTTGCGAAGTGACCCCCGGACACTGCTCAGGGCGCCGATTGTCTCTGGGCTCTCCCGCCTCCATCTCCGAAGACCGGGCCAAACGACCGGACACGGTCTTGTGTGTTGCTTCGGCGGAACCCAGTGCGAACGTCCAACAGGCCGATAGCAGGATACTTGGCCGTTTTCCGTTCTGAGCAAAGAGTACGCTGTTGCGTGGCTCGCGACATGGTATTCTAGCGACGCTGCAAACCAGGAATCGGTTTTTCGGAGGAAATCTCGTGGCGATCGAAGTTCCCGCAGTTCAGATACTCATCGTCGATGACGACCCCGCCATCTGCGAGTACATGCGCACGCTGCTCGAAAAGGATGGTTTCGCCGTTAAGACACTGAGCGATCCAACGTTGGTGGAGCCGGAAATCCGGCAGAATTCCTACCACGTCATCATCTTGGACCTCATGATGCCCAAGCTAGACGGCATCGAGGTTCTCAAGCGGATACGAGCGGTCGACTCGGACATAGCGGTTGTCATCTTCACGGCTCATCCGAATCTGGACACCGCAGTTGCATCGATGAAGCTCGATGCCATCGACTACATCAAGAAGCCCTTCAACGTGGACGAGTTCCGCGAAGTCCTTGCCCGCGTCATGCGGAAGAAGGGCCTCGCCAGAACGCCTGAAGAGCAGCTGCACAAGATCATCGGCGACACAATCCGCGCCACGCGGAAAGAGAAGGAGCTGACACTGAAGCAGATGAGTCGACGCACAGGGCTCAGCATCTCGCTTCTCTCGCAGATCGAACGAGCCGAGTCGAGCCCGTCGATCTCGAGCTTGTACAAGATCGCGTTGGCGCTGGACACGAAGATCCAGACCCTATTTGGCGACAACTAGAGCAGCTCACCGCACCCCCCGGATGCTTCTCGGCGTTCGGGGAAGACCGGTCGGAGAACACTGCTCTCACGCTCACGACCCAACGGCAAATCCTGATCCAGCAAAGCATCAGGTCGTTCAGCCAAAGACGCAGGAACTGTAACGGCGAGCGCGACCGTAGCCGATTCACTAAGGAACGGCCAGATGGCGCTGAGTACCGGTGGCGAAGGTCGGACTTGAACCGACGACACCGCGCTTATGAAGCGCGTGCTCTAACCGGCTGAGCTACTTCGCCCGAGTCGGAGGCGCACTATGGTGGACGCTCCAGCGACTGTCAAGGTCGCGAGCGGCGCCGAACCTCGGTTGTGAGGAACCGGGGCGAGCTGTTGGCCTTTTGGCCGCCCCCAACCATGCCAAACGGGCAGCAGTCCAGACGGGCAATCGCGACAGTCCTTTGCATCCTGTGGGTGGCCTCCTCAATCCACGACTCAGTTCGGGCCCTCCTCACTTGGCCGTGGTGTTCACGGCAACATCCCGCCGCTCGATCAAGCACCTCTCGGCAGTGCAGACCGAAAACGCCAGCTGCCCAGCCACAGTGTGCTGTCCTGGAGCGGTCAAGACGACCTCGAAGGGAAAGGTCGCAACATCACTTGTGATAGTCGCCATCGTCTTGTCGATGACCTTCTGGGTGCTCGTGATCCCCGACCGTTCCTGGGTCTTGAACTTGTGAGGGTACTCAGCATTGACCTTGTACCCAGTGCCAGCCCGCAGGGTGACAACAAACGACGCCCGCTCCCCCACAGCCACCGAGGTCGGACCGGTGAGCTCCACGCTGAATGCAGAGTCTGAGTGTTTTGCCGCGCCTTGGACCTCGGCCGCCGTAGCGCTGACCGGCTGCGCAGAGGTCGAGCCTGTCGCCGGCCCCGCGCCGTTATCGCAACCGCCAACCAGCAGTAGAATGGCCAGCCCCCTCAGCAACAAGGGCACCGAGAAGAATCGACGGGCGGCGCGGGGCGCATCGAGTAGGGGCTTCATGGGGCGTGCCTACCATGGCGGGAAAGGCCGATCCAGACACCCCGCACAGAGAACCGAGCGGGTGGCGAGTGCCGCAACAACCGAGTGCGTGGTGTTCGAAAGCGTGGGCGGCTCACCGACAGGAGACAAGTGCTGCTGCGCCCCACCGACAGCATGAACAACGATAGAAGGGCACCAATCCGCGCGCATCGACCGCTGGCTTCCCGCCCACCGAGTCAGAGGCGACTCCCCCAGCCCAGCGAGACTAGCGACGCCATCAGCGATCTAGAGGAGGAACCACAGTCCCAATGCCACGACGAAAGAAATGATGCCAGCGAGGAGGAGGGGCCACTGCTTCCGCACTGGAAGGTCCATTCTGGCCGAGTCCACACCGCCGCCCGAGGCGCGCGGGATGCGTCGTGCCCCCGCCGATCGTGGCTTCGATCGAGCGACTGAGCTGGAGACAATGGGACGATCTGAAGTCGGCCCCTCGCCGAGAGCCTGTCCCACACCAAAAAATCCCTCCTCGATGAGGTCGGGTTGTGGGAAAGCCCCGGACGCTGCCGTCGCCGCCACCCCAGCGTTCATCCGTTCTCGGAGCCTCGACTCCGGCACGGCCGCCCACTCAGCATGCGTACCCCGTAAGCCGAAGGCCACCCCGAGTTCGTCCGCAAGCTCACCAACGGAGCCAGGACGATGGTCGGGTTTCTTTCTTAGCGCTCGAGCGAATACGGCATCGACGGAGGGTGGAATCGCCCAATCGCCCTTTGCCACGACGGCGCTCGGCGCAGGAGCATCCTGCTGGATGATGTTTGCCAAGATACTGGGACCATTCGGTCCGGAGAAAGGCACTCGCCCCGTAAGACACTCGAAACAGATCACTGCAAGCGCCCAGACATCGGCGCGATGATCGAGAGTGGGCAGCCCCTGTGCTTGCTCGGGGGCCATGTAGAAGGGCGAGCCGATGGTCGTCCCGATTACGGTGAGATGCTTGGCCCCCCGTGCCTTGTCCTTCACTGAACCGAAATCGAGGATCTTGACGTTGTCACCATCGCTCGTTTGGCACAGAAACAGGTTGTCGGGCTTGAGGTCTCGATGCACAAGCTTCTTCGCGTGCGCGATATCGAGGGCCAACGCGACCTGGCTCAGCATTCTCACCACCCGCGCGGGCGCCAGCTTGCCGCTGCGTCGAAGCGTCGCGGACAACTCCTCTCCATACAGGAACTCGGTTACCAGCGCATAGCCCCCGTCACGAGTCGGCAAGAAGTCCATGACGCGGACGATGTAGTCATGGGCAACGAGGCTATTGACCTGAAACTCCCTTCGAAATCGCTCCACAGCGACCGTATCCCCTGCCACGCTGTCGTGGAGGATCTTGACGGCCACGTTGCACCGGTCGAGTCGATCTAGGGCTTCGTAAACCCTGCCCATCGCGCCGTCAGCCACGACGCGTCTCAGCTCGTAGCGATCCGCAATGAGCTGACCGAGCCTGCTGTCCTGGTCATCCGGAGCAACGGGAGCCTGGGTAGCCGACGTCAGGGCCTGCCCATCCACAGGGCAGAACCCGGCATCATCCGGATAGAGCCTCCCGCAGACGGGACATCCTTTCACGATTGCCTTCTACGGCAACTCACCACGGTCGACAATCCTACCGAGTAGGAGAATCCATCAGTCGTCTTCACAGGGGCCGGGCTCGATACTGGTCGGGACCCTGAAGTATATGATTCGATTGCAGCTTGGGCACTGGTCAAAGCCTTCGCCCCGACGAAGCTGCTGAAACAGCGCGGGAGCGAGCGTCATGTGGCAAACGCTGCATGTGCCGTCGGACGTGTGCGAGACCGCAGGCTCACGTCTCGTCCGAATCAGCTCATAGCGCCGATACAGCTGAGCTGGAACCCGTTCAACGAAGGACTGCCGCTCGTCGCGCTTCGCCTTGAGTTCGCCCTCGAGCGTTGCCAGGCTGGCCGCAACGGCGCCTTCGGATCCGCCGATCTCGACCTTCAGTGCCTCGAGCTCCGCGCTGCTCTTCTCGATGTCCGAACGTGCCTGGCTGGCGAACTCTGAGAGCTTCTGGATCTCAAGCTCTCGATCACGACTCAGCTTTCGCAGCTCTTCGAGCTCTCGCTGCACGGCGTTGGCCTCTCGCTCGCTACGACAGCGCGAGAGCTTCTCGCGCGATCTCTCGAGCTGGGTTCCGAGTTGGCGAAAGTCCTGACTTGACTCACCGCGGGTCCGCTCCATGTCTTCAAGGGCTGCGCGGGCTCGCGCTATCCGCTCCTCGAGTTCGCCGACCCGCGTCCGCTTCTCGCCGAGCTCCCCACTCTCTTGAGCGTACCGCTCTCCGAGAATCCTGAGCTCGACGTCGATCCCGACGAGCCCTTCGAGTGCGTTCACCTGCTCCAGAATCTTCACTGCCTATAAAGCTCCTTGCCGACTCAGGAGTCGGCCACCGATCGCACGAGTGGGCCCACCTGGGTTCGAACCAGGAACAACCCGGTTATGAGCCGGGGGCTCTGACCGATTGAGCTATGGGCCCGTGGCCTGCGGTCTTCAGCACACCGTGAGACGCTGCGACAAAGGTGCGACCTCTGGCGCGCCGCTATCCCGATCCTCGGGGACGTCTGACGCGGCTCGTCGTTCCAAGCAAGCTGCACGAGGCGAACGGTAGTCGAAACCCCTCATTTCGGCAACCAGCTGCAGCAGAGACTGACCACCTCTTGTTGACGATCAGGCCGGCCCACCGACCCTAGTCACACTCACCAGTCAACTGTTCCGTCGGTTTCGTGCTAAATGCGCAGGTTCCGATGGATACGCTGGCGCTCCGCGGCGCGACCCAACACAACCTGAAGAACATCAGCTGCGAGCTTCCGCGCGACAAGCTTGTCGTCATCACGGGCCCCAGTGGCTCGGGCAAGTCCTCACTCGCATTCGACACCATCTACGCAGAGGGACAGCGCCGCTATGTCGAGTCGCTGTCCGCCTACGCAAGGCAATTCCTTGATCAGCTACCCAAGCCGCGCGTCGAAAGCATCGAGGGGCTAAGCCCGGCCATCGCAATCGAGCAGCGGGCCTTGGGAAAGAGCCCGCGGTCGACCGTTGGTACGGTAACCGAGATCGCCGACTACTTGAGGCTACTCTTCGCGCGGGCAGGAACCCCCCACTGTCCCATCTCGGGTACCGTGCTGCGCGCGTACACGGTCCAGGAGATCGTCGACACAATCCTCCGCAAACCGGATGGCTCGCGCGCAGTGCTCCTTGCGCCGATCGCCCGAAAAAAGAAGGGAGAACTTCGAACCGAATTCGAGCGACTGCGCCGCGAAGGCTACGTTCGCGTGCGAGTCGATGGAGAGCAGTTCGATCTCGGAGAGAATCTCACCATCGACCGAGCAAAGCTGCACGACATCGACGTGGTGGTCGACCGGGTGATCGTACGAGATGGCTCCAAGGGGCGAATCACCGATTCGGTGGAGCTCGCGCTCAAGCTGGGAAGCGGCACGGTGCTGATCGACTTCCTCGATGGAACCGAACCGTTGGTGCTGAGCGAGAGGCTCGTCTGCTGGGAGCACGGAATCACCCTCCCTCCTCTCGAGTCCCGGCTCTTTTCCTTCAACAGTCCCCACGGCGCGTGCAGTAGCTGCGACGGGCTGGGAGTGAGAAGCGTCATCGATCCGGAACGAGTCGTACCCGATCCAACTCGGACCCTTCGCGAAGGCGCCGTGGCTGCGTTTGGGCGACGAGGATCGGTTGCTACGGCTTCAGAGGTGGACCGCGTCGTAAAGGCGCTTGGAGTGGATCCAGACGTTCCTTGGTGTGAGCTCCCCAGCAGCACACAACAGGAGATCCTCCACGGGCAAACCACCAAGGGGAGAACAGGTCGACGCACCGAGCGCTATGAAGGAATCATTCCACGCCTCCAACGGATACTCGACCAAAACGAAGTCGACGACTTGGAGGATGGGATCGCCGATGATGGCAGCATCGGACCAGAAGACCTCCATCGGTTCATCATCGACCGAACCTGTTCTGCCTGCGGAGGAAGGCGCCTTCGTCCCGAAGCACTAGCCGTCCGTCTTGGAGACAAGGACATCAGCGACCTATCTGCGATGCCACTCGGCCGTCTCAAGGCGTTCCTCGAGCAACTACTCGACAAGGACGAATTCACGGCAAAGCAGGCAGCAATTGCTCGCCCTCTTCTCAAAGAAGTCACCGAACGCCTCGGATTCCTCATCGGGGTCGGCCTTGACTACCTGGCCCTCGATCGCTCCGCCGCCACCCTGTCTGGAGGCGAAGGACAGCGCATTCGCTTGGCGACCCAGATCGGCGCGTCACTCGTCGGCGTCCTCTACGTTCTGGACGAGCCCAGCATCGGGCTTCACGCTCGCGACAACGCTCGCCTCCTGACCGCGTTGCGAAGGCTGGTCGACAAGGGAAACAGCGTGCTCGTTGTCGAACACGATCGCGAGGCGATCCTGGCGGCGGACTACGTGCTGGACATGGGGCCCGGTGCTGGCGAGCTCGGGGGCACGATTGTGGCCGAGGGAACGCCGGAGCAGATCATGGCGGCGGAGTGCTCGGTCACGGGCCAGTTCCTTTCTGGTAAGCGGAAGCTTCCCGTCCCGGCGATACGCAAGAAGCCGGGCAAGAAGGTGCTTCGGGTCGTTGGCGCGCGAGCGCACAACCTGCGCAGTCTATCGGTCGAGATTCCCCTCGGGCTCATCACCGCCGTGGCCGGGGTGAGTGGGTCCGGCAAGAGCAGTCTGATCGTCGACACGCTTCTCAGCGCTGCTCGCGCTGAGCTATACGGTGCAACCGGTTGGGTTGGCCCCTATGAACGTATCGAGGGAATGGAGCACATCGACAAGGTCATCAGCATCGACCAAGCTCCCATCGGACGGACTCCGCGATCCAACCCCGCCACTTACACGGGCGTCTTCACACACCTCCGGGAGCTCTATTCGGGGCTTCCGGACGCGCGAGCGCGTGGCTACAAGCCCGGAAGGTTCTCGTTCAACGTCAAGGGAGGTCGCTGCGAAGCTTGTCAAGGCGACGGCGTCCTGCGGATCGAGATGCACTTCCTTCCGGACGTCTACGTCACCTGCGAGTCCTGCAATGGTCTCAGGTACAATCGAGAGACGCTCGAGGTGCTGTATCGGGGCCTTTCGATCGCAGATGCGCTCAACCTCACCGTGGATGCGGCTCACGACTTGTTCGAGTCAATCCCTAGAATCCGCCAGCGACTGGTCGCACTGAAGCAGGTCGGCCTCGGATACCTTCGGCTTGGGCAACCCGCCACGACGCTATCGGGTGGTGAGGCCCAGCGCGTCAAACTCGCGACGGAGCTCGCGAGAAAGGCAACCGGCCAGACTCTCTACGTCTTGGATGAACCAACGACCGGGCTGCACTTCTCGGACATCGAACTGCTGACAACGGCCCTCCTCGAGCTCCGAGACGCTGGGAACACGGTCGTCGTCATCGAGCACAACATCGACCTCATCGCTTGCGCAGACTGGGTCATCGACATGGGTCCCGAGGGCGGCGATGGCGGCGGACAGCTGGTCGCCGTAGGCCCCCCCGAAGCAATTGCCCAGAAGCCAGAGAGCCATACTGGCCGGTATCTGGCCCAGGCCCTCCAGAGCATCAGGGCCACCTCAGCGCCGACGGGCTAGCTGTGCGGCGCGTCGAATCGCTTCGAGCGTGCCGGCAAGATGCGCCCGTTCGACGACATCCGAATGCGTTCACGGCCCCAGAAACCCCGGTTCGGGGCCGTCTCGCGCAGAAGGCGCAGAGAGCATCGGAGCGGAGCTTGCGTCGGTACGAGACGCCCCGAGCGCAGCCCCAACTCCCCAGACGCGTTCACCCGGGGAGGGCCCGAATGGCCCCCTGCACAGCCCCTTCGCGCGAGGCGGATCGCGGCCGGTCATCCAAGCAAGGCGTGAACGGATACCGCCCCCCGATGGCCTGTCGCAGATGACTTGGTGCGACCAATCACCCCTCCGCTGGCTTCCCCGGCCTTGAGCGCTACCCGCCCGAAAGCGTTCACTGAGTTGCCCGCGCCCTTCGGCGCTCACGTAGTCGCGCGCGCTCCAGGCATTGCCACCTCGCAAGCGAGGCGCCCTGCAGTCGGGAAAGTGATTGGCCGCGAGTGCTTCTCCGGCAGTCTACTGCCAGACCACGGTACGACGAGAAGGGGCCAGGAGACTCTCTGTGCCTCCGCGCCCTCTGCCAACCTCAGCCGAAGTCCTTCTCGACCCGCTCCTGGTCCTCCTTGCAGCGGATGCAGAGCGTGGTCTCGGGTCGCGCCTCGAGACGTTTCACGGAAATCTTCTCCCCGCACTCCTCACACGCTCCGAACGACCCGTCGTCGATCCGCTCAATCGCCTTCTGGATCTTGTCCAGAAAGACCTTCTCGCGACCACGCAGACGGAAGGTGAACGACTGGAGATACTCACTCGACGCCAGATCCATCTCGTCAGGCAGATCGTTCAGATCCAGTGACATGTCTTCGCTCAGGGTTTGCTGAGCGCGCTTGATGATCTCCCAGCGCTTGGCCTCGAGGAGCTCGCGGAACTTCTTCAGTTGTACCTTCGTCATGCTGTGCTCGCGCCGGCCTTGCGTCCCGCAAGGCCCCCCCTAATTTGGGGCCCGTGAGCATAGGCGGTTCGCGCTGGTGCGTCAATTGGCCCCAACGAAGGCCGACCCCCCGACCCATGAAGTTCGGGCGCTCAGGGTTGCCACCCGCCGCAAACGGGTCGCCAGCCGCCTCGACCGAGTCCGAGTCGCATCCCACGGAGACCGGTCGCCACTCTCTGGTGACCGGTCTCAGACATCCCCACACATGGTGCCAGGAAGCCGGCCGCAACCAGCCTCCCCCGACACGACCCACGGCTTGGAGACTCGCGCAAGTAGGGCGCCGGGGCAGTTGCACCAGTGCTCCCCCGGCACTCACCCACATGACGCTCCACTCCAACACTCCGCTGCATCATCCAACCTGGGCGGCCCCGGGCCGGCGCCTTGTCGGTCCGGACAGGCGTATGCTAACTGCCGAAACCGGACGCGGCAGCGGCGAACCCAACGCGGCGCGCCGCGCCGCGCGTCAAACGTGTTGGCTGTATCGCCAACACGGCAAGACACTCGCAGACTGTGGGTAGACGCTCTGTGTCAACCGGAAACCATCCGCCCTCCACTCGGCGGGTGACGTGTGGAGCGCACCTTCGGTCGCGACGCTCAATGCCCGTCGCGGAACGCTCGCGTCGCATTCACAATCGCGTCCGCGAGTTTCTGACGGTAGTCACCAGTGCCGAGACGCTGCTCGTCGACGTCGTTGGACACGAACGAAACCTCGTACAGCACCGCCGGCATGTGGGCACCCGCCAACACGTAGAATCCAGCTCGATTCACCCCCTGATCTCGAACATCCGAGTACTGAGGAGCAAGCGAGGCGACACTGGCGCGTTGGAGTAGCTCCGCAAATCGAACCGACTCAGCAAGCCCGCGGGGCTCCATGACCCTGCCGAGAGCGTCAGCGAGTTCGGCCGCCGCCGCAGGTGAAGCGGCGTTCTCACGCGCAGCAACGTGCGCCGCGAGAGGGTCCTGTGATTCGTCCAGTACGAACGTCATGACCCCACGCGCGGCAGCGTCCGCGCTTGCGTTGCAGTGTATGGACACAAACACGTCCGCACGAAACGCATTGGCTCGCGCGGCTCGTTCGTCGAGTGGAACGAAGACGTCCGCGTCCCGGGTGAGAAGGACTGAGACCCCCAACTCCTGGGCGATTAGCGGTGCAGCGCGATGAGCAACGTCGAGCGTAACGTCCTTCTCGCGCAAACCGTTTGCTCCGACCGCGCCTGGATCATGGCCGCCGTGGCCTGGATCCAGTGCTACTCGACGCACCCGCCGTGGCCCCTGCTCCTTCCCTTCCGTCCGCGGCGGTTGCATCGAAACGTCGATGATTAATCGAAACGGCTCAGGCAGATAGAAGACATGGCTGAAAGCCTCCTTCTCGAGATCCAGGACCAGCCGCACTCCGCCCAGACGCTTCCCAAGCCGGACCCGCTTGACGAGTCCCCCAACGTCCACGTCCGAAGGGCCGTCGTACACCACCGAGTCGAGATCCACGAAGATCCGAGGTCCGGTTGCGCCGTCGGGTGGTGCTCGTCCAATCTCGAACGTCTTCGGTTCGGTGAGATGAACCACGACTCGCGCGGTCTCGACAGCCCCGTAGGGCTCGACCCGAGTGAGCCTGCCGACCCTTCCGGTCGCGGCATGGATAGCAGGCTTCACCGCCAACGCAGCAGCCGCCCCCCCGTGGTGAGCCACCGATGACGGTTTTGTTTCGGCCCCCCCACCCTGACGGACCAAGCCGGTCAGCACACCGGCGTTGGGCCGGTACGCAGCCAACACCGAAAGGACCTGCTCCGCCTTGGCCAGGCACGCGCGGTGGGGCGAAGCCGCCGCTACTGCGTAGACTGCGCCATACGCTCCCTCCAGGTCCGAGGTGACCTCGGCTTCGAGGAGCGACTTGTCGATCGCAGCGCTGCATGCGACCTCACCGCTTCCTTCCGCGATGGAGCCGAGTTGCTCGATCGCCTCAAGGGCATCAACCTTGCGCCGCTCCCGGCGCCAGAGTCGCTCCCGAAGGTTTGCCGCCCTGCCCAGCAGCTGGGGTTTCGCGCTTGCATCTGCCTGAGCAAGTACGACGAGGTGGTCGGCCGCAGCCACCACCTCGGCACGGCTCTGCCCCACTGCGGGCGCCTTTCCCCCGTTCAGCCCCTCTTCGCGCGCCTCTCCTCGCTGCGACGCCGGGTGGCAGCCCTCCAGAACCAGCTGCGCGACGAGCCACAATGCCCACCCCCAGTCTTCCGGAAACCTCACAGGAAACCGCCCATTATGCCCATCGACTCTGCCGCATGTGCTCGGCGCACGCAACCGGATGGAAACGAGCCGGCCAGAACGCGAGATGAATGGGTATGGGAGACCGAGGGTTCTGTGACTCAATCCTCGCCGGCCCGAATGATCGGACGGCGCGAGTCCCAGTGATTAAGACCGACCTCACCTAGTTCTACTGCAAGAGGTTGGCACAAAGCTCGCCCGACAAGCCTGGTTGATGGCAGAGCGGGACCGAGCACCGGACCGAAACATACACCAGTATTTGAGGACCGGAAGCTCCGGGTTCCGCGCAGCCAGCGGCCAGGATCGCCGGGCGTCGTCCCCAGTCGAGGTCTCGCAGTGGTGCTAGCCGGATCGCCGAAGCCAGGCGCGAAACGTGGTCCGCGGCACCCGAGCGGCGCGCGAAGCTGCGCTGATGTTGCCCTCGTACTTGGCAAGGAGTGCCTGTGCGTCAGCCGGACCCAGGCAGCATTTTGCCGGGATGGCGCCCGCCATCAGCGCCACGTGCTCAGGACCGATGACGGAGCCTGGCGCCGAGACCGCCGCTCGGTAGAGCACACTTCCAAGCTCTCGAACGTTACCCGGCCAATCGTATGCCGCGATACGAGCAAGCGCGCCGCTCGACAGCTGCTTTCGCCCCAGCTCGACTTCTAGTCGAGCAAGCAACGCATCGCACAAGACGGGGATATCGACCTTCCTCGCGCGCAAAGGCGGCAGTGCGATCACAACCGTTGAGAGCCGATGATATAGGTCAGCGCGAAACCTTCCAAGCGCCACTCGCTCGGGCAACCTCGCCCAGGTCGCCGACACGAGCCGCACATCCACTTGAGATGTCGCAACGGAACCCACCGCGCGCACCAGGCCATCCTCAACGACTCTCAGCAGCTTGACCTGCACTGCGGGAGCGAGCTCCGCCACTTCGTCGAGAAACAGGGTCCCGCGATGGGCGTGCTCGAACGCACCCTGCCGCGACGATACTGCCCCGGTGAAGGCACCCCGACGGTGTCCGAACAGCTCGGCGTCCGCGATGCTGTCCTGGATTGCGCCCACGTTCAGCGGCAGATAGGGGCCAGTCCGTCCGCTGAGTATGTGGATTGCTCGCGCTACGACGTCCTTCCCGGTCCCGGACTCCCCCTGAATCAGGATGGGAGCCTTCAGCCTCGCGTGCCGCCTGACCTCCATCGCAATTCCGCGCATGACACTCGAGGTTCCGATGAGGCCGGGGAGTGGCTCGGCGTCGCATAGAAGGTCCTCATCTCCTCTGCGAACCACGATGGTACTACATCCCATCACGACACTCGCTGGCTGGGCGCGCAACCATGCCCGCTCGACGCGGGCCGCACCAACAAAGACTCCGTTCTTCGAGCCGAGATCGCGGAGCTCGAGTCCGTCGCGCCCGGCACTGATTTCGCAGTGGCGGCCGCTCACCGTTGGGTCAGAGACGCGAAGATCCGCGCCCTTGCCGCTGCCCAGCACCACGCGCTCGCCAGAGCGCAGGACGCACTTCACGATGCCCATCACGTTTCCAACTTCCACCAGCCACGGCCCCTGATGCGCGACGGTCTGGACGGGCTCGACCTCTTGAGTGGTGTCTTCCATAGCGAGCGATTAATCGGGCGACGGCCTCACCAGTTGCGCGCCGTCCCCCAAAAAAGAACGCGCGAAACGGCGAGGGGCGCCCGGCCCCCCACCGCGGGCCGCTCCGTGCGTTCGCTAACGCTCGCCCGAATGGTGCGGCTCCCGGGGCGCCTCGCGATCCGCTTCAGTCGATTCTGTAACCCCCACGATCGTTGAGGAGTCCGGCCGCAAGCCGCCCAGAGTGTCTGCCAAAGCTCTGCCTCAAACGTCGAATCAGTGGTAACACCCGAATCATGCTGTCCAGGACGGTCTCTGCGCTCACCGCTCTTCTGTCACTCGTGGCCGCCGCGCCGGCTTCCGCAGCGTCGCCTAACCAACCGGACGAGCCTCTCGCTCCGTCCCCACCCGCCAACGTCGCCGACTCGCTGGCAGGGCACGTGATCGCCGGAGCCGGCCTCTCGTTTAGCGCGCCGCGCGGCAGGTTCGCCAAGTCCGCCCTCGCACGTGACTACGTCAACGAGGGAATGCAGGTGGATGGCGATTTGAGCCTCGGGGTTAGCCGATACGCGGCGCTTGGGGTTGCAGGCAAATGGCACAGGTACCCCTCAGCTGATTCCTGCAAGGACTGCCGCGCCCAAGGGTTCGGCGTTGGACCCCAGGTTCGCTACCATCTCGTTCAGGGCACCCGATTCGACCCCTGGCTCTCGGCGGCCGTCACCTACCAATGGCTCCAGTTGAGCCACGCCGACCAGACGAGCGACTTCGCCGGTATCGATGTGCTCGCACTGCGGGTTGGCGGCGATTGGTACTTCGCAAGCAACTTGGGTATCGGGCCCTTCCTGGCCCTTGATGCAACAGTATTCACAAAGCGTCCAGAATGGGCCGGGCGCTCGGATCTACTGTGGTCATTCTCAGCTGGCGCCCGCTTCGTCTTCGACCACCCTGGGAAGTTGGCCCAACCGGTGACAACTGCCGCCGCGTCTCGCTGAGCGCAGGTTGCTCCCTCCATCAGTCCGACGAACAACACACGTGCGGGACTACCGTCTCTGAGCGGTCGGCACTACCGCCGGGAACTCGTCAGAGAGGACGTCCACCGATCTCGGCTTCCGGCTTCGTTTCGCTGCGCTTCCGGCGCTCACGTACCCCAGGTACACTGCGCTTTGCGCGGGACTCCGCCAGAAACCCAGCACCACAGGCTGCCTGAGTGTTCTTGGCAGTAGGATTGGGCGGATGTCTCCGAAGGACAGAGCCCCGACCCAGTCCGCGACCGCTCAGAGGACCTGCAAACAAGCTCGCGTGGGCTCGGGGGCACTTCGCAACGAACCAGCGACGTGCCCCCGTCGGCACTAGCGGATGACGAGACCGAGACCGCGCCGCAGCTCCGCGTACTCGGGGCTGCTGGTGAACAGAAGCAGTTCCTGCATCTTCTCGGCCGGCGACTTGTCTCCCGGCAACTGTGGCTCTTGGCTGATGATCTTCTTCGCGATCTCCAGGTCGCCAGAGACCAACAGACCTGCGCGACACGCAGTCAGCTCCACCGCCTGCATCCATCGCCGGATGTTCGCCTTCGCGCCATCCTCGATGAACCGCCTGACGACCTGCCGCAAATGCTCGACCTGAATCGGCTGCATGTACTTGGCCAACATCTCAGCCGTACTCCGGATGTGCTGAGCCATGTCCTGCGGCATGGGAGTCTTGGGTGCGGCCAAGTACACCCCAGCGAAGAACATGATGGTCAGCTCCGATTGGGTCGGGAACAGCGTCCGAATATAGTGCTCCGGACGGTAGCTCGTCAGATGCTTGCCACACAAGAAGGCCAACTCCTGAGGCTCATACCCGCTTAGGACTGTCTGACCCGCGACCGATGCGGGCGGGAGGTTCGCAACTGCGAGAATCGCACCCGCAACGTCGTTGCGCACGTACAGCTCCGGCACACCGATTCCCAACACATGACCGGCCCACCCGAACGTCTTGGCAAACGTCAGCGTGGAAGTCGCCGGATCGTGCTTGAACCTTGGATCCAGCGTCGGAAGCTTCCCCGAGGCCTTCAGCTGGGCCACCTTCGCCTGGAGCGCCGCTCCGGTGATGAACTCGAAGATCTTCGAGATGTACGGGTTCTCGTCCTTGTGGAAGAGCGCCCGCATCCACAACTCCGGCGTCAGCACGCCGGTAACGGGAAGCATCCCCTTCGGACGATAGTCTTCAAAGAACTGCTGCTCCTCCGCGTCTGCTTGGTGCAGGAAGGCCATCGCCGCGGCCTGGCACCACGCCTCATCATAGGTCTGCTTGAACAGGTAGAGACGGTAGAGCGAGCGATACCCGTCAACCTTCAGCGGATCGTTCTTGAGCAGGTACCGCTGTTCTTCGATTGCCTCGTCGTAGCGTTCCTGCGCTTCGTACAGCTCCGCGAGTATCTGATGCTCCATCGTCTCATCTGGCTTCGTCGCCGAAGCCATCTTGAAAGCCTCGACCGCCTCATCCATGACCTGCATTCGGTCTCGGTAAACCAGCCCCAAAGCGTGCCACAGCTTGTACTCGAGGTCGGTGTTGCCCTTCCCAGCGATTCGGTGAAGCATCTTGCGGTAAGACCGCTCGAGCTGCTTCCAGTTCTTGGCCTTGGTGAGCACCTTATTGATTCGCTCGAACGCCTCGAGGAAGCCCGGGTTCAGGTCGAGCGCTTCATTGAAGAGCTCCACCGCTCGGTCCTGATCCTCGAGCTTGTCACGATACAGCTGTGCCTGTGTGAAGACATAGCGCGCCTTAACCTCTGGCCGCTCCTCCATCTCGGCAATTGTCTGCAGAGTGTCCACCATCTTCTGCCAATCGCCCGCCTGTTGGTACAGCTGCAGCAGTTTGTGCAGCAGGACGTGGTTGTCTGGCTTGATCTCGAGGGCCTCCTCGAGCGCCTCGATTGCCTTGGGCCAGTTCTTCTCCTTCTCGCTCCAGATGTCGCCCAGTTCGACCAGAACCGAATAGCGGTCCTCGTTCTCGAAGACGGTATCCAGGATCTGCCGTTTGTACGCGGCAACCTGCTTCCAGTCGTTGTTGCGCGCATACACCTCTACCAGTGCTTCAAGCGATGGGCGGTGATCCGAATTGAGCGCAAGCGCCTTCTCATAGTTGTTGATCGCCTGCCGGGCCTGCCCCTGCTCGCGCTTTATGCAACCCAATCGGAAGTAGACGTCAGTTCGCTCGGCAACGTCTCCTTCGCCCAGCGCAGTAAGCACCTTCTGATAGCTCGTGAGCGCGTTTGGCCACTCTTTGAGCTCGAAGGCCGCGTCGGCGATTCCGCGAATCGTCTCTTGGTCCGTCAGATCCAGCTGGTGCGCAGCCTGATATGCCTTCAGTGCCTTCTCGGAGTTCCCCAAGGCGGCGTGCACGCGCCCCAATCGCTTCTGGAGAACGTGTTGCTCCTGCCGCTCTCGGTTCTTGCTCTTGCGCGCCAACATCTCTGCTAGCGGCTCCGCTTCTGCCCATCGCTGAGCCGAAACGTACTCCTCGAGAAGAGGCATGGCGGCTTCTTCGCAGTCCTCGTCGGACCGAATCGCCAACTCGTATGCCTGAATGGCCCCTTCATGCTCCGCGAGATGATCATCCCGGATCCGACCGAGCTCCACGAGCAACCTCGCCTTGACCCGCGGCACCGAAGTGTTCGTCTGCTCCTGCTCCAGATACTTCGCAGCAGAATCCCAGTCGCACTCATCCACGGCGATCGCCCGCAAGGCTGCCAGGGTTGCCAGGTGCGTCGGGTCCAGGTCCAGCGCCATCTCCAAGCGCTCTCGAGCCTGGGCCCGGTCACCCAGCTTCTCTTCGAGGGCCTGCCCGATGCGGTAGTACATCTCGACGCGCTGTGTCCCGTCCGCTGTCAGATCGGCGACCCGAGTCATGGCGTCGATCGAACGAGACGCATCGCCCTGCTTCTCGTAGAGCCTACTCAGGGCCTCGAGGGCCGGGATATTGGCCTCATCGAGATCCACGATCCGCTGATACGCGTCTATGGCTCGATCGACGTCACCTACCTCCTCGGAGTACACCAGCGCGATCTGACCGTACAACTGGACCTTGGTCTCGTACTCGGCAACCTCGTTGATGTGCCGCTCATACGTGTTGATCAGGTCGAGCCACTGCTTGAGCCGACGATAACAGCGCTCCAACGCTACATATGCTCGCACCTCCGTCGGATCGATATCGAGCGCAGCCTCCAGCCGCTGGGAAGCCACGTCGGCCTTCAGGAAGTGTTCTTCTTGAATCTCAGCAAGTTTCAAGAGCACATCCACCCGCTCGCGCTCCGTCTCAACGACGTCGAGCTGCTTCTCCAACGCCTCAACCAGATGTGGCCAATCGTTGGTTACGGTGTATATCCGCTCCAACCCGCGCAGCGCGGGGAGGTTCGCAGCCTCCAACTCCAACACGCCACGATACTGAACTGCACCGTTCTCGAGGTCGCGCAGCTGGTTCTCGTAGAGGCCACCCAGCTTCACTCGATGGCGAACCACAGCGTCGCCGTCCCTGAGCGCCTTCACCTTCGCAACGAGGGTCTCCGCCAAGAGGGCGTGCTCGCCTCGATCCTCGTAGATCCGTTCCAGTGCCTCCAGCGCAGGCAGATGAAGCGGATCGATCTCGAGGGCGCGCTTGTAGTGGCTGATCCCAAGGTCGATCTCCCCGATGTTCTTCTCAAGCAGCTCGCCGAGATCGACGAGGATCGCCTTCCGATCCTCGTTGGCCACTGCCACGTTCAGTGCGTGGGTGAGCGTCTCGCCAACCTTCTGCCACTGCGCGCCCATCCGATGGATCGCAGCCATCTGCCGCAGCACCTGCACGTTGTTCGGATCCAGCTGCATGATCTGCTGGTAGTAAGGCTGCGCGTACTCGGGGTGCCCGAGGTCCTGGCCGTACCACTTGCCCAGTCGCAGGCAGAGAAGGATCTTCGAACGCGGCGTCTGCTGCTCCTGCAACCATGCATTGGCGCTGCTGATCAGCTCACCCCACCGGTTCGTTGCCTGAGCCATGCGCTCAAGGTACTGCGCCGACTCGTCGTCCCCATAGTCCTCGGCAAAAGCGTTCACCAAAGCGTCGAACGCTTGGTTCTTGTCGTCCAGTTTCTCCTCGAATACGCGGGCAATGCGCCTCAGCAGGTCGGACTTCTCCGCCACCGACTCTCGAGTCTCAAGCCGATTCAGATACAGCTCGATCAACGGTTCCCAGCGCCCAGCATCGCTGTGCAGACGCTCCAACGACGAGAAGGCCCCATCGTGCGCCGCATCGATCTCGAGGATGCGCTCGAAGTCCCTGGTTGCCTGATCGTAGTCACCGACCTCCTTCCGCCACAGATCGGCGACCTCCAGCAGCTCCCGGATCTTCTCCTCGGGTTCTGGCAGAGCCTCTGCGCGTTGCCGCTTCACACCGATGACGTCCACAGGGCGTTCCCCTG
The DNA here is from genome assembly GCA_964424695.1 of uncultured Polyangiaceae bacterium. Lineage (GTDB taxonomy): Bacteria > Myxococcota_A > Polyangia > Polyangiales > Polyangiaceae > JAEWRL01. The sequence goes on from CAYRKE010000001.1 coordinate 65,086, forward strand.
CCCTGTAGATCTTCTCAAGCTCCGCCATCGCCTCAAAGTCCGTAGAATCGACTCTGAGGAGATTGGTCCATGCCTCCGATGCCTCGTAGCTCTGGTCGAGCACGTCGCCATACGTCTTGCCGAGCTCTCGATAGACAGCCTTCTGTTCCTCGGGTTCAATGGCGTCGATCGCTCTCTCGTTGATAGCGAGGAGAGCCCCAACCAATTCCTGCGCATCTCCGCGCTCGCGCCAGATCTGGGCGATGGCGCGCAGTGCCGCAATATTCGAGAAATCGATATCCAAAACCCGCTGCCAGGTTTCCAGGGCCTCGTCGTGCCGATTCAACTGCTCGGAGAACAATCGCGCCCGACGGATGAGGATGTTGACCCTGTCTTCGTCCGACTCGGCGATGTCGAAATGACGCTCAAGCACATCGGTGAGCTCCGCCCATTGGCCTCTACGCTGGTACAGGTCGGACAGTGCCCACAGGGCCTCAGGGTCCTCCCCACGCAGGTCGAGTACGCGCTTCCAGCCCTCGATGGCCTCGTCGACTCGGCCGAGTCGGTCCGCCGAAAGCCGCGCCATTTTCGCACGAATTTCCGCCTCCTCGACGTCACCGACCGCGTTCTCCAGCTCTCGCTGGTGGACTCCAGCCAGCGCCTGCCACTGCTCTGTCGCCTCGTAGATTCGTCCGAGAGCCGCAATCGCATTGGCGTTCGTGGGCTCGAGCTCGTCGAACACAACCCGAAACGCCCGAATCGCGTCCTGAGGCTGGCCCAGCTGATCCTCGTAGACTCCGCCCAACCGACTGTAGAGCTCGATCCTCTCTTGGGGATCCTCACAAGCTGCAGCGCGCGCTTCCAGGACCCCGGCCAGTTCTGGCCACTGCTCCATCGATGCGTAGATCCGATCGAGATTTGCAAGCGCCTCAGGCTCGTTCTCCGCAACGGTGAGTACGTATCGATAGGTCTCCTCCGCCTTCGTGACGTCTGCCAGCTCCTCCTCGAAGACCCTGGCCAGACGCTTGCCAATAGCACCGTGAACCTCGGGGGCGGTACCTTCGATCCCAAGGATGTCGGCATACGCGTTGGCGAGCTGTTCCCAGCCGGCCTCCATAAGCGTAGCGAGCCGCTCTGCCTCGGCGCCGGCCCGCTCGTCGAGCGGTTGCTCCTTCAACGTGCGTACGACGACGCCGAAAGCGCGGACCGGATCCATCAGACGCTCCTCCGCGTCCTCCATGATTCGGTAGTACATCCCCAAGCGTTCCTGGGGATCGTTCGTGTTTGCCAGCTGTGCCTCATGTACTTCGGCGAGCTTCTCCCACTCACCAGAGGCCTGATAGAGCGGTTCGAGAATGTCAGCGATCTCGACCTGCTTGACGTTCTGCGCAAACAAGCTCTCCAAAGCGTCCAGCGTTAGCTGGTGCTCAGGCGACGCCCCAATCACCTCTCGATACGCATCGATCGCCCGATCGATGTCGCCAAGTTCCACCTGGTACACCCTGCCCAGCCGGAACTTGTACTCGAGGATCTCCTCCGGGCTGTCACCGACCTCAGCCTCCCGAGAAAGAACCGCTACCAGGTCGCCCCAACGCTCGGACTGAGTAAACAGCCGATCCAAGGATTCGAGTGCTGCTCTGTTCTCTGGCTCAGCATCGAGAACGCGCCGGTACCGCGCGACGGAATCGTCGATGTTCTCGAGTTGAACCTCGTAGATCTGCGCGACCCTCAGACCAAGCTCGACAAACCGTGCAGGCTCATCGCTAAGCTTGTCGAGCTCCGCGTCGTACAGCGCAGCCACGGCAGGCCATCGCTCGATCAACGAGGCAAGCCGCTCCAGTGCAGCAAGCGACTCCTCATTCTGTGAGTCCGCCTCGACTGCTCGCGCGTACACCCCAAAAGCACTCGCTGCGTCCAGCAAGCTCTCTTCGTGAAGTCGAGCTATGCGATGCAGCAATTCCACCTTCAGGTACGGTTCCTCCGCGAACCGCACCTGGACCTCCAGCACGCTGACAAGCTTCCTCCACTCGCCAGCCGCCTCATACACCGGCTCCAATACCGAGGCTGCCGTCAGCGGCGCGGCACCACCTTCCTTGATGCCCTCCAATGCCTGAAGGGTCGGACCGTGGTCGGGCTGAACATTGAGGATCTCCCTATACAGATCGACTGCCCTCTCGACATCTGAGAGGCGTTGCTCATAGAGCTCAGCGATTCGATACTGGAAGCTCACGGCCTCCATTGGATCCGCCGTGAGCTCGGACTCATGCGTCAGAATCGTCAGCAGTTCCTGCCACTCCTCCGCGGCATGGTAGAGGACGTCGAGACGCCCAAGAGCCGTGAGATCGTCCGGGTCCAGCTCCAATACACGCTGATACGTATCAATCGCTCGAGCAACATCCCCCAGCTCGCGCTCATACACAGCGCCAACCTGATACAGTATGAGCTTCTTCTCCTCGGGGTCGACTACAAGGTCCGCCTTTCTCGAGTAGACACCGAGCAACTCCTCCCAGCGGGATAGGCCCAAATACAACCCGATCAGCGCGTCGACACTGCGCACGTCCTCCGGGTCAATTTCCAGGATCTTCCGGTAGACGTTGATCGCTTCATCCTTGCGGGAGAGGACGTCTTCCTCAATCGCCGCAGCCTCGAACAATGCGTCCTTCTGCGAATCGGAATCGTCAAGAATCTGCGCCTTCTGTTGCAGAATCAGAGACATTTCCGCGTAGCGTTCCGTCGTCTGGAAGAGCGTCTGCAGCGCCTGCGCAGCCTCCAGGTTCACCGGATCGATCTCGAGAACCTTCTGAAACAGCCCGATCGCGCGATCGGCATTGCCGACCTCATGCTCGAAGATTCTCGCTGCCGAGGTGAGAAGCTGGCTGCTGAGTTCTGCATCCTGCTGCTCTGTCCCAAGCCTCTCGTAGACTTGGGCGAGGTCCACGAAACGTCCCGTCGCCCGTGCACACCGCTCGATGAATTCGCGACTACCTTCATGCGCCGGGTCCTCGGCGAGCGCCCGCGCCAGCGTATCAAACGCGGCATTCGTATTGCCAGCCGCGTCCTCGTAGAGCTCCGCGATCTGATGGAGCAAGTCCACCCGACGGTGCGTGTCGTCGGTGCGCTGAAACTGCACCTCGTGCACTCCGATTAGTTTCTGGTGGTTGCCCTGCGTACGGTACAAAGGCTCCAGAATCTCGGCGATCAGCAGCGCGTGCTCTTCACTCTGTGAGAGGCGTTCCAGCGCCCCAAGCGCCTCCGCATTGCCGGGATCTCTATCCAGTACCTGGCGGTATCCCTCGATCGCCAGCTCGTGCTCACCCATGCGTGACTCCCGCACGTTCGCGAGCCGCAGCATGATGGGAAGCACCTCTTCATCAGTGCCAACCAAACCCATCTGGACTTCGAGGTTCTCGGAGAGCTCCGCCCACATTCCTTGTCGTGTGAAGAGCCCGTCGAGGGCCGCCAGGGCGACTCCGCTCGTCGGATCCAGAGCCAAGACCTCCCGGTAGGCGGCAATCGCCTCGTCTGGCCGACTGAGCTTCTCTTCGTACACCCTGGCCATCTCGGCGTACAGTTGTTCGCAGTCCTCACTCCCACGCAGCAGCTCAATCCGCCGCCGATACACCCCCACCAGCTCCTCCCAGTGCTCGGTTCGCCAGTAGAGCTCATGCATCGCGGACAGCGCCTCCGCGTCGCCGGGATCGAGCTCGAGAACACGCTCGTAAGCTGCAGCGGCCTGTTCCACGTGTTCAAGTCGCTCCTCGATGCTCGCGAGCCTCATCAGGTAATCGCGAGCTAGGGCAACGTCACTGAGCTGCGACGCAATTCCACTGTAGATCTCCACCAGTCTTGACCACGCTCCGGCGTCTTCAACGAAGTGCTCCAGCTCCGCGCGGGTATCTTCGTGGGTGGGATCTGTCGCCAGCGCCTTGGCCTCGGCCTCGATGGCTCGATTGAGGTCGTTGACGTGATGCGCAGCGACTCCGGCGATCTTCCTCTGCAGCGCGACCTGACGTTCCTCCTGGTCCGTGCTGGCGGCGAGTATCTCGAGAACCCCGATTAGCTTCTGCCAATCCTCTCGAGCTTCGTAGATGGTCTCAAGCACTCCGGCGACTTCGCCGCGCAGATCGGTGGCCAGCAGCCCTTCCAACGCTTCGCGGGCGCCGCCGTGGTCTGGATCCATGAAGAGGATTTCTCGGTAGTTCTCCAGCGCTCCCTGGTTGTCGTCCAAGTGGGCGTGTAGCGTGTGCGCCAACCGCGACTTGAGATCGATGAGTGTGGCAGCGTCCGCGTCGAGATCGATCCGCCTCCGCAGCGTCTCCGCGTACTCGTCCCAATTGCCAGTCTGTTGGTACAAAGCATCGAGAGACTCCAGAGCTCTTCCATCAGCTGGGTCGTCATCGAGGACGGTGCGATACGTCGCAATGGCCTCGGTGGGTTGACCCAACTGATTCATGTGAAGCCCGGCAATGTCATACAGGATGGACTTCTTGTTCTCCGGGTCGATAGCCAGCTCAAGCTTCTGGGCAAAGACCTCCAGCAGCTCGGCCCACCTCTCTGACCCCCGATAGAGCTTCTCGAGCGCCTCAAGCGCAATAGGATTGGTCGGTTCGGCCTCGTGCACCGCTCGATACTCGACCAGTGCCTCATCGACTCTGCCGGCCTCCTCAACCAGCACCCGGCCCAGGTTCAGGCGGAGATCTGAGGCCATCGGGAGATCCCCCGCATTCTCCGCATCGGCAACCGCTGAACGATAGGCTCCAATGAGCTCATCCCACTGCCCCGTCAGGCGAGTGGCGCGTTCGACATCGTCGCGACTCTGCGGGTCCGAAGGCGCAATGCGAAATGCCTCCAAGTAGCGCTCAAACGCCTTGGACTTGTCGTGAAGCCGCTCCGCGTAGATCCCAGCGACCTCGCGCAGCAACTCGAGCCGCTCGAATGGTTCCTCGCAGTGCCTCAGCTTGACTTCAATGGCACTGGTGAGCCCCTTCGGGTTGTTCGCGCCCACGTAGATGGGAATGAGGCGCTCGGCAGCTCCTAGGTGGTTCGGTTCGAGGCTTAGGACCTTCTCATAGGCTCGCGCCGCCCGGTCCGGCTTGCCCTTCTGGGTCATCCAGAGCTCGCCGACCTTCATCAGCATTCCAATCCGCTGCTCTGGCGTTTCGGCGCGACTCTCGTTGCTCTCGAGCACGCGAATGAACTCGTCCCATTTGTCGCTCTCGGCGTAGAAGACCTCAAGATCATCCCACCTGCCAAGAGCCACGTATCGGCGCTTCAACTGCTCCTGAGCCCGCCGGTCATCGGGGCTCACGGTGAGCAGGAGCCGATACGCCTCAGCCGCACGAGCGTCGTCCTTCAGCCGATCCCCAACGATCTGCCCAAGCTTTGTCAGCAGACTGATCTTCTCGGCTTCCTCGTAAGTCACCTCGACGAGCCGTTCCAGCACGTCCGCGAGCCGTTCGTACTCCCTGGCGCGCTCGTGCATCTGGGCAAGTGCCTTCAGGGCATCCACGTCTGATGGGTCGTTCTCGAGCACGACGTTCCACAGCCCGACACACACCTCCGGCTTCTTCACCCGTTCCGTCGCAAGCTCGGCGATGGTCTTGTACGCTGCGGATCGCTCCGGACCGGCGTCGAGCCGATCAGCTTGCGCAACACTGAGTCCAATGAGCTTCTCCCAGTCCCGCCTCTTCTCGTACATCTCGCGGAGGTACTGGTTCGCATTCGCGTCGCTCGGGTCAACGTCGATGATCTTCTCGTAGACCCTCACCGCTTCCGCCTGATTGGCAAACTTGTTCACGTACAGGTCTGCCGCCTGCGAGTACGACTCCACCTTTTCCGCGGGGTCGCTCACTGCATCACCCAGCGCCACTAGGGTGCGCACGTACTCGTGATACCGCTTCGCCTGCTCTTGTTGGGCGAGCTGGAAGCGCAGCTCCGCGACAGCTGCTTCGGATTGCGCCCCGCCAGGCCCTGGCGGGCTGCTCGCAGGCGAAGCGGCGGCGACGGTTGCAGGCTGAACGCCGCCAACGCCCGCCGAGCTCGACGCAGCTCCCGCCGCAGCACCCCCGCCGCCGGTCCGTTCGGGACCGCCTCTGACAGCCGCAGCTTCGGACTTCCGAGCGACTTCTTTCGACGGTTCGACGGCCGCTGGAGCAGCCACGCTGGCGGCTGGCTTCTCCCTTGAGACGCTACCTCCGCCCCCAGAGTCAAGCTTCTGACCCAGCTGCTCCTCAAAGCTCAGCACCATCGGGTGATGCTCTGCCACCTCCTTCAGCGCCGCGAACAACCCTCTAGCCTTGATGATGTCGCCTTCGCCGCGCCACGCAGCAGCACCAGCCGTTGCCAGGTAATAGCCCCTTACCGGACCCTCCACCAGCGCGGCAAGCGAACGACCCATCTCGACGACTTTTGCCCACGCCCCGTCACGAGCCCCCCACACCTCAGCAATGTAGGCGAACGCCGGTTCATAGCGAGGTTCAAGGCGCAAGGCAGCCTCCAGGAACTGCACCGCCATGTCCGGATTCTGATGACGCACTGCCCAACGCGACCCGAAGTACGCAGCCGCAGCAGCCCGTTCAGCGTCCTCCGTTCGCTCCGCCAGAATGGCTTGCTGAGTCTCCACAATGGTGCCAGCGCGCCCCTGATCGGCCAGTAGCCCCTCATAGAGCGCCGCAACAACAACATGGCTCGGATTGACAACGTAAGCCTGCCGAAGCAGCCCCTCGAGCTCCGCCGGAGCGAACCGCGCCGCAAGCCGCGAGGCGCGCACCAGCAGTTCGACCTTGGCGTCCGAGTCCTGCGAATCATGAGCCGCCCTCAGAATGGCGGATATTCGCTCCTCCCAGTCGCCTTCGACGGTCTGAACGTCAGCCAGAAGCTCCGACAACGCCAACGAGCTTACCGCGCTGCCCAGCGCCCTGGCGTACGCTTCAGCAGCGCGGTCATACGCACCGAGGTCGCACAGAACGTTTCCGAGCTCACGACCGAGCTCGGCAGCGTACTCGCCCTCTGCCGTCTTGAGCTGAAGCTCCAGCAGCTTCTGCACCATCTTCACCTTCCCAAGCTCCCAGTACACCGCCCTGGCCTCAGCCAGCGCCTCCGCGAGCGCGGGGTTCAGTTTGAAGGCATCTTGAAAGTGCTTGAGTGCCCTCACGCCTTGTAGAAATTGTCCATGGAGCAGGCGACCGAGACGCAGATGGCACGCCGCCTTCGCCGCAGAATCCTCTCTCTCGGCGATGGCTTGCTCAAGCGTTTCGACGAGTCCCTGCCAGTCGTGATAGCTTTCCAGTTCGTTCAGACGCTGCTCTAGATCCATGCTTCCTCGGGCGTATTCGAGACTGCTACGCACACAGGTTCTTGTGCGACGCGATGTGCCCTAGCTCTGGGCTCGCAGAATTCGCAATAGAAAAGACGTGGCGGTCAACCCACCCAACTCAAGCCCCCGGGATGCGACACACACACACCTGCGCCGCATCCCACCCAAGCCCAAACCGAATAGGCCGAAATGAGTTCAGTTGACCGTACCCGCCAACTTCTGAATTAGGCTCTGGGCCGTCTCGCACTGCTCCTTGAACTTGGCGGCGGCCTGACCTCGGCACGCGCGCTTCGTGAAGTTCTTCAGCAGCTGCGCGGCCTTCTCGGTCCGTGGCGGATCCATCACCGCGTACGTGCTGCCGAGATTGAACGTGATCTCGGGGTGCGCATCACCCGCCACCTCGTTCGCGTTCTCCATGGCTGCAAGCATGCCTGGCTTGTCGTCCCTGGCTTGCGCCACCTGGAACAGCAGCAGGTGCATCCCATACAGATTCGAGTTGTTCTTCTCACTCGGCTGGTTGATGCGACTCCCCTCTTTCAGGACTTTCTCGGCCTCGCCGTACATCTTGAGCACGACATAGAGCTCGCCCAACGGCGGGTAGAAGTAGGCCACGGTCGGATCGTGTTCGATTGCCTTGGAGTAGTTGTTTACCGCATTCTGAACGTCGTCGGTCCAGAGGCTTGCATGACCGAGAAAGTGATAACACTCGGCAAGATTCGGATCCTTCGCAATGCAGTTCTTGAGTGGCTCCTTGGCGCCCTCGTAGGCTTCGGGATTGCCGTTGTCGGCTTGCTGTATCAGGGCGTAGCCGCGCTTGAACCAGTAGTCCGCATAGTCCGGTGCTACCTGGACTGCCCGAGCAAGCGTCGATGCCATCTTCTCCCAATCCTCTTTCTTCTCATAGGCATTGGCGAGCTTCTTGAGAATTCGATGGTTAGTGGGGTCCAACTGAGACGCCTGTTCATACTTCGAGATTGCTCCCTCGACATTGACCTTTACCGCCCGGTCACCCTCGTTTGCGAGGTTGATGGCTTCGATATGGTCTCGACTGCACCCGCTGAGAGAAGTGAACAGGAAACAACTTCCAACAGCCCAGGTGACGGTTTTCACAACGCTTCGCAGTGTCATCGCGAGGTCTCTCTTTCGTTCGGTCGGCGACTGCGCGCCGGGACATCGATCCTCAGGTGTGCATCTGCCTGAGCGAACCCCCGAGGCAGACCGAAAACTTCGGCCCGAGACGGGGCCCCTTACTGCACGTGGCGACCGAGCATAGGCGGACGCGGGTCCCGAAGTAAAGCCGCTTCGCTGCCGTTTTGTCGCCGGAATTCCTACCGAAATTTTCAGGCTGCGCGGCTGCCACTCCGCCCCCACAAGCCGCGCAGCCCCGCTCCCCCCCTGTGCGCGCCCGTCGCACGAACGCCCCCACAAACGCAGAGACGCGCGGCCCCTCCAGAGAGGAACCGCGCGTCCCGCGGCGCAATCCGAGCCCCAGCGAGGATCAGCCCGGCGCAAACATAATCGGATACACGACCGTCACGATGCCGCCTTCAGGCTGCGGGAAGCTCAACCCGTAGTACGCATTGACCACGCAACTCACAACCTGGCTGTCGGGAAGGTCGGATCCACCGTTAGACACGTTGGACACAGCCCCGTCGCGACCAATCACGAACCGAACCGACACGCGCCCCTCGAGGTTCGGGTTCCGCGCCAATCCCTGCTCGAAGCACATGCGGAAACGACCGTAGTTCTGACGCACGATGCGCTGAATGACTTCCGGTGGCAGCCGGCCGCTCACCTGGGTCGCGCCCATGCGAACCCGCGGTGCCTTGGTCCGGTGCGAACCGCCCAAACGACCGTTGCCAGATCCGAACCCTTGACCTGTACCGGTGCCTGCTCCGTGCCCTAGCGTCCCGATCGAACCAAGACCGATGCCCTCACCTCGACCGCCGCCGCCTTCGCCGATACCTGAGAGGCCGAGACCACCGGCGCCGAATGCGTCACCGATCTCGTCACCCCACATGTTGCCTCGAGCACTGATTTCGTCTTGGCCGAGAGAAGTGTCCCGACCCCAGGGCGCTGTCGGTGCGTTCGGATCACCGGAAGCCCCGGCGTTCAACAGACCGATCATCCCGAACTCGCGCGCCTCTCGCAGAGCAGCCTGTCGGGCAATGTGTGGATCCGGATTGTCCTTCGGCCCCTGAACCGCATAGCGCTTGTTGGTCGCCTTGGAGTTCGGATTGCCCATTGAGCCTTCCTCGCCCTTGGCCCGAGTGCCGGTTCCGCCTTCCTTGTTATCAGCGTTTTCCTCAGCGATCTGCTCAGTCTCGCGCTCTTCCTGCTCGCGCTCTGCAGCACTCTTCAGATACTGCTGAATGAGAAGAAGGGTGTCCTTATCGATGTCCTCGTCATCCGTAAGGCCAAGCGGCGGGACGAAAAACGCCATTGCAGCAACGAAGCCACCAACCGCTGCCAGCGAAAGCCCGAAGTAGCCAGCAACCGTCCAATCGACCGCTGCCCCAACTCCGTGCTTCAGCGGCTTTCCAGCGTTGACCGCCGCGACCTGAAACACAAACTGGTCAATCTCTACCCTTGCCTTGCCGCCGGCCGCCAGAGGTAGCTGATGCCCTCCACTCACCTCCGGGCTCGGCTGCGCCCGCTGCCGAGCCTCATCGAGCGTCATCCGCGGCTGTCCCGGGAACTCAACGTGTCCCTTCGAGTTCGGCGGAATCACCACACTGACACCGCTACGATCCCCCGTCACCACGGGCATCCGCGTCGTGCCGAGCTTCTCAGCCGGAATGAAGAAGTCGCAGGCGAAGTTCTTACCTTCCTCCTCGCCGACATAGAAATTGCGGGGAGGCGTTAGGTGTGAGACGTGAAGCACGTTCGTCCCCCACAGAATCATCACCTCCACAGCCTGCACGTGAGGCAGCTCCACCTCGTCAGCACTGACATCAGGACCACTCTTGAGCAGTGTGTAGGTATAGGTTCCGGGTGGAGCATCATCGGGAACGGCATGGTGCGCCTGACCCGCCCCAAACGGACTCACTGCGGCACTGGCCTGAAACGGATTCACCGGGCCGGCCGCGGCAGCGAACGGATTCGCCGCACTCGCCGCAGCGAACGGATTCGCCGGTGCCGCCCCAGCAGCAAACGGATTGACCGCTGCTGCGGGCGCAGCGAAGGGGTTCACTGATGCTGACGGCGCCGCCGCCGCTTGGGCAGCCGCAGCCTCCGCAGCCTCCAACACGATACGGGTGTTCCCGATTTGGATCTGATCACCCACGTGCAGCTTGCACTTGTTGACGCTGGCGCCGTTGACAAGCGTGCCCGGGTCGTTTCCCAGGTCGATCAACGTAATGTCGTCGGGACCCGCCACCTCGATGACGGCGTGCATCCTCGACGCGAGCTCATCATCCACGCGCAGGTGGCTCTTTGGGTCTTTGCCGACCTTGACGATGTCCTGCGCCACCATTTCCCGGCGTTGCAACGCGTCGCCGGCGTAAATCGCGAATGTTAGTGCAGCCTTTGCCATGCCTGTCCTCTGTCCTTCGCTAGGGGCACCAGCCGTACCCCACTCAAATCCTTGGTTGCCTATCTCAGGGGAGACTCAGCCCGTCAGATGTTTTCCACCGACTTCAGCATCTCCGGAACGAAGCTCTTCCGGGGCCGGATCAGCATCGTGCGAGCAGCCTTCGCCCTTACCTTAATAGTGGCGTCGTTTGGCCCGAACCCACCGGCGTTGAGCGGGTCGTCATCGAACTCGTACCCATAGCCATCCGAGGTCTCCTTCGTGCCTGCTGCCTGGGCGAAGGCAGCCGAAGCAGACATCAACACAAAGGCACCAGCGGTAGTCGCAACGAGAGCGAGCTTGATTGAGCGAACCATTCCAGCCTCCACAGAAACTTACGATCGAATTACAGTGTGATTGTACGCGGTCGCTTCCGGGGTCGTCAACCGCAATCAGCCACTAACCAGTCGCGCACAATGACACCGCTCTTGCGACTGGGTTCCGAGAAATTCCCCACCCTCCCATCGATTTCTTCCCCCGGCTGTCGCGCAGCCCGTCAGCCGGCCCCTCGGGTGCATAGGGCGGTCAATCGCCCCGCGAATCGCGACTGGGCGGGCGCGAGGTCCAGCCGACAAGATGAGGAGGTCGCGGGCCCCCCAAGCCCCGGCCCCGGGCGGCCCGGGCGTGAGGCATGCCGGATCTTATTCGCTGATCGGCGCTGCGGGCGTCTGTAGGTCGGGACAAGCCTTCTCAGGCTGGCGGACTGTTCCGCCCGATAAACAGCCCTCAGCACTCCAGTTCCGCCGCTAGGGTCGCCTTGCCCCAATTCCCGCCGCCATCATCGATTCCTGAAGTCGCACTCGCTCAGTACCACAGTACGCGAAAGCGCCACCGACCAGTGAGGCCGGTGGCGCTGCGTGGGGTCTCGGTCGCCGCGCCGACGCGCGGAACCGCTGAAATCCCTGTCTAGGCCTACTTCTTCGCGGGTGCTGCCTTCGCGGGTGCTGCCTTCGCGGGCGCTGCCTTGGCTGGTTCCGCTTTCGCTGGTTCCGCCTTTCCTTCCTTCTTCTGTCGCGCCTCTTCTTCCTTGAGGCGCTTGGCCTCCTCGCTGGCGCGCTTGGCCTCCTCCTTCTTGAGGCGCTCTTCTTCCTTCTTCTGTGCAGCCTCTTCCTTCTTCTTCCGCTCTTCTTCGGCCTTGCGCGCCTTGGCGTCTGCCTCTTCCTGAAGCCGCGCGGCCTTCCCTTCCTTGATGAAGGTAGCGGTATCACGCGCGTCCTGAGCACGCTCCGTCGCGCGCTTGACTGCCGGAGCGAATGCCGGCTCTCCGCTCGCGCGATTCACGAAATCGTCGTAAATACTGGCCGCTGCAAGCAGTTCCTTCACTGCCTGGTCTTCATTAACGCCCTTGGCCTTGTACTCCTGAACGAGGATGGCCTCGTTGTAGTACGTCTCCGGACGATTGGGCTCCAGTTCCCGAGCCTTCTTGATCTCCTCCGTCGCCTTGGGCAAGAGCTTGTCCCGATTGGACATGTCCATCTGCCCGCGAATTGCCAGTGCCAATCCGAGGTGGGCTTCAAACGTCTTCGGCTTCAGTTTTAGCGCCGCCTCGTAAGCCTTCTGAGCTTCCTCGAAGCCCCGGAAAGACAGATTCACCGCCGCATAGTTCATGTGCGCCTCGAAGAAGCTCGGATCTAGCTTTCGAGCCTTGCCGAAGCTCTGCACGGCGCTGTTATAGTTCCGCAATTCCACCTGAATGAGGCCGGCGGTGTTGTGAATTGGCGCGTAGAAGGGGTTCTTCGCCATTGCCTGCGAAGCGACCAGTGCGGCCAGATCCAGCTGCTGGGCGTTGACGTCGGCGCCCTTCGCCCCGGAGACCACCATCCCCCGCCGTCGGGACTTGCCGTCAGCGCTGCCCGCCTTTGCCTTCGCCTGCTCTAGATAGTAGATGGCGAGTTGGTTGAACGCAGGCATGAAACTGTCGTCAATAGCAAGTGCACGCTGCAGATTGAGCTTCGCGGCCTGAAGGTCCTCGTCGCCATTACCCCGCTCCATCTGCAGAGCTGCAAGAGCAACTAGCCCTTCCACGTTCTGGTACTTCGCGTCCCGAATCACGGTATCGAGCGAGGATATTGCGGAGTCCAGATCCTTGGTCTTCTGGAAGTCGTAGAGGACGAGCTGCGCCTTAGCGCGATGAAAGCTCGCATCTGCTTCCAGTGCCGCCTCGAAACGCTCTCGTGCCTTGTCGTCCTCGCCGCACCGCTGGTGGGCAAGGCCTGCATTGTAGATCGCCTCCGCAAACGGGCGATTCGTGGCCTCGAACTGCTGCACACCAGCTTCCTTGAACAGCCCGGCCACTTCCTTGCAGGTGTCCGGTGTCCAATTCTGCTTCTTGTCGTAGTCGAGGAAGACCTCCAGAGCCGACTCGAACCTCACAGCCGCCTCTTTGCTGACTTGAACGCCAGTCCCGGTCTTCTTCCCGCTGGGGTTCTCTGGCGCCTTAGCTTCCTTCGACCCAGACTCACCGCCGCCGCAAGCTGCAAACACTAGAGCGAGAGCGGCTGCTGTCAAAACTTTCAAACGCAACATTTCCGTTCCTCCTGGGAGATCCGCGTAGGCCGGGCTGCGACGGCTGAACCGCCGCAGCCCGAAGCCGCTCACTCTTTGTCCTTCTTCTTGGCCTCTTCGTTCTTTGCGTCCTTGGCTTCCTTAGCCGCCTTCTTCAGATCGGCCGCCGTCGGAGCCGCGACGTAGGGTTCACCACCGATTCGCAGCGGTTGAGGCTGTTCGCGGAGCGCGCTGTTCACGCGGTTCGGTGCACCCCGGAACTCGTCAATCAGGTGGAACTCCGCCTTGTAGGTGTCTGCCAACCACTCCTCGCAAGCACGGCTGAATTCGTCGAAGTACTGGTACTTGACTGAGTAGCCCAAGCACACCTCATACGCGCCGCGGGCTCCCTTCTTGTAGGGCTCGGAAGCGTCGTCCAGAGCGCCGTAGTATGCGGTCCGAATCTCGTAGTCCTTCTCCCACTCCTTGGGAATCGGGGCGGATCGGAAGTCCTTCACGAACGTACCCCACATGTCGCCGACTCGAGACCCGGAGGCGATGACCCAGCGCGGAGGCGGCGTCGGCTGAAGGTCGACGATCCGCTTGTACTCCTCTGCCACCTCCTTGATGACCTTCGACTTCTTCTCGTACCACTCCTTCACCTTGGTCGAGATGTGCTTGTTGATACCCTCTTTGTCTTTCTTGCCCTTGTACTCGGGGAACTTGACGGGATCGACCCGCTTCACCCGCTGCTCTTCCGCGAAGAAGAAGAGCGCTTCGCCCACCGCCTCCAGTGCTCGACCGAGACGCCGAGTCTTTGCCCCTTCGTCTTCGCCGGGAATTGCATTGATGGCTGCCGTTGCCTTGCCGGGCTCCTTCCACAGCCCCGCAGTCTTTCCGTATTCGCGAGCGGCGGGCCCGTTCTTCTTCTGCTGGGTGTAGACGTGCCCCAAGAGGCTGTGAGCCTGAGCCTGAATGTCGATCGTCGCCTGCCGATCAATCAGGCCCATCCCGCCGGCAAGGCGCCTCTCTGCATTGCCCCAATCCTTCTTCTCGGCGTAGTGGGCCGCCACCGCGAAGGCAATCTGCGCCGCCTCAGCCTTCTTCTTGGCACCGAAGTACCGGTTGAAGTTCCCGGCGTCGTCGATCGCCTCCTTCTCCATGCCGAGACCGAGCCGCAAGACTACGGCGTCGCTCAATGCCTTGTCGGCAAACTCACCCTTGAACTTCGTGTCAGCGGCGTACTTCTCAAAGTAGTCCGCTGCCCTGTCGTAGACGGCGATCGCCTGGTAGTTGCCACCAATCTCGTAGGTCGCCCGCTGCGCCCACGGGGAGTTCTGCATGCCATACTTCTCGTCCAAGAGAATTCGACGTGCGTTGATGGACTTCACCAGGAGACGGCCGGCCTGATACGCCTTGGCCATGTTGTAGACGATCTCGTCCGCAGTCTCGCATTGCGACGGCTTCTCCTTGTTGGAGAGAGGTCCCTCGCAGTACTTGCGCCAGATGTCGAGGTACTCGTCCCCACCAGTCTTGTAGTTGTCCAGGGCCTCTCGGTAGTTGCCCTTCTCCGCCTGCGAATCCGCGAGTTCCACCCGCTTCTGCGCACGAAGGCGCAGAACGTCGAACTGGATGCGCGTCAACAGCTGACACTGGTCCTTGTTGTCCTCAAACTTGGCGCCCTTGCAATACAGCTCCAGGAATGCGGGAACGTCCGCCGCCATGTCGTCGTAGCACTGCGGCCGAGGCGGCTCAGCCTTGGACCCGAGAACGTTGATTGCCTCCAGATAGAGCTGCGCAGCGTAGATCCCGGCGTCCTTGTCCGAGTGCTGCAGGGCAATATCGCGGAAGCCGATCGCCGCCTCTTCCCAGTGCTGCGCCTCGAAGTACGTGCGAGCCCGCGCATACTTCACGTCGATGTATTGCTCTTCAGCCTCGGTATCGCCCGCCTTGGGCTTGATATAACAGACATACCGATTGAAGGCCTGGAGCATGCCCTTCTGCATGGAATCCAGCTCCTTCGGCTTGAACTTCTCCCATTCGCCCTTCTGAGCCTCGCGGTCCTTCTCGCTCGCCCCCTTCGGTCCCAGACCCTTGGTCTGCTTGTCCTTGTTACCAGCGTACATCTGGTCGTACATCTTCTGGTAACAGAGCACAGAAGCATACGCCGCCTCGGCAGCATCCTGACCCTTCGGATCCTCATCGACGACCTGGTCGAAGGCCGGGCCACAATCCTTCCAGCGTTCCTGGAAGTAGAGCAAGTCAGCCATGGCGTACTTGATCTTGTACAGTGTGGGCCAGTCGTCCTTCACAATCCGTGGGAAGGAGAACTTGTCGAAGTCGGCGCTCGTGAAGTTATCCGCGACCTGCTTGTAGAGGTACGCGGCGAGATCCATCGTGTTCTTGTCACCGGTACCACGGACACCACCAGAACCCACGGCCTCCAGGTGCCAGCTCATCGCCGTCTCTGCGAGTAGCTCTGCCGTCTTGTTGGCGCACTCCAGCTTCGACTTCGGGCTGTGCTGTTGAGAACCAAAATCCTTACTCAGCTTGAGCTGCGAGTCGAGCTCCTTACGGATGACCTCCTTGTTGGAGGAGTTCATCGCGGATACGGCTGACGTAATCTGACTCTGGTACAGGCACAGCCGGTCACCCTTGTCGCGCGCCATCAAATCCTTGTAGAGCGCGATGGCTTCGGGGTAGTGACCGGTGTCCAGGTACGCGTACCCGAGGTCATTCAGCATCTCGATTGTGTTCTTGTCGCTGCCGCCGGTGTCCTCACTCAGTGGCTTGAAGAATCCGTATGCAGCTTTGGGGTCGCCCTTTGCCGCATAGACGGGAATCAGGTCGCGCCGCGCGCTCTTGGCCAGCTGCTTAGCGTTTGGAAGGTCCGGATACTTGCTCCCGTAGTCGATCACCCGCTTGAAGTCGTTCAGCGCAGCAACGTGATCATTCTGATTCCAGTGAACGTAGCCCAGCTTGTAGAGAGAATAGCCGTAGACCTTGTTATCAGGTGGAGGATACTTGATAACCTCGGAGTACGCCCCACCAGCGAGATCCCACTTGCTGGGGTCCCCCTGAGCCTCGATGAAGAAGAGCTCGCCAAATGCGAGGTAGGCGTTCGGCACATAGGGAGACTTCGGAGCCTTCTCGATTAGCTCGTAGTAAACCTTGCGCGCGTTCTGCAGGTCCTTGTCCTGCTCATATTCGTAAGCAAGGTAGTACAGAACCTCGTCCAGCTTAGAGTAGTTCGGGTACTCAAGCTTCATCCGCGTGTAATAGGCAATCGCCTTCTTCCGAGCGACCTTGAGGATCTGATCCGCCTTGGCGGCATCGCTCTTCAGCTTGGAGATTTTGGCGCCGTCCGGCCTCTTCTTTGCCTTCTTCGCCGCCGTCTTGACGTTCTGAACCTCGACCTCCGAGAAGTTCTTGTCACGAAGCGCCGCGTTCTCCAGCTCGACGTACCCCTCAGCGAGACGTCGGATCAGTTGCTGCCGATCGGGCGACTTCTTGGGGGTTTGCGCGAATAGCCGCTCAAGACCTTGGATCTCCGTGATGAGGAGGGCGCGAGCACGTGCCTGCAGGCGCGTCTTGCGGGTATCACGGAACGAGCTAGCCATCTCTGTGAGAGGATCCCGAGGCTTGTCCTCGCTCCGGTCCTTCATCTCGCGCGGTGGTGGCGCGCTCTTGAATGCGACGGCTCGCTTCTTCTTGATGTCGAAGCTCTGCGGCCCCTTGGGACAAGCCGCAACCGCCTTCTTCGCCGCTGGCGACACGCACTCGTCGCTAAGCCCGGGCTGATCCTTCTCTTTGGCTGAAGCGCCGGGCCCTGCCATGAAGAGGCCGAGCAGCGCAGCTACCATTGTATACGCTCTTGCAGCGTTCATTCTATTACCTCCCACACGCAGACTCGACGACCTGCCGGTAGAATCCCAATTCATCGCGCCAATACTCGCCGTTGAACGGCCACAGAACGTGTTCTTCGTCAGGCTCTACGACGCCGAAGATCTTCGAATCGGCTTTGCTAACCTGATCTTGCTTGATCGCTTCATCCAGCAGATTTCGCTGAGCAGCGGTGATATCAATCAGAATCTTCTCGCCGTTCCTTAGGTTTTCTTCGAGGTCAGACAGGTTTCGCTCATAGCGAGAGAGCGCGAGCTCACCGGCATCGCGGACAGCAATGTCTCGCGCCTGCTTGAGGGAGTCCTTGATCTGGCTGCCCAACGTCGAATTCTGGAAACCGGAAGGCGCCTTCTGGAAGCGCTTCATCTCTTCATTGAGGAGCCTGACGTACTCGATATTGCGCAGCAACTGCCGGTCGCTGAGCGACGCCTCCACGATCGGCTTGATCACCGGATCCAGATCCGCGTTTCCATCCAGCACGTTCACCAGGAACTTGAAGAACGCCTCTTCCTGATTCGGACCGCGATATCGCTTCAGGATCTTCTGAAGCTCCTCTCTGATCGGGATGTACTTCTGGTTGAACCGAGCCACAACGATAGACGCCGCGTCATAGTTGCAGTTGGCGAAGTAGATGACGGCGCGGAGCACGTCCGACTCGGGATAGAACGCCGCCGGGAAGTAGGGAGACTGGATGGTGTGGATATTCCCGAGCGCCATCGGGTACTGCCCGGCCATGAAGTATGCCCAAGACTCCTCGAACAGCGCGTCGAGCCAGTACTCGCTGGCCACGTCGATCTTGTCCCAGTACTTGATGGCAGCACTCAGCCTCTTGTCATCGACGGTCGGTGCGTTCGTCTCTGGATCCAGCCGGATGGACGCGGTGTAGTAGGTTCTCGCCATGGACAGGTAGGCGAGGTCCTTCATGCGTTCCTCGTCTTCCACGCCCTCGACGCCTTCCTCAAGCGCCTTCTCGATTCGTCGGAACGCCTTGACTGCGGGCTCCGACTGGCGACGCTGGACGTAGCTGATGCCAGTGAAGAACTGCGCCTTCACGTAGTACTCACTGCGGCGATCGACCTTTTGGAATGCGCGAATCGCCTCAGGGTACTGCCGGTTCCGATACTTGTAGCGGCCCATCATGTAGTTGAGCTGCCAGTACAGGTTCCGCTGCTGCGAGTTATCGAAACGGGCCACCTCTTCGTCCGTGTACTTGCCAACGCGGGCGATGATGTCGGCCGGCTCGGGCAGCTGTGTCGCCAGCTTGGCCAACCAGAGGAGAGTCTCCTTGAACTTCAGGTGGTACTGATTGTCAGCGATAACGCTGAACATCGAGAAGCTCGCCTGGTAGAACTTCAGGCGATACAGGGAAATGGCCAGATAGTACTGGGCAAGCTGCTGGTTTCCGGCATCGTCACCCGACGCCCCAGTAACCACTTCGTACAGTCCGGACGCGGCGTCCCGCCACTTCTCCTTATCGAATAGCTTCTTCGCCGAAACGAAGGCTGGTGTGGGTTGACCCGCCTGAACTGGCCCCTGCTGGGCAGGAGCACCTTCGTCCAGATCGATATCCACCTGCTGCCCACCGGACGCTTGCGGCTGCGCATCAGCGTCTAGATCGACAGCGTCCTGCGCCAATGCGCTGGATGAAAAGCTCGCGCTACCCAACAGGACAGCCGATGCCAGAACAGAAACTGCGACTCGTCGCATACGCAACATGGGCCCTCTCTCTTTGGCGTGAATTGAGCACATAATTCTTAATCGTCGGGTCTCGCGTCATGAGAGCCGACGCTGCTCAGACTCGAAAAACTCAATGAGAACCAACAGATACCTACCGCGGCCGACGGGATGTTAGATACCCTGCCATGGCGTTGTCAAGCGGCACGGAGGCATTGCGTGGGGAAAGCCGTGCAGTTTATGTGGTTGAACGAATTTTCTACGTTGTGACGCCTGCAGCCCTGGTTGCCTCGGGCCGTCCGTTTACTAGTGATATCCGAGAGAGACTCCGCGCCTGGTGCACCGCCGACCTTCCCGCGATGCACCGTTGCTTTGAGCCACGGGCTGCCTCAATCCTTGGGTCGTCACCCCACGCTGAGCCGAAATTGCTGTTCCGAGGCTCCATGCATAGTATCGATCCCGGGCTCATCGGTCACGGGACTTCAGCAAGTTCGAACTCTCGTCCAGTGTTGGCGGTTTATTTCGCGCGTCACGCTCTTGCCGCGGGCGCCCAAATGCTCTGACAGCGAATCTGCATTGACGACAGTGTTTTCGCTCGACTACCCTACGCCAATCCCAGCGGCTGAACCGCTTGTCCGGCATTATTCTTGAGGAACAGACTCTCCCATGACACGACGTGAATCGCCCGTTTGGATTCTCGCAACGATAGCGCTGGGTTTCGCGGCTTTTGGCTGCGAAAGTGGCGGCGTTGGTGACCCGTGTATCCCAGAGGACGAGTACCAGAAGACCTTCGCGGGCTACGGCATCGAGGAAGTCAACATCGAAAGCCGTTCGTTCCAGTGCGAGACACGGCTGTGTCTCGTCAATCACTTCGAGGGCCGCGTATCTTGTCCATACGGACAGCCCGACCGAAGCGAGAATGCCACCACACCGCCTGCAGAGGGGGACAATAGGGTCTGCTACGTTCCCGACTCGGACGTCACGAACCCAGGGAACGCGATTGAGGTTCCTGTGGCGAGGCAGCGCCGCTACCGGCAGGACGACGACGCGGTGTATTGTTCCTGCCGCTGCAAGGGGCCTGATGCGAACGCGCGCTACTGCGAGTGCCCTGACGGGTACAGTTGTCTTGAGCTCGTTGGCGACTATGGACTCTCGTCCGGCGGACAGTTGGAAGGCTCGTACTGCGTGCGGAAGGGTACGAAGTACAATCCTCGCGAGCGTTACGACGAGGTCTGCGAGGAGGGAATGTGTGGCGATCCCAACGGTCGCGACTAAGCCGGCTCCGGGAGCTACACAGTGCCTCGGCCGGACAACCTGTCCGGCCTGAGTCGCGTTGATCGCGGTAGGCTTGCTGAGCGTGCGGTCTGCACGGAACTGATACGTCGCGGTTGGACGATCGTCGCTACCAATTTGCGTTTGGGGCGGCTGGAACTGGACGTCGTCGCGCGAAGGGGTTCGGTGGTTGCGGTCGTTGAGGTACGAACGCGCGGTCCCACTGCTTGGGAATCAGCTTTTGGTTCAATGACGTTCCGCAAGCGACAGCGGATTCGTCGTGCTGGAGAGCGGCTTTGGAACCGGAAGTATCGCAGTGACTCTGGAGTGGAGCGTCTGAGATTCGACGCCGCGAGTGTGCGCCTTCACGACGACGGTTCGTGGACTGTCGAGTATGCGGAGGCGGCGTTCTAGGTGGCAGGGTCGTCAGAGACCGGTTCCGCGGCGCTGGTTTCCCAGTGGCCTGAACATCAGGCCTGCGGCTCCCTTTCTGGGGGGCTACCCGTTGTTCGTGGCGATTACGCGTCCAGGGTTGCGTTCAACTCGTCCCGCAGCTCTTTGAGTGTCGCCCGCGTGGCCCCGTCGTCTGCGTTTAGCTGCTCAAGAGCACGGTCGATCTTGGCGATGCGTTCCTGCTGGCGGCACCGCATCTGTTCCACAGCATCATTGAACGCCTGAAAAAAGTCCGCGAGCTCATCGCCGCGACGCAGACTACCCGGGTTGCGCAGGCTTCCAGCCCCGAGCATCGTGAGCTGTCTCTTCATCTTGTGGACAGGACCGGCAATGCGGTGCGTCACCACGATCCCCCCAAGTCCAATCGCGACCACGAGAACCGCCAGGGCACCAAACAGCGCGATGAGGAGCGCACGCTGCCCGGCGCTGATCGTCTTCGCGTGGGTCTTCAGGGCCTGAGCCTGGAGTCGCAAAGCTTGGTGCTGTTCCTCCAGGCGGCTCTTGCGGGCCGCTGACTCCGCGGAAAATGCTTCGCGCAGAGCGGGATTGCTGGCGTAGGACGGATCGTTGACAATGTTCATCTGAACGACAGCGCTCACCTTCTCGCTCTCGGCAAGCATCTGTTGGCCTCGTTCGACGGCCGCTTCGCCTTGTCTGACTGCTTCGCGGCTCTGATCGACGACGGCCCCGCTCGTTCGGAGCAGTATCGTTCCCATGAGCGCCCCAATCACGAGCGCGATGAGCATGAGATAGCCCGCGTACTTGAGCTGGAAATGCCGATCCAACAGGAAATTGCGGAGCTTCCGTTTCTGTTGCTCGTTCGCGTTCTCGCCGTCTCTCTTCGGCTCTGACATCACTGCTCTCCTCGCTCTCCGACCAGAAGCTCGGGGTTGCCTCGAGCCAGTCTGTCCGGCGGGTGCCATGGCTGGCACCCTGCCCTGTCTCCCCGGGGGCGGGCGGAACGCGAAGCCGGTACCGCGCGGCTCATCGAATACGCTCCATCTGAGTTGCCAGTTTCTCCATCGCTCGCCCGGCTGCCATCTGAACCAGTTTCTCTTCCCGGGCCCGACTTGCCTCGCCGCCGCCCTGTTCGGTGAGCTTGATAGGAAGCATGCCCTTGAGCACCTTGGTGGGATAGCTGAAAATGGCGAACTCGAGTCGCACGGTGAGATTTCCGTCAACGTACTCAGGCGACGTCATTTTGGGTGCCAGGTAGAACCCCTTGATGTCGTCCCGACCCTTGAGACGCTTGCGGCTTGCGTCGGGTTTCTCTCCCATGGGCGCGAAGACGACGTCCTTTCTGCCTCGCATGGCCTCGATCATCGCGCCGCGAACGACCTCCTGGAGCCCGGTGAGTTCCCGACCATTCGGGTCCGTGACCTCGGCCACTGAAACGTAGAAACGAGTCTCCGGCGTGATTTTCGCGGTCTGCTCGCCTCTCAGTTCGTCCAGAGTCTTGCGAATCGCGGCCTTCACCGATTCGGTGCTTTCAGTCTGAAGGCGTCGCTCGAGACAGTCTTCTCCGCCGCGCTTGAGTTTTCCAAGCCCTGCTGCCGCTGCTGCCCGCACCGTCGTGCTTTGGTCACCAAGTCCCTTGCAGAGAGGATCTACTGCGCCGTCGCTTCCGCTCG
Source organism: uncultured Polyangiaceae bacterium (assembly GCA_964424695.1). Lineage (GTDB taxonomy): Bacteria > Myxococcota_A > Polyangia > Polyangiales > Polyangiaceae > JAEWRL01. Next base: position 87,368 of record CAYRKE010000001.1, read on the forward strand.
CACCAAGTGCCAGCGCTGCTTGGGTGCGCACTCGAAAGTCCTCGTGTTCCAATAGCTGCCTAGAAAGCCTCGGCACTGAGTCAGCGGCGCCGGCAACGCGGCTGATGAGTAGCGCACCGAGCAGCAACGCCGCCCACCGCACCGAGTGGCTGTATGGTCTCGTCGAGATGCGAATTTGCTTGAACCGCATGGTGGAGAGGCGTGGGAGCCTCCAAGGTACAGACGGCCCAAACGCCCGGAAACTAAGTGGTGATGCCAGCCTCTCAAACACTCAGGCGCACGGCCGTTCAGCCCGTCGGATCACCAACCCTGCTCGACCTGACTCCTCTCCATTGTGCACAGTCCCCCCCGAACGGACCGAACCGACCTCACGGCGTTGCTGTACAATCCGTCGTTGGGGGCCCAAGGTCCCCGGTCGCCCCCTGCTTCTCCGAGTCCACCGCACGTGCTTGTTGGACCTGGTTCACGTCCCCCTCCCATGGCGCGCTCCCACTGGCTGCTTGCTGCATCAGCACTCGCACTTCTCACCCACCCGGCCTCCGCCTCGCCCACGCTGGAGCTCAAGGTCGTCGGTACGGCACACCTCCAAGCGCGAGCCAGCGCAACAGCGACCACCGGGACCGTGGTGATCCACGGTATGTTGACCGATGACCGCGGAGAACCGCTTCCGGGCGCAGTCGTCAATGTGCACCCCAGTGTCTTGGGCGGGTCGCTGGAGAGTTGTCCCAGCAGCGGCGCTGCAGCGGTGTCGGGGCTAGCACCCCGGGCAGCCGTGACGACGGACGCCCAGGGGCGTTTCTGCGCCGCTTGGGTCGCCCCTCAGCTCGACGTCGAGCCCACGATTGGCCTGCGCTTCGCCGGAAGCGACGAGTACCAGTCCACGAGTATTCAGATCCCACTCGATCGCCGGCATCGAGCCATCTCGCTGAGGTTCGCGCCCGCTCCACAACAGCTCGCGCTTGAGCAGCCCGTTCACACCATTCTGGTTGACACGGTCCTGCAGCAGGGCGCGCTCGCCGAAGAGCTCACAGAAAGCATACCAGTCTTTCTTTCTCTGGAGGAGGACCCACGCACAGGTCCCCTTCCCCTGGCCTCGACAATGGTCCGCGCTGGCGAGACTGCGCGCCTCGAGCTGAAGGGTACCCAGCTCCGGGGTTCGGGACCGGCCACGCTCGCAGCAAGTACACCCGGCACGAATTCCATTGAGGCAGCACGAACCAGCGTCACCGTGCTCCGAACCGCTGAGGTCACGCTGTCTGTGCTTTCGCGCCACAAGGCGCCCCTGGTCTACGAGGAGCCCCTCGTCATTCAGGCAAGCGCTGTCGGTTCGACTAAACCGCGCGGGGCGATTGAACTCTCGCTCCCAGGTATTCCAGCGATTACCGCGCCCTTGGTGTCCGGTCGCGCAACGCTGAGTGCCCCACGCTCGCACGCGTTCAGGGGCTCGGTCGCCGCTACGTATCGGTATCTACCCGATGGCCCCGCATGGAAACCCAAGGCGGCGCTCGACATTGTGCTCGTCGTGACCCCCCCCAGCCCCTGGCGACACGTGCCCTGGGCACTTGCCGCGGCTGGAATCGTTGGATGGCTTGCCAGAAGCTGGCGCCGTCCGCGGGCTTCGACCCAACCCCGCCCGGGTGTCCCTCCCCAGCCCAGCGGAGTGCCAGAGCTTCAGGTTCTCCGCCAAGGCGCACTGCGCGACGGCTGGAGCGGCCTCGTTCTCGATGCCCACGACGGGCGTCCGGTACCCGACGCCCTCGTCGAGCTCCAACTCCCGAGCTTCGGTGGAATCGCCCCCGCAGTCTCCGCTCGGACCGCTTCAGACGGATGTTTCTCGCTAAAACACACTCCGATCCCCGAAGGGACTCGAATCCGAGTCTCGGCTCGGCTCCATGCGCCGTTCCAGCGCCCCGTCCCGCCACCAGGCACACTGAAGATAAGCCTGGTAACCCATCGAAGGCAGATACTGAAGGCGTTCGTGGCGTGGGTTCGCGGAACCGGCCGGAGCCTGCGACTCGGCGAAGATCCTACCCCGCGCGAGCTCTACCAGAAGGCAACCACCCTCGACGCGCCGGAAATCGCCAGATGGGCGCTGGAAACCGAACGGACGGCGTTTGGCGCCGAACCCGTGACCACCGATGCCGCCCAACGGGTCGAGGCGCTTGAGCGCGAGGGGTCTCCAGCGCAGCCTGTGCAGGGAGACCGGCTCCAGCACACGAAAACCTCGCCGTCACCATTCCAGCGTTGACGGATGTCTCTTGAGGTCCCTATAGTGCGCGAGCGCTGTCCCCTGAAGACACATGGGTCATGGAAGTCGTTTACGCACTGCTCATCGCAGCCGCCTTCGTGGCGCTGCTGCTGGTACTGAGGAAGTCACCAACTCCCCGTTCCGCGGCACCTGCGCGTCCGGAAACGACGCCAACTGCGGAGAGCAAAGCCGACGCTGCCGCGGCAGGAAAGGCTCGCGCCAGCCAGGCTGAGCCCTCTGTTGCGGCAGAGGCTTCGCGAGAGGCTGAGCGGGAGCCCGCACGTGAGGTCTCCGGACCCACGGCAGAGGTTCCACCGGCTACTGTCGAGGCGGAACCTGAAGCACCGGAGTCCGCTCCAACAAAGGGCGGCCGGGAGCCCGCCCTGTCACTACACCACGTGGCGGATGTGGCGGGGCTCAGAGCTGGTCTCGCGAAATCGCGCGCTGAGGCCGGGTTCTTCGGGAGGCTCAAGGCGCTCTTCGTCGCCAAACGCGAACTGAGCGAATCGCTTGCCTCGGAGATAGAGGAAGTCCTTCTGAGCTCCGACGTTGGGGTCAAGACAGCATCCCGCATCCTGGAGTCCATTCGTGATGGGCTGAGCCGTGGCGAGCTCCAAGACGAGGCAAAGGTGTGGGCTGCGCTTCGAGCAGAAGCCACCGCGATTCTCCGCGCCGGCGGTGAATCTGGTTCGTTTCCGCTGACCAAAACCCCGACCGTCGTATTGCTCGTTGGCGTCAACGGTTCTGGAAAAACAACCACGATTGGCAAGCTCGCCACTCGGTTGGCAGCCGAGGGTCACCAATGCGTGCTCGCAGCTGCGGATACCTTCAGGGCAGCGGCTGTCCAGCAGCTCGTCATTTGGGGCGAACGAGTGGGGGTAGAAGTCGTGCGCGGCAAGGAGGGCGCCGACCCAGGTAGCGTCGTGTTCGACGCGATTCGGCGTGCCCAAGAGCTCGGGGCGGATGTGGTGCTTGCCGACACAGCTGGGCGACTTCACACCAAAGCGAATCTGATGGCGGAGCTGCAAAAGGTGGCCCGTACCGCAGACAAGGCAATGAGCGGCGCTCCACACGAGGTGCTTCTCGTGCTCGATGCTACCAACGGACAGAACGCCCTCGCCCAAGCCACGGAATTCACCGAGGCGCTGCCGTTGACTGGCCTCGTGCTGACAAAGCTGGACGGGACAGCCAAGGGTGGAATGGTGCTGGGAGTGTGTGACTCGCTTAGGTTGCCAGTTCGATTCATCGGTCTCGGTGAACGAGCCGAAGACCTTCGGGACTTCGTTCCGGAGGAATTTGTCGAGGCTCTTCTCGGCAAAGAGGTGGAGCCATCATGAGTCTGTGGTGGCAACACAGGAATTGGTTGTTGATCGGGCGAAATGCCGCGTGATATAGTCCCGCGTCACTCGCGCTTGGCAGATTTGTGCAATATTTCTACATAGTTGGACGACTCGTTCAAAGCAGCGGTGGATCCAGTATCAAGCGGAAGAGGCATCGATGAATAAGACTTGCATCGGGTTCCTCGTCGCGGCTGCGCTATGCGGCTTGTCTGCGACAGCCCTGGCTCAGCAGGACGAAGGGGCCGGCGAAGCGCCTTCAGGCAAAGGCGCCCAGGGTGAGGCCGCGGCAGCGGATGGTGAAGCCGCGGCATCAGCTGAGGGTGAAGCCGCGGCGGGACAAGACGCGGAGCTTGCCGTAGACGATCAACAAGCGCTGAATGGCGCCGAGGGTGGGCTGAAGGCGATCTGTGAGATCGATCCTGAAGCGTGTCCCAAGATCGACATGAAGGAGGAGGCGAAAAAACCGCTGAATCCGGAAATGTACGCAGTTCAGCAGATCTATGCTCTGCGGGTGAGGCGGTTCGAGCTGAATCCGTATTGGGGTTACACGCTGAACGATCAGTTCGTGAGTCACCCTGGACCCGGCTTAGCCATCAACTATTACATCTGGAACACCTTCGCGGTCGGCCTGAACGGCAACTACTACCGACCTCTCAACGTCGACAGCGCGTTCAACCGCCATGTGCGTCGCGCGGCTCGCGTGGGGGTTCCGCTAAATGAGTACGATTGGAGCGCGGCTCTCAACCTGAGCTACGTACCAGTCTACGGGAAGTTTGCTGGCTTCCAAGACTTCATTTTTCACTGGGACGCCTATGTCGTGCTTGGTGGTGGGTTGATCAGCACTCGGCCGATTCCAGTATTCGATCCCGACTATCGGAATTTCGAGTACAAGCCAAAGCCAGCGGGCAACGTCGGCCTCGGTCTGCGCATCTTCATCAATCGCTGGTTCGCAGCGATGCTTGAGGTACGCGACTACATCTACAATGAAGAACTCGAGAGCCTGACCGTCGCACCAACCGTGGCGGATCGGCAAAACGACAGCACGTGGCTGGGGGACAGCAAGCTCACCAACCACGTTCAACTTCAAGCTGGTGTCTCGGTCTTCCTACCGTTCTCGTTCGAGTACCGGTTGCCGAAGTGATGAGCGGCGAGGAGCGAGGTTAAGCAACCATGGGCACTACAACCAAGATGAAGCGATCCGCAACTACCCGCCGGCTACTTGCCGGGCTGGCCGCTGGGTTGACGCTCTCCGCCTTCGGTGAGACTGCGCAAGCACAGGAAATTCTCCTGACTGGGCCGCTGGCAGGCGCGCCGGCCGTGCGCAAGCTGCGGCTCCATCGCGAAGGGCGTTTTGAGCTGGCTCCGGCCGTCTCGTTCACTCTCCTCGATGAGTTCCAGAGGGAGATCCTTCCCGGAGCTCGCTTGAACTACAACCTCACTGAGTGGTTCGCGATAGGCGTGTACGGCGCGTTCGCGTTCGGTCCACTCCACCGCCCCACCGCCCTTTCGGAAGAGATCCAATCGGTGAATCGGCGGCGCCGGGCGAACCGACGGGCGAACAACACGGCGGACAACAACGATGACCTCGATCTTCTGCTGACCGGCGTCAATGTCGGTGCGGAGTTCGAGGACCAATTAGGTCAGATCGACTGGATTGCCGCACCGCAGGTCACCTTCACACCGTTCCGAGGCAAGCTGTCACTGTTCAAGGCCTTCTACATCGATACCGATCTGTACGCTTTCGTGGGCGGTGCGTTCGTCGGTCTCCAGGAACGCGCTGAGTGCGACGGTAACACCAAGCCGTGTTCCTCTAATGAAGATGTGACCTTCGAGCGGAAGTCTCGTATGGCTGTTGCACCGACCTTTGGTCTGGGGCTCTCCTTCTATGCGAACGAATGGAGTGCTGTGGGGCTCGAGTATCGCTTCCTACCGTTCGCCTGGAATCCCGGTGGTTTCGACACTGCCGGCGGCGGGCAGGACGACGAGTTCCCCGATGGTCGCATCAACGGCGACGATCGTCAGTTCCAGTTCAAGCAACTGATTACGCTGAGCTACAACATCTACTTCCCGTTTGAGCACGACATCAGCGAGTAGTTGATCAGTCGGGCTTTCAGTCACACAGGCGCGTGCGCCCGGAATGCATGTTCCGGGCGTTCGTGTTTGTGCGGGGCGT
>CAYRKE010000001.1:93228-128881 GCA_964424695.1 uncultured Polyangiaceae bacterium
ACAGGCGCGTGCGCCCGGAATGCATGTTCCGGGCGTTCGTGTTTGTGCGGGGCGTCGTCGTTGTGTGGGGCGCCGTCAGAGTCGCAACCCCTGTACGTCACGACCGCGCCGTCCAGTGCGCGAACTCGATGGCGTACCGGCGAACTGAGCGGAATCGCTCCCTGGACCAGGGGGAACTGAGAGCCGTCGCTCTTTGCCGGGCGATCGACCGTCTGACGGGCAGAGTGTGGTGAGGCAGAACCGAATTGTTGGCGTCTCTCCGCAATGAGCGAGGCGCGATGCCCGCTAACGGCCTCCATCCCCGTGCCCATCTCGTCCGGGCGGCTTTGTCGACGATGCCGCTCAGCGGCTATACCCGTCGACCTCGCCGTGTCACTTGCCGAGGCGCGGCGATACCCACAGCTCTAGCTACTTCACGCGATTGCGAGGCGCCGGTGCGTTACCCCCGGGCGGAGCCCACACGGAGGGCGCCAGCGGCAGCCATCAGGCTCCTACGACGCGGCCCTCTCCATTCAATGAGAACTCGCGCGGCAGCGACCTGCCGCACGCTTCCCGCAATTCGTCAGGTATGATGAACTTCTTCTCGGAGATTCCGAGAGCTATCCGATTCTTGATCCGGAGCGATTCTTCCTCCGACAACGCCTCGACGAGCGCGGGAACGCTCTTCTCATCCCCCACTGCGAAGACGGTGTGCACGGCGGCAAAACGCACCGGCTCATTCGCGTCACTCAGGAATGGTTCGGTCGCAATCCGAACCTCGTCGGACCGGAACTCCTGGAGCGACGTTATCAGCTGAACCTTGGGCTCCGCGTTCCGAACGTACTCGGTATCGAAACCGTCGAGAAGGCCGAGCAGCTCCTCCTCGAGCCGCTCCAGCGGAACGATGATACGCAGGGCCTTGAGTGCCCAGGTCAGGCTGTCGGCCCTTCTACAGTACGCCCTGATCGGGTCAAGCGCGGCCTCTCCAGCGGCGGTAATGCCGTCCAACGCGACCTGCTTCTCTTCCTGGTCCGTGATCGATGGATCCATCTGCCAGTTGAATCGCTTCAGCAGGATCTCCGCGCTGCGCGCCGTGCCCATGCGGGCAAGCACCTCCAGCGCTTCCTGACGATCGTAGTTCTGCGACAGCTTGTTGGAGACGAGTCGCTCGCAGCGTTGAAGCTCGCGCTCAGTGGGTGCCTTCTCGTCTGCGCTGCTCGACTGCTGTTTACCGAAGAAGATATCGAAAAGGCCCATGGCGCGTGTCCTTGCGAATGCGAACGGCAACGGCTCGCGCCGGACCTTATAGCTCGAATCTCGAGGCTGCGCAGACCCCCTTTTCCAAACCGACCGAACGGTTTAGCCAATACCCCAACTCCGTCAGTGGGCTGCTCCAGCCCACTGATACCTGCGGAAGACCACCCTTCCCCAACCAGTCTGTCACTCCTCCGTCTCGACTGGAACTGCCACAAACACGACGGCTCCGTCGCGCACCTCCAGAGTGTACCGAACCTGTCGCTCATGCTTCCCAACCATCGCAGCTTCCATGGCACGCAATCGAGCCGCGAAGCCTTCCAAGGAGATTTCGTCGACGGGATCTCCGACGGCTCGCTTGGCCTCGACGTACTGGTCAAACAAGCGAGTCTCGTAGTCAGCCCGGGACAGGCCACGAAGCTCGGCAGCTAGACCGCGGTCGACTGCCGTCGAAGTGACCAAGCTCTCGTCAACGGCGAGTGCTTCATCGAACCCGCGCGAGGATGGCACGGCGGACGAACGCCCCTCCTCGTCCGTGGTGTCCTCGGGAACTCCCATCAGAGCGTTGAGTAGCGAGTTGATGCGAAAGACGAGACCTCCGAAATCGGGATGCTCGATTTGGAACCGCAACGTCGAGTTGCCGTTGATCACGGCGAGTAGCCCGTCCTCCAGCTCCGACACCGGCCTCGTGAGATAGTTGCCCAACAAGACCCCCGAGATCAGAACCAGCGTCAGCCCGAGAAGCGTTACGCCAACGATTGGTAGAAGGATGAGCTCCCGGATTCTTCCAGACTCGGAGGACTGGACTCCGGCCAGCAACACTGCACCACTCGATACGTCGAACCCCTCGAGCGGCGCCACGCCGACCAGATGATGTTGGTGCTCGCCCGAGGCCAGCACCATACGGTGCGAGCGCAGGCTTCCGTTGGATGCCTCGACAATCTGTGGCGCTGCGGCAATCCCGCTGAGCAGCGCCCCTGCTTGGCCCGCTCTCGCGAGGATCTCAAGACTCCCTCGCGAACTCACCCCGAACAAGAGCGCCCGCCCACTCGTCTGGTCGCCCACACCACGCAACCACTCATCATTCAGTACAGCGCCGAAGACGACAACTCCGAGCACCTGCCCCGTGTCTCCCAACACGGGCGCGAAACTGACAAGAAGTTGTTCCTGGCGAGTACGACTCAACCACACGTCGCTCGCCGTCTCCCGTCCCTCGAGCGCGCGGCGAAGCGAGGGATAGGTCTCGACGATGCGCTCCCCCCGCATCAGAGCGGAACCGTCACGCCCAAGCACGGTGCCTTGGGAATCCAGAATGAGCACGAGCCCCGGCACTCCTTGGCCGTAGCTGGGGTCCGCAGAAGCCACCTCCCTGAGCCGGTTTGCCAGCGCCGTGGCCCCTTCTTGACGAGCCGAAACCGTGCCCCGAAAGAACACCGAGCGAAGAGCCTCGTCGTCCACATGCTTCGACAACCAGCGTTGGGTCCGAAGCGCGTCATAGCCGACGCGCGCATTCGCGGCGGAAAGCGCATGGCTCACCATCGACCGGCGAGCTTCGGCGTCACCAGACAGAGCGCCCAGCGAAGAGACCAGGAGCACGAAGGACAGGAGCCCCAGGATCACGACAATGCCGGCGTTGACGACGACGATCTTCCAGCGCATATCCTTGTCCTCGTTTCCTGCACCAGGGCGCGAACGACAGGGGCACGGCCCCCACCGCGTAACCCACACGGCAGAAACATGCTCGCGAATCGGGCGTCTCCTGACAAGCTGGCTCTGCTCGTCGCGGTGAACGACACCTTCGCACAACGACCCCCGGACCTTCGCGAGCCGACAGCGCACGCATTCTGGATATGCCCAATCGCATCGGGCCGGGCGGGTTTGCCCCCACGCAACATCCGAGGTCACCGGTGCCCTCCCAGCCACCGCAGCAGAACCGGAGCTTGCGATCACAGCAATATCGCACCCGAGAAGGCATGGACGGCCAACCGGCAGCACCAACACTCCTCCCTTCACCCACCACCAGTGGCGAGGTAGCCGTACAGCCGGACGTCCTCAAACGACACCAGAGAGTGGTCGTCGGCAGAAACCCCGCACCGAACTGACAGGAAAGGGCTCTGAGGTCTGTACGTTGGGTAGGTCCCTCACTCGATGGCGGCGAGCGTTCCTCCACAACCCACGCCCGGCGTCGGCCGACCAGAGTCGTCCGCAGTGCCAGTAGCGTGACTGGGTGATCCCGCCCCCCTCAGCTTTCCGGCCGTGCCCGCCCCCGCTCTCTCGCGGAACGAGAGGGAGCCTGGAAAAATCGGATTCGGCGGGCACTCGCTGCATCCGAGTTGCGCAGCCCCCCACTGCTGAGGTAGATAGCGCCTCGCCGTCTGACCCCAAGGGATCTGGCGGTCACTCTCTGCAGTGGATTCGGTGCAGATGGTGGGTGTAGCTCAGTGGTAGAGCACTGGATTGTGGCTCCAGTTGTCGCGGGTTCGATTCCCGTCACTCACCCCAAGGGGGCACTGGTTCGGGGATGACTTGCTCGCTAATGTCGACAGCAAGTAACAGTGCCCTGTCAAGAAAGGCGGCCGACCGCTAGACTGTGCTTTCGGAATGCGTCTGAATCGGGTACAAAACCAATCACGACGAGGCCAGGAGGACACCGGCGCCATGATCAGAACGTCACTGTTCGCAGCAGGATTCGCAAGCTTTCTCGCACTTGGAGCCACCGGTTGCGGAGACTCTTCCGGAGAGGATCCCCGCGGTGCCCTCCATGTTCGCGTCAACACTGCCGCCACTCCTCCTGCGGGGATGTCGTGCAACAACCTGTTCATGACCGAGAAGTACATCCCCGCTGACGATCTGCTGCCGAACGAGACGGGGCCTGGGGTGGCGTTCGCGAGCGGCGAGAATAAGCTGACCGTGTCGTGCAAAGTCTCGGGCTCGAGCGGGTTCGACGTGGAGCTCCAGCTCGGCGATGGCGACGTTTCCTTCTCGCTGCGAGGAAGGTTGGACGAGTCTGGCGTGGGTACCGGCTTCACTGGCACGATATCCAAGATCAACTGGGTTGGCGCCGGACTCAAGTCGCTGGCCCAGAACGCCCAGACTTGCACCCTGACGGCATCTGGGGGTGCCTTCTTCGTGAAGCCTGGAACGGTGTTTGGGTCGTTCGACTGCCCCATACTGACGAACCCGCCGAGTACCGCCTGCCGCATGAACGGTCACGTCTTCTTCGAACGCTGCTCTGACTAGCGCGAAATCCTGCCAAAGCCGGTGATTGTTTTGGGCTGAGCGGTTCTTGGGAGCAGGCGCCTCCCCTGGTGTCCGCAGAGTCGTGGCAATGGGACCGGCGTTGGTGTTGCGGTTCGCTGTCGAGTGACACGTGGTGCCGCCCCATCGGGAAACGCTCTTCGAGCAGACCCGTACACGTGACGGTCTGTACAACAGCTGAGCACAATCGGTTTCGTTGCCCAGAACCGACGTCTACTGGACTCCGCGCCAGGACGCACTGACTGCCGGTGATCCCGGCGGTGTGGTCTCATCCCCATCGACACTTCTCGCGTTCGATGAGGAGACTGGACTGTCACCGTTCTCGGCCAAACCTACGACGCGCACCACCACAGCGGTTATGTTGTCTTCCCCACCGTGCTCGTTCGCTGCCACCACGAGGCGCCCGCAGGCCTGCTGCAGATCCTCGTTCTCGGTGACGATTGTTCTGATCTCTTCGTCGTCCAGCATCCCGCTCAACCCGTCGGAGCACAGTACGAAGCAGTCACCTGGCTGAACGGGTGTCGCCTGCAGATCCACGGCAACGTGATCTTGCATCCCCAGGGCACGGGTGATGACGTTCTTCGGAAGCTCGCTGCGCTGTTCTTCGGTCAGCTCGGGCATCGCGAGTAGGTAGTCGTTCACGAGGGAGTGGTCGCGGGTAATCTGCTCGATGACGCCCCCACGGATGCGGTAGGCACGGCTGTCCCCAACGTGACCGATATACATCGTCCTTTTGCTGGGGCTGAACAGCGCTCCCACTACAGTCGTCCCCATCCCATTGCACTCCTGGTTCCTCGCGCTTCGTTCGACGATGCGACGATTCGCCAGGCGAATGCTGGTCAGGAGCCGATTCTCCTCCTCCGAGAGACGAGCGTCGAAGTGGAAGGGCCACGTCGCGTCGGCCCCGCCCATGTTGGACAGAAAGAACTGAGCGATCGATTCGACGGCGAGTTGACTCGCCACGTCCCCCGCGCGATGGCCCCCCATGCCATCGGCGACGACAAAGAGCTGGTGCTCTTCAAGCACCGTGTAATTGTCCTCGTTGTGATCGCGCTGCAGCCCCACATCGCTCACCCCCGCTGCTGTAGCGCGAACTTGAACCGTCATCTCGTCCTTCTCACGTCACTGCTGGTGCTTGACACCAGTCATTCCGAGCTTGCCATGCCGCCCGCGCGACTGTCACCGCTTCGTGCGCAGATTCGCAGGGCACCCTCCAAAACGGGCCCCGTCTTGCACAGTTCCGACGAAACCGCTCGCCTACGTCGGCGCAACCACACCGTCGCCGGAGGGAATGGGCCGACATCGCCATCCAGAACCGGCCACCCGATTCCTTACGAAAAACCAGACAGCCGTGTAACTTCATCAAACCTGAAGGATCTCCTTCTCCTTCGCGGCTACTTTCTCGTCTATTCCCTGACCCGCCTGAGCAACGATCTCCTCGACCCGCTTTTTTGCGCGTTCGACTTCATCTTCGCTGGCGTCGCCGCTCTGCTTGATCTCGTTCAGCATGTCGATCGCATCGTGGCGCGACTTGCGCACCGCGACCTTGCATTCCTCGCCCTGCTTCTTCGCCACCTTGACGAGTTCGCGACGCCGCTCCTCGCTCAACGGTGGGATGGGAACACGAATCAGCTCTCCATCGACTTGGGGATTCAGCCCCAAGTCGCTCTCTCGAATTGCCCTATCGATCGCCTGAACCTGTGACTTGTCCCAGGGCTTCACCGTCAGCAAACGCGACTCGGGCACACTGATCGTCGCCATCTGACCGATAGGCGTCACCTGACCATAGTACTCGACCCGAAGCCCATCGAGCAGACCCGCATTGGCCCTGCCAGTGCGCAGTTTGCTGAGGTCACGCTTCAGCGCCTCGAGCGCCTTAGTTGCCGCAGCCTGGAGTTCGCCCAAAACCTGATCGATCATGGCTCGTCATTCCCTCGTACTCGACCGAACGGCATCGTATATCGCCGATCCGCCGGTGGATGCAAACCGATTAAGCGGAGGGCACCCGCCCCCGAACCCTGCCAAGGCGTGAGCCCGAGCGCCCTCCCCCCCCGCGGGTGTAGCGAGAGCCCCTCGCAAGTCGTGTGCACCGGCAGCCTTGACCCTCTGAACGTTAATCCCGGCGTGACCGTTGACCCGCTGACCCACCGATACCGATAGCCGCCTGGTGACTCAGTCTTGCTGGGGGGACGACTCCATGTGGTTCCCAACGCCCCACCGGTTTCGCCATGATGTGTGCACCGGCCCGTGCTTCGCCCGTGACTCCTCAGAAAATGCCAGCGCGGCGACTGGCACCTCCCCTACCTCTCGTTCCCGCCTCTGTAAGAGCTGCTTGGCACCTACCGGCCCCGGCAGATCGGCATTGCCTAGCGAAAAGCGGTCGGGCGCTCTACGCGATGCGACATGACTATTCGGGTCGTGTCCTGGAACATCCACAAGGGGATTGGCGGAGTCGATCGGCGCTATCGTCCCGAGCGAGTCGTCGAGATTCTCGTCCACGCGCGACCGGACATTGCGCTACTGCAGGAGGTCTCCGACTCCCTGCCGCGCTCGCGGTTCCACGAGCAGGCGGAAATGCTCAGCGGCGCTCTTGGCCTGACTCACTTCGTCTATGCGCCGGAACACCGCTTCAGGGTCGGAGGCTACGGCAACGCGATTCTGTCGCGTTGGCCGCTCACGCACGTCGAGCGGGTTGACCTCACGATCGGCTGGAGGAAGAAGCGCGGAGCACTCACGGCGCGAACACGAGCCAGAACCAGCGAGGTATCGCGAACGATCGCACTCAGCAATCTCCACCTCGGCCTCGCGGGTTCCGAGCGAGGCGAACAGCTGCGGCGCTTTCTCGCGAGTGGTCCGTTCGCCCGCGTCGCGCACAAGACGCCGGCCGTCATTGGGGGAGACCTGAACGACCTCTGGGGCACGCTCGGGCCGAGGTTCCTCACGCCGGCTGGATTCGCCCGAGCCGGTGCGCTCGCAAACACGTTTCCCGCGTGGCTGCCTCTGCGGCCACTGGATGGCATCTTCGTCCGGGGCCAGGCCGTCGTCGTGCGCTGTGCGCCGCGACATTCCGAGTTGGCCCGGAGTGCGAGCGATCACCTGCCGCTCGTAGCCGACATCAAACTCCTTCCATCCGATCGCGACAGCTTGCACGGAACCCGCGACACCTTCGCCTGAGCGCCGATCGCCCCCCATTGCTTCGGTGAGAACCACCGAACAACCGACCCAGACCCAATTCCCGCTCTGCTGGCGGAGTTGGAAGCCGCAGCGGACAGCTCGATGCACGAAAATGAGATCATAGATCTCCCATGGGCATCGCGGAGCAAACCCGGCAGAGTGTCGCGATGCACACCTCTCGGTCCGGCCAGCCCTGGATCCGCATCGCGAACAGCGAGCCGGCGGCTTCCCTCTCCGATGCTGGGGAGGACGCCTGGTGGCACGGGAAGGCGCGCCAGAACAACTCCACTCCGCTAACCGAGACTCAGGGGATTCCTGCGGCGGAGCCTCTCCCCGTTGGTGGCGCCGCAGCAAGAGTCAGTCCCCCGCCGGAACCGGAGACACCAAGCCCCGAGAGATGTTCGCTCATTGTCGATGGAGACATTCGGCGCCGAGAGTCGACGCGCCCCGCAGAATTGTTGACCATCCTGGTGTTGGACGCGGACCTGCGGGTCGTCGACGCGAATCCGGCGGCGCGAGCCTGCGTGGACCAGCAGTGTCTATTCTCGCTGGACCACGGGCTACTGAGTTGCGTGGACCCCACGAACGCGTCCCATTTTCGACGCCTCGTCCGAAGGGCGTGCAGCAGCAGCAGTAAGCCCAACGTGAAACCATCCGCGGTACGCCTGAGGCACTTGGCCACCGCGACGGGGTGGGCAGACGTCATCGTCGCCCCGGCCCCCGTGGATTCGCCCTGGCGAGGAACGGCTCTCGTCCTCGTGGAGTCGATGCGCTAACGCTGCGTTGACGCGCTCCCCCCCGCAGACGCATCGCAGCCGTGAGCACGGCCTTACTACCGAACACGGTCCATCGAAATGGCGGCCTCGGCGGAGATGCGGGCATGGCGGACCGCGAGCTGCCGGCCGCCTAGCTTGGCTGTCACCATCGACGTAACAGGCAGAATGGATAAATCGGCGCCCACCACGCGCAAAGGATCGCGGCCAATTGACCAATTCCTGGTACACAGGGGGAGCTCGCCACACCTTTGATATACTGGGTTGCACTGGGAACGGATCTCATCCAATGAATCTCCCGAGCGACGACGCGTACCGGAGGGTCATCGGAAAGACCCTGCCAGTTCCACGGCGGGGCTCCTCTGGGCACTTGAACCCCTGCTCCAACCCGAGCGCGAGAGACTGACATGCGTGCTGCCTTTCTCGTGACGGCTGCCTACGAAGGCAGCTCCCAGATCCCTTCGCTACCATCCTCGGCCTTAGCCGCGAGCGTCGTCGAGAAACGATGTTCGGAGCCAGATTGTGCCTTCGAGACCAGACGACTCGCGGCCGAGCGGCACCTCCCGTTGAAGCTCACCGAATCCCTCGCTCAGCTCGCGCCAGGTTCAACGCTACTCGTCTACTTCGGTGGCTACGTCACGGTGAGCGAGGACCGGGGGTCTGCTCTTCTTCTGGAGGGGGAACGGCTAAAGGCCCTAAAGTGGGGAAAAGTCCGAAGCCTGTTGCAGGCGGCACGAATGCGTACGCTGGTCATCGTCGACGCGATCGCGATGCCCGGAGCGCAGCCATCGCTCGACCAGACATGCGAATCCATCGGAGCCTCCTTGGTGGACTCGAGCGAGATGGTCTCGGCGATCGTGGTTGTCCGCCCCTCTCCCGCCAGCGACCCGGCCCCCTTCGCCCATCTCTTCGTCGCCGTCAGCGAGTACCTCTCGATGCGCGGCAATCCTGACACCGAGGTCACCGAGCGTGCCCTCTTCGACGCCATGCGCCAGGAACGCGCATGCTTCTGGAGACTGGGCCGGGCCGGACTCTACACCGGACGCGGGGAGTTCCCTCTGTTGAAGGCTCGCGGCCCGAACGCCGACACTCAGCACGTGCCAACACGGTACGGCGAGGAGGCAGAATCCCGATTCATCGCGCCTCCACGGACGACGGATTCGGTATTGCCGGCCGTTCCGATGGCGAGGCCTCGTCCTGAGCCCCAACCCTCTCCCGAAGCCACTTGGGAATCCCCCAGGGACTCCCTCGACGAGGTCGGTTCGCGCGATTCGGAGCTGGATGTTCCGACGCCGAGACGACCGGTTGCGCTCGAGGAGCGCGAGCTGTGCCGCACAGCTGGAGCGTCTGCCGCAAACACGCCGCTCGAGATGGAGTCGCGTGAACCGATGGACGCCTTCCCTTGGACTACTAGTGCTGGGACGGGAGCACCCTCTCGTGTGGGCAGCGCGAGCAGCGATTCGGAGGACGTGGGGAGTGACTCGGCCGCGACCAGCAACCCCTTCGCAGTCCTGCGGGACTCCTGGAGCGAAGCGCGGCACGAGGATTCCGACTCGGATGCGAGCTCCGGACCCATCTCCGAGCCAAGCAGCAATCTCCGCAATCGAGAGCAGCTGCCAGCCGAAACAGCGCGACCGCTCTCCGTCCCAAGGCCCCCGCCGTCCCCCCCACAACCGCGCAGTGCCCCTCCACCGCGAATAGGTTCGAGCCGACCACCTGCGGACGCAGCGACACTAGCCCACGAACCGGCCCCTGACAGCATTCCGCCCAGCATCCCTTCTGCGGCGTGGTCAGGGCTCTATCACCCGGAACTCGACCCAGACGAAGGCTTCTATGCGAGCCCCCTCTCCAGCGAGGAAGGGGGGCACCACAACGACAGCGATGTTTCCGGAATGGACGCGGAACAGCTCCTGCGTGCCGCAGCGAGACGCCCTGTAGCCCCCCCATCCGAATCCGACGTGCCCCCTGCGGCTTCCAGCGCAGACTCCGCGTTGAACCTTCGAGCCTCAAGCCCCTCCGTGCCCTCCCCCCCACAAGGGTCCATCTCGCCGCCCCCGCCACCGGGCGCCGTCCGACGGAGCTTGGCTCCGCCACCTTCTCGAGTGCGCACTTCCTCGATCGTTCCTCCAGTCCAGGCCTCCCGCGCCGCCGAGGAGGGAGCACCTATCTCGAGCCGAGAACTCCAAGCCGCAGTGCTCGCACATCTGGATTCAGCGCAGCGCCGAGCCGCTGCCGGAGATCTCGACACAGCCGTCGAACATCTGAAGCGTGCGCTCCTACTCGGGGTTCCGGACGTTGCCACGCAGGCAGAAATCCGATGCAGGCTCGCCAATCTCTACGTTGTCCAAGACCGAAGCGCCGAGGCACTCGCCGAATTGGAGCGGGCAACGCAGCTTGCCCCGGAACACCCCACAGCAAGGGCACAGTTGACAGAGCTCCTGCAGGAGTCCGGAAGGCACGCTCGGCTCCCTGAGCTCGGCGAACCCCCAACTGAGGCGGCAGGCCTTCGCCCACCAGGCCTCCCCCCAGCAGGCATTCCCACCCACGTCGCGCCTGAACTGGCCAGTCCCGCTACTCCCGCGCAGCAGCCCCCGGAAGGCCGCGAACTCCGAGCTGGACTTCGCGCGCTCGAGCACGAGTCAGACACTCACTCAAAGGCGGAAGACTGGGCAGCATACGTCGACTCCCAGGTTCGACTCGCCGAGTCCCCCGAGGCAGTCCCCGAGCATCGGAGGCGTGCGCTGACGAATGCCGCGCGGGTCGCCGCAGCGCACCTCGGAGACGAGTCACGTGCCGTCGAGCTCGTTGGACGAGCATGGGAGACCGATCCTTCGACGGTGAGTCCGCTCCTGGATGCGGCC
This sequence comes from uncultured Polyangiaceae bacterium, assembly GCA_964424695.1. Classification (GTDB taxonomy): domain Bacteria; phylum Myxococcota_A; class Polyangia; order Polyangiales; family Polyangiaceae; genus JAEWRL01. The sequence goes on from CAYRKE010000001.1 coordinate 104,528, forward strand.
GAGTTCTGCGAGACCAGCGTCGGAGTCCTGGCGCTGGCGAGCCTCCATGAGACCGTGCTGGGTGAACTCAGTCAGGAGGACGATATCGTCTCACTCGCTCTCTCCTGTTCACGACTGTTGCAGCACCGATTGCGCGACCCGAAGCGTGCGGGGCACGCCATCTCCGCCGCGATTCGGTTAGCGCCGAATGCTGCGGCGCTTCGAGTCGAGCTCTCCAGGATATACAGCCTACTCGGCGCTCGTGATCTGGGCGAGGAACAGGCCCGCACCGCATTGCTGCTCGATCCGATCCTGCCCGACGCCTATGCTGCGCTCAGCATGGCGGTCCGCGAGGCGCACGGAACCGATTTGACATGGCGCGCAGCCAGTGTCGCGGTCGGACTCGGGACAACTGATGCCGCCGCCATCACACTGTCGCAGGAACTCTCCCCGTCGGGACTGACTACCCCAAGTCGAGCACTCAACGTGAACGACTGGGCGCGGTTGCGCTGCCTTTCGAATGCGCCCGAACATACCGACCACTTGGGACGCTGCCTGCAACTGGTGGAGCCAGCGGTTCGAATGGCGTATGTCCGCGCCCAAGGACCGAAGCCTGAGTGGATGGATGCTGCCCAGGAGATTGACCGTGCCGCCAGCACCGCGACCGTAGCCCGCAGCGTCGGGTGGGCGTCCCGGTTCATGGGCACTGACGCCCCGCGGCTCTGGGTGACCGATGAGATGGCGCACGCTGGCCGCCTCGAGCTCGCCCCCGAGCCCTCGCTGGTCGTGAGTCGCTCGCTGACGTCAGGCCTATCACTACCAGAGTTTGCTTTCCTGTCGGCGCGTCTGCTGACCTACGCCCAGACGGAGTGGACCCTGCTCGGCCTCCTCGGAAGTCCCGAGCGCACATTCGATTGGTTGGAGCTGTGCTTCGCTGCCGCGTCTGGACCGCCACTACCCACCAACGCCCTCGCCAACCGCAAGATCGTCGGCGTGCTCCAGGCGCAACTCAGCAACGAGGCCCGAAATGGGCTGCTCGACCTTCGCCAACAGGCCACGGACGATCAGTTGTTGCGCGGACTCGTCGCTCTGAGCGTTCACGCGGCCCGCGTAGCCGGCAGGGTCGGCCTCCTTGTGTGCGGAACACCAGCGGTGGCCCTCGAACTCTGCAGAAAGCTACCGCTCGAACACATGTCCCCCACCGAGCAATTGACTGACTTGTCCGAGTTCGCCATTAGCCCGGAGCTCGGCGAGCTCCGCCTGTCCCTGGGGATCGCGTGCTTCCCCGCCCAGGGTGCGTCTGCGTCCCATCCAGTACCGGCTCCCTCGCTGTAGGGGGCCTGCGGACCCAAGGTTCAGCGCGAGAGGAGCGATTCGACTCGGGCTCCTGCCCGCCGCGGTGTAACCCCGCGCCGTGTTCGATTGCGCCCTGTTGCCTCTGGCGGGACCCCACGACCGGCCCAACGTCGTCGCACCGCACGCGCCCCACCGCCGCCGAATCTGAACGATGTCCTCGTGCCGCTCGCGTCGCGAGAGTAAAGGCCGAACGACGAAGCGCGAGTACGCCTCGCGTCAGGATCCGGACGACGCGACGGAACGAGACGCGACGCTCTCGTTGACCAAGTTGAGCGAATAACGTCCAAGAACACTGCCCCCCTTCGGCAGAGGGAACACAACCCGTTCCACGGCTCGCACGACGCAGCAAGTGAACGCCGGATCCGTGATGGTGCTCACGCTCTCGTCCGTCCAAGCCGAGACAACCTTGCCATCGCCTCCAACCAGGAAGGCAAGGGCCAGCGTTCCGTGTAGCTGCGCCCCGCGAGCATTGGCGTTGTTCAGGCACGCATCGAACTTGGGTTGAGCACCGCGCAGCGCCTTGCGTATCGCGGCGTGGGGAAGACTGCCAGTTCCCACCGCTCCCAAGTCAGCGGAACGTGCGTTGCACGTTTCCATGACTTCAAGCTCACTCGCTCGCTCCTCTGCCCGTCGATCTCCGGATTGAGATGCGCTGGGACCCGACGCCGTGGTGGCAGGAGCACGCTGGCCGGAACAAGCGGCAGGACCAAGACCAAGAACAAGGCCAGAGAGAACCAGCATCGCTCGGAATGTCACGCGCGCACTGTAGCCCATCGCCAGCATTGGGCAACGCGACGGCGACAACCGGCCGGACGCGCTCGACCCGCTCGCCAAGCGAGCTCTCACAACGCGTTGGGTCGCTTCCGTTCGCGAGTGACCCGAAATGGGTCAGATTTGTTGTCGAACTTCCGCGAAGCGGGCGCGAGAATTCGCCGGGCGGGCAGGAAGAGTCGCCTGGCCCGCGCGCGCCGTCGACCATTTTCATCACTTCGCCCGAAGGAACCCCGCAAGACGCGCCAGGCTCTCCTGGGATCCTGGCTCGCACTCAGTGCCCCGAGGAGCCCCTGGTGAAGTGCGACTCGAGACAGAACGCGCCAATGCCCGACACCCGCAGAGGCTGGGAAGATTCCTACGCATCCAGCCGAGGCGTCAACCGAGTCGCCCCCACAGAGTGTGGGACGCTCCCACTTCGCAGGGGCAATGTTGAGACCGTGCCTCTCCCCGGTTGCTGGCCTCGATCGACCGCCTGGTGCCCGATGCCGGCGCCGCCTGACCCGGAGAGGGCCTCCCCCTGGCGCCCCGAAGCCCGGAACGACCGGACTCCCACTTGCTTTGCTGGGTCCATCGAGAGCCTGGCACCGAGCGCATCGAGCGCCAAACGCCCGGTGGGACAGGTGACAGCCACTCCGAATCGCTGGTCGAAGCTATCCCTCACGCGCACGGCGCTCGACGACCGAAGAACCCGAACACGCACTCAGAGCATCAAGCTTGAGCCCAGATGAAGCATGATCTGATGAGCGACGACACGGCGCTCGACAGCCTTGACACCGACGACTCCACTCTCGTCGGTGTCAACCACAGCCGCACTCACCGTCCCCGATCCGACCGCGTAGCTCACGGCAATCGTGGTGACGCTCTCCAGCCGGGCACCATCCGGATCCGATTCCGTCTGCCTCTGCGCCCACCCATCGGGACCGAACGACGTAGCCAGCGACGCCCCGTAGTAGTCCACTCGCCCTGATCGCTGCGAGGCGCGATCCGTGAAAACCCCTGCCCCGACGCACACCCCCTCGCCCAAATCCAGGCGCCCGCCGACGCGTCCATTGAGCACAGGCGCCGTTGCGTCGGCCCCAGCTCGGGCGCTCAGCCCGGTCTGCAAGCTGGTCTCGAGCGAAAGCAGCGCCGCCTGGAAGCGGCGAGCGACTCCGACGTGGAAGCGAGGCGGCGCGAGTGGACGCATCGAGAAGCTCTGCTGGGTTCGATACTCCGACTTCAACATGTCACCGTCCGACGCGTTGCTACCGCGTGCGACGATCGACGCCTCAAGAACTCGGCTGAAAAGATGCTCGACCGGGCTTCTGGCGACGAAGCCGAACTGCCAGCGCGAGTCGATCTGCCACTCAACGCCCGTCACAAGCCCCAATCCGACGACTAGACTGTCCACGCTGCGGTGAGTGATGTCGAAGCTCCCTGATCCGTCGGCACCATCCCCGACTCTCGAAGCCAAGGTCGTCGTTGTGACGTCGGTGCGATAGAGGGCCAACAACGACGCGCCCCACCTGACCCTGGGAGTGAGCTCGAAGGAGACTGCCGGACCAACGAAGTACTCGAGATGACGTGAAGCAGAGTCAAGAGCAACCTCCGTCCCTTCGCTGTCCGTCGTGTCCACGGTTCGAACCTTGACTCGCGGATAGCCGGCATCTGCGACCGGGACAAACACGCCGAACCCAGCGTCAACACTGCCAAAGTCTCGAGCGTACCCGAGTGCCGCAGGCGCGGCCAACAGATCGATACTCACGAGCTCAGTCTGCGTACCTTTGGCGCCTTCGCTCTTGGTCAGCGAAGGTGCCCCGCCAAACCGCAACTGGTACGCGCCGGCGCTGACGTCGACGAGAGAGCGTCCCGCTGCCCCGACACCGGCAGGATTGTACCAGACGGAGTCTGGCCCCCGTGCGATGGCCGTGATCGCCCCGCCGACGAGTGCCGCCTCGTTCCCGAGAAAGAACGTGTCCTGATTGCCTCCGAAGGCTCGCGGAGAAACCAGCATCCCAACCGCGGTCCACAGCACTGCCAAGGCTCGAACGAGCGTGCCGGCGGAGGGTGCCCGCGGGTACCCGGTGACGCCCTGAGTCGCCCACCGATCGTGATCGGCCTCGCGCAACCAACGGTACGGCGCGGTGCCCGACTGCGGCGTGTGCTGAATCGGGAGCGCCCAGGAAGTCCCTGCCGGCCGCAGCCGCACACGCTCCCAGGTGGGCTCCACACCGGCGCACGCCGCGCGCCGCGCGAGGAATCGCTTGAGCGAGCTGCAAGCCCTGCAGTATTCGCGACAACGGCGACCAACCGAACCCATTGCCAACCGATGTTAGCAAAGGCTTGGGCCGCTGCGGGACACTATATGGTGGACGCCATTGCGCCCGGTCCTGCTGCCGAAAAGTCCCATCCACCCCGCCCCGTCAGGCTCGGTTTCGGCGCGATTTGCGGACAGCTGGAGCAGAACCCGAACGGGGTCCATGAGCGTCGGAAACCCCGCAAAACGAGGGTGCAAGCCGAGATCGGCGGCTGTCCTCTCAGACGAGTTGCCGCCAGTATTGGTTTGTGGCCCACACGAAAACGCCGCTCCCTAGGGAGCTTTCGCGCTGCGACGCTTTCTTGCCTGCAACTCGGGAGACTCCATGACGGCCATTCCAACGAGCCGAAGGCCTTCCAGCATATGCTTGACGCCCGCCCGAACCAACTCCGGTTCAGCGTCGCCAACGTTCGGGTAGCCCCGGCCCTCAGCATCCGGCTTCACCTCGTCCCAGTTGGCGAACAGTCTCCCCCAGTCGCTTCGAAGCGCTTGATTGACCCGGTCTACTCCGTAGCGAGGGTACCAGAACATGTCGTGGTAGCTGACCGACGCGACGTAGGACCATGGCGCGAGCCAAGTCTTCAGTGACCACTCCAGAGGCTTCTTCAGCGGCCCCCAATAGATCCTGTGTTGATTCCTCGAGGCAAACGTCATGTTCTTGAAGGGTCCCTCGAAGTTCCATGACTCGCTGGCGGCATCGACGTCGCCGACCAGCTCGATATCCCTCGGGTCTCCCACGCCGAGCCCCTGTTCGTGTGCCAGCCGCACGAACTTGATATCGCGCATTGGATCGAATCCCATGAGCTTCGCCGCTACCGCATCAATAGCGACCTGGTCGGCCGAAGCAAGAAGCACGTTCTTTACGTGGGGGATCATGCAACGCGGCCCGGGGCCGTCACCGGCGAACGTTCCGTCCATCACAGCGAAGACCCCTCGGTGGATCTTCTTCTGGATCATCAGCAGGTCCACCAAGGTTTCGTGGATAACTGGATGGGTCCAATGTCGATGCTCATTCAGAAGACCGCCGAAGGCGTTCTTCATCGCCCCAGTGGTCGTCGTGAAAATGTGCGTCTTGACCGTCGGCAAGTGAATGACGTTCTCCCCAATGAAACGCCGAGGAATGCTGAAGCCCTTCGGGAACACCTCGTTGAGGCAGAGGAATTTCTTCGTAAGGTCCCCAACGGCATCCCTCACATCGATCCAGTCTTCCCCCTCGTAGAGGTGGACGTTTCTGAGACCATGAGCCTGAATCACGTTGATCTGCTTGTTTTCGCGCTCACCGAGATGGGCATCGATAACCACTGTCCGGTTGTGGCACCCGTGAATCAGGTCCGGAGAGTATCCGTCCGCCTTCATGGCACGAATCACCCCTTCGAGCTGCCATGGCGTGGTGGAAGCGCCCGGGTAGAAGAAGTGCCAAGAAATGTTGATCTTCAGCCCTGTATCCGCATCCTTTGCAACCACCGCCTGGTAGTCGGCGAGGTTCATGAGGCGGTGATAGTCCTCGAGAACAGTGGCGGGCGTGGTGCGAACAATCGCTACTCTGGATCGTGCCATGTATCCTTGCCTATCCTACCCAACATTAGCCGCGGGATTGTCGGTCACTTGCTGTCACCGTTCGCTGGCGCGCGCAACCCCTAGCGAGAAGCTTCACCTTATCTCCCCCGATGCTCCTCGCACGCCCCGCACGAAACACTCGGTGTGCTCGGATCCACGCGCTCGCTTCTTGGCCGCCCACTCGGTTCCCGCGTGGCCGTTCACGCCTTGGGGGGGGGGGGGCCCGCCCCGATCCGCTCTGGCAGCAGACCCGGCAGAGCGTCCCGATCGGTCAATGCCCGATTGGGTGCCCCGTGGCATCGGTGAGCTCGCGAACTCCAGCCACGCTCCGGATTCGGTTCTCGCAGGACTTCGTCAGAAACCAAGCCCCACGCGCGGGCTGCCTGGGTGTTTTCGGCGGCAGGACCACGTGAGCCCACGCTTTCGTCCGGGTTGCTCCGATTGGCCCCTGCGTATCGCAGATGCGTTCGCCCGCATCACCGTTCCGTCCGCGCGGGCACTATCGGGAGCAGCGAGACGTGCCCCCCCACCCGTACCGTTCACCGATCGAACTGGAGGGGCGGAGGCTCATCCTTGACGAGGTACTCGAATTGCGCGCGGAACTGCTCGACACTGAGACCAACCGTGTTCGCAAAGTTCTCGAGTTCATCACTGTCCTCGAAATCGTCGCGCCGCAGCCGCAGCATGTAGCGCCGTGCAATCCGGTACTGCTCGGTGTGGATGTCCACCAATCGAACTCGCGCTCGCCCCGTGTCGGGATCCAGCATCTGAGCCAGCGGGATCGGCCGAAAGGCACCGTGCTGGATTGTGATCATCTCGTTGCCACCACCATCCAGAAGGTACTTGGCGGCGCAATAGCCCAGGTCGCGAGTGTATTCGATATCGAACGGAATGGGATCAGTGCACCGGAGCTCGTATCCGATGTTCTTGGTGACGATCGTGACCCCGATGCCGAACGTAGCGAGTCGGGCCTCCACCTCCCGCTGCAGGAAGTCCGCAAAACGGTTCTGGGCGGTTCGAAGCCCGTCCGGATCGCTCAGGTCCACGTCCGCGAATCGCGCGACTTCCGTCGGAGCCAGTCGCTCGACGAGTCCCACGGCAATCACGGCAACCCCGTCCATTCGGCCGTAGCTGAGACGCTTGATGATTGCTCCAGCCAGAGTGTCGACAATGGCACTCACCGGAACCACGGGGTCGGAGAACTCCTCGGGAATCACGGTGAGGGTCGCGCCGGCAGCCTTGCCAATACCCAGTGCCAAGTGCCCCGCCTTGCGACCCATTGTCCCAATGAAGTACCATCGGGAGGTTGTCCGCGCGTCCACCTGCAGATCCTTGACGATTCCCACCCCTACGTGGCGCACAGTCTCAAACCCAAACGTCGGGATTCCGTAGGGAAGGTCCAGGTCATTGTCGATAGTCTTGGGGACGTGCGCGATGCGCAGGCGCCCTTGAGCGTGCTCGGCCAACCGCATCGCCGAATGGGCAGTGTCGTCCCCGCCGATGGTGATCAGCCGATCCACTCCGAGCTGCTGCAACGAGTTGAGCACTCGATCCATGTCGCCGGGGTTCTTCGCCGGGTTGTCCCTCGATATGCCCAGCACGGACCCGCCACGGAAGTGGATGGCGGCAACGTTCTTGATCGACAGGGACGTCACTTTGGACACGTCGCCTTCGATGAGCCATCGGAAACCATCGAGGATGCCAACGACCTCGACTCCGGATATCGTGGCTCGAATGGTGGCGGCGCCAATCACGCTGTTGATTCCGGGAGCAGGGCCCCCTGCGGCCAGAATGGCCAGCTTGCCGGGTTTGGTCATCGCTGGCGCAGACTAGAACAGTCTCGTGCGGAGCCAAATCAGGAAGCGTGGGGCCTGCGCATTCCTTGCCTTGCATTGATTCTTGACTCACAGGATCAAGAATTGGTCACTTCTAGTCTCCCTGAACACTCGAGGTAGCCAGCACGGCGCGAGAAAACCTCTCTCTCTTGCGCGCACGGCGCAGTTGCACCCCTCCCGCCCCCCGGACTAAGGTTCGCCGGTGATCCGATCTCCGCGTCGAGCAAACTCACCCCGAACGCGCTCTCTTAGGCTTACTGCTGGTCTCACGGGACTCTTCTCTCTGTGTGTGGCGCCAATGGTCTTGGCTGGCCCGAAGGATCAGGAGGCGAAACAGCTGGCTGAGCAGGCAGTGTTCACTGATTACCTGGGAACGCATTTCGATGCCGCAAAGACCAAGCTCGAACGGGCCGTCGCCCTGTGCGCGGACCCGAACGCTTGCTCGCCTGACGTCAAAGCGAACGTTCATCGCGACCTCGGCGTCGTTCTGATTGCCGGCCTCGGTGACACCCCTGGCGGCAAGGCCCAGTTCGTACTGGCTTTCCAGGCGAATCCCGCGGTTGCGTTGGATCCTGACCTGGCGACCGAATCGGTTACCGCGGCCTTCGAAGAGGCGCGTGCCAGTGCCGGGGCGCCAGAGCCGACAGCTGCTCCCCCTGTGCCCCCTGCACCACCGGAAACGGCGGTTGCCGCACCTCCGCCCGCCCCTGCCCAGACCACACCGCAGCCGGGCGCACAACCTCCGCCTCCCACCGCCCAGAATCAGGCACCAGCAGCCAAGACTGCAATGGATGCTGAGGTCTGTCCTCCCGACTTTCCAGGATGCGAGGACAACTCGGCCGGCGGCGCCTACTGCGAATCGGACCTCGAGTGTGCTGGCGGGCGGATCTGCGTCCACAACGAGTGCACTGAGCCAACCAAACCCACCGAGAGCGCGCTCAACTGGCTAACCGTGGCGGTACAGCAAGATTCTCTCTTTCTGCGCAGAGGCAAGAGGATGCTGTGCGCTTCGGACGACTACAGCTGCTACGACAAGAAAGACCAGCGCTTCACTGGCGAGACCGGCGGTTTCAAGGGCGGGGCGGTGCTCGGTACCACGCGGGTGATTCTCGGTTTCGATCGAGCACTGTTACCGTTTCTCACTGTCGGGTTTCGCGCGGGATTCGCCTTCCTGGGCGCACCCGAGGACTTCGTACCGCTTCACGCAGAGGGTCGAGCAGCATACTGGCTGGGAAACGAGCCATTGACCCGACCTGGGCTCCGACCGTACTTCTTCCTCGGCGGCGGCGTCGGCGAGATCGATGGGAAGATCAAGGTCAAGGATGGTGGCGGTGCCGAGCACAACGCCTGGCGACAAGCCGGGCTCAACTTCGTGGCAGTCGGTCCCGGACTAGTGTACGCCTTCACGGAAGGCTTCGGCGTATTAGCAGAAGCCAAGGGTGAGGTTCTCTTCCCCTCCACCCAGTTCGGCGCCTCACTGCAGCTCGGAGCCACCCTCGGGTTCTGAACAGCTCCAGATTGAGGTTCCAGCGCCCCGCAGGCGAGGCCGCCGTATTCTGCGTGGCCTCGACATGCCGTGCCGAGACCACTAGCCGACGTATCGGGCAACGAGGACCGTCACGTCGTCCTCCTGCTCTTCCATCCAGTCGCGCACAGCTTCCATCACCTTGTCTCTAATCACCGAAACGGATTCGCGCCCCACCGAGTCGAAGAGACTCCGCAGTCGTTCACTCCCGAAAGCCTCTTGCACGGCATTGCGGGCGCGCGTCACCCCGTCGGTGTAGAGAAGCAGGACGTCCCCGTGCTGCAGCTGGAGGTTGGTGTCGACGGTCCCCGAATCGATATTCCGCACGGCGGCCACCCACGTACCCGGCGTGACAATCGCCTCGCAACGCCCCGACGCCGCACGGAACACCAGCATCTCCTCGTGGGCTCCGGCGTGGACAATCCGCCCCATGCGATGATACCGGAGAAGAGTGAGGGTCGCGTGCTCGTCCTGATGGAGCCTCTGCCGCACGTTCTCGAAGAGCACCGAATTGAGGACCCGAAGCACGTCGCGAGGTGCCGCCCCCGGCGTGTATCGAATCATTGAAGCGACGGCGCTCTGAATCATCATCATGACGAGCCCCGTCTGCAGACCGTGGCCAGCAACGTCCCCAATCCCAATCCAGCACCCGTCCGCAGTGGGAAGAACGTCGTAGTAGTCTCCGCCGACGGTGGCAGCCGGCACCATCGATGCCGCGATCTCGAGCCCGTCCACCCCCAGATCGCGCGGCAGAATTCCGGTCTGAATCTTCGCTGCGATTTGGGCTTCCTTTTCTAGGCGTTCTCGCTCCGCAACCTGCCGGCGCGCGGTCTCCTCCACGACCTGCTGAACAAGCAGTGCCCCTTTGAGGGCGCTGCCAATCTGATCCCTCAGCGTCTCATAGACGACACCTCGCCGCGGCCCCATCTCGAAGAAGACGAACCCCAGTTGCTCTCGCTCGAAGAACAGCGGCTCGACAACATAGGTGAACCGGCGGTGTTCTGGCAGCGTTCCCGCTGGAATGAGCTGGCGTGCAGGGTAGATCACTGGTTCGTGTGCCAACGGATGCTGTTCTCCGTCGTACCTGAGCACCAGTCGGCACGCTTGTTCTGGTGAGGCGTCACCCTCGTACAGCGCGAGGAAGGCGCTGCGAATCCGCAGTCTCGGCAGCTGTTCCACGACCGCGCGCATGACGGACTCGACGTCGAGCGTCGTGAACAGCGCTTCGCCTGTCTTTCTAAGCACCTTCGCCCATTGCTCGACGTCGAGCCGCTTCTGGGCCTGCGCGCGCTCAGCCACGCTGCCGATCTGCGCGCGCGCCTCATGCCACAGCTCCTCCGCGAGCGAGCGACGGCTCGGTTCGTTCTCCAGCACGGGCAGGAAGTGCTCGCGCAGTGCCGTGATGACCGCCTGCCAAGCGTCGACGTTCCCAGCGGGTGCGACCTCCAGAAGGATCGAATCAACGCCGCTTCGGAACTCCCGAATGTCCCCAGACTTCATGGTGGCGATGAAGACATCCAGTAGCCGGTCTGCGCACTGCGGCTCGACTTCCGAAGCCGACATCCGGACCGCAAGCCGCATGTCTTCCAGGATGTGCTCTCTGCGGTGCTCGAGAAGTTCCTCCATCGTCCCATAAGCGGAAGCACTGGAGCGTACGACAAGAGCTGCGTGGGACGCGCACCCGCAGGACTGCCTCGTGACGAGCTCCGTGTGCAACACCACGCGAGCGTCGACCGGCTTACCCTCAAGCTGATCGAGGACCATCCGGGTGGCAAGCCCCCCCTGCTCTTCCAGCGGCTGCCTCACGGTTGTGAGTGGAGACGGAGCGAATCGCCCTTCCTTCAGATCGTCGAATCCCACCAGCGCGACATCGTGCGGGATGCGAATACCTCGAGCATGCAGCGCCTCCATTGCCCCCAGAGCCATGAAGTCATTCGCCGCGACAACAGCGTCGAATGCCACCTTCCTCTCGTCGAGCATGATGCGCACAGCCTCTACCCCGGAAGAGGCCTGGAAGTTGCCAAGCGTCACCAGATCGGGATTGAATGGAAGACTATGCTCAGCCAGCACGCTCCGGTATACCCGGTAGCGCGCCTCGGCCTCCTCGTTCACCCCGGGGCCGCGGATAAAGGCAATTCGACGGTATCCGTGGACTACGATGAGGTGCGCAATCGCATCGCGCATTCCCCGGGCGTTGTCCACCAGAACGCTCGGGATGTCGTCGAGTGCGACCCCGATACTCGTCATGGGAAGCGGCCGATACCGCTCACAGTATCGCGCCAGCTTCTTCGGTCCGATGTAGTTGCCTAGGGTCCCCGACATGACGATTACGCCGTCGAGTGACTCCGGTCCAGCCAGGTCGTAGATGAAATTGCGCCGCTCTCCAAACCGGTATGGAGAGGCCAGAATCCCGCCGGTGAAGCAGAGAAGCTGCGCTCCACGTTGCCGAGCTGCGTCGTCGACCCCCGAAAGGACCTTGTTCTGGTACTCGTCCTCAAGCCAGTCCACCAGAAGCCCGAGAGTGCGCGCGCGCCGCGTCACGGCCACTCCTGACCGGTAGTCTCGATCACCACGTGCTCCGGCGCGGTCCTTTGCAGCGTGTCTAGACTCCGTCGTTGCCAGTGCGACTCCGGATCTGGTCGAATGCGAATCCGGTAGCCATCGTCCCCGAGGCTTCGCACCCGATCAATCCACCAGACAAATGCCTTGAGGCAACTCGAATTCATGAAGCGGAGCTCCCGCAAGTCGACGAAAACGTCCCCGCCACCGTGAGCAAGAACCTCGTCGTGCAACAGCTTCAAGAACGGGCCAATCGAGGGAGCGGCATCCATATCGCCATTGCCGGAGAAAGACAGCTCGATCCTCCCATCCCGCAATGCAGGCTCGAGGGAAAAGCCCTCGCCCCTGACTGCCTCAATGTTGAGCTGCCCTCTCATCGTTGCTCCCATCGGGCCATCCGCCCACAGACGCACGGTAGCTCGAATTGCCTTGCGCTGGTAGTCGAGCCCGTCCCAAAGGCTCCGCGTCACGCGACCCGGCCCAGGCTCACGCGGGGGGCCCACCCGAACGACGGCGGAGTGCCCCAGAGAATCGCCCGGTCGTGAGTCCCGCGCGGAACGACCCTCAACGCTTCCAACCTATCGCTGCCTGCCCCCCCAATTCCGTGCAGACATGCCGCCGCCCTCCACCATTCCCTCCAGAGGGTTCCGTGGCGGAGCCCGCGGAGACGCACTTTGCCGCCGGCCCCTCCGAAGTCGCACCGCCCTGGCGCGACAAGCGGTTCACCGGCGGGCGACCCCGCGTGTTCCGTCTGACTCGCCGAGCACTGCAGGCCCTGCCCAGCGAATTAGACCTCTCAGATATCGAGTGGAGCCGCCCACTGCACAGGAAGTCGTGGGGCGGCTCCGCGAGTCCACCGAAACTGGTAAACCGATCAGCGTTCTAGACCGTACACTCGACCCGAACCGTCGATCCTGGCGCTGCATAGGGAACCAGATTCCCTGCCAGAGGCTTCCCGTTCACAACAAGCTTCGCCTCGGTTCCTCCGCTGTTCTTCACGTGGATCACGTAGGTGGCGCCTCGGCACTGTCGCGTGATCGTATACTCACCGACCTCTTTGCTCATACGTGGTCCGACGAAGAGTCCGTCAAACTCCGCCCTGACACCCAGCATGTGGTGCGCAATCGCGACGTAATTCCACGCAGCGGTCCCGGTGAGCCAGGAATTCTTCGCCTCGCCCGGTTTGACGGCGTCCTTGCCAGCTACCATCTGTGAATAGCAGTAGGGCTCCGTGCGATGAATCTCACTGATGTCCTCTACGTAGGCTGGAGCGATCTTCTTATAGTACTCGAAGGCCCGCTCATTTCGACCGATCACAGTCTCCGCGATCATGATCCACGGGTTGTTGTGGCAGAAGATGCCCGCATTCTCCTTGTACCCTGGCGGATATGACGAAATCTCGCCGAGCTCCACCTGATAGGACTGATATGCCGGGTTGTTGAGAACGATGCCGTACGGCGTATCCAGCCGCTCCTTGACGGAATCGAGGGCCTTCTTGGCTTCCCCGGTGCTAACGCCGATCCCTGCCATGACGCAGAACCCTTGCGGCTCAATGAGGATCTTCCCGTCTCTGCACTCGTTGCTGCCGACCTTGTTACCGAAGAAATCGTATGCGCGGAGGAACCATTCTCCGTCCCAACCGTGCTTCAGCACGGTCCGCTCCATCTTCGCGACTTCCTCGCCGACGCGCTTCACCTCGTCCGTCTGCCCCTTGTAGCCAGCCAGGCGCGCGTACTCGGGGCCGATGAAGACGAACATCCCGGCTATGAAGACGGACTCAGCGGTTCGCCCTTCGCGATTCTCCGTAGTCTGGTAGGGCTCGTCGGGTGTCTCCGAGAAGCAGTTCAGATTGAGACAATCGTTCCAGTCGGCGCGCCCGATGAGCGGCAGCCCGTGCGGGCCGAGATTGCTGATCACATGATCAAACGACCGCTTGCAGTGCTCGAGCAGTGACGCCTTGTTGTTCTCATCGTTGTTGAATGGGACCTGCTCGTCGAGGATGCCCCAATCCCCGCTTTCCTTGATGTACGCGGCGACGCCCGAGATCAACCAGAGCGGATCATCGTTGAAACCGCTGCCGATGTCGTTATTGCCTCGTTTGGTGAGAGGCTGATACTGGTGATAGGCACTGCCGTCCTCGAACTGGGTGCTGGCAATGTCGATGATCCGCTCGCGGGCACGCTCTGGAACCAGGTGAACGAACCCGAGCAGATCCTGGTTCGAGTCGCGGAACCCCATTCCGCGCCCGATTCCGGTCTCGAAATAGGATGCACTCCGAGACATGTTGAACGTGACCATGCACTGATAGGGGTTCCAGATGTTCACCATCCGGTTCAGCTTCGCGTCAGGCGAGTCGACGGTGTAGGTGCTCAGCAGCTTGGACCAATGGTCACTCAGTTTGGCCATCGCCTCCGCGACCTTCTCCGGGCTCCCGAGAGCCTGGATCATCGCGCGGGCAGGCCCCTTGTTGATGATACCAGGAGATTCCCACTTCTGATCCTTTGGCACCTCGACGTAACCTAGTACGAACGTCAAGACACGACTCTCTCCCGGGGCAAGCTTCACATCCACACAGTGAGATGCAATCGGTGCCCACCCATGCGCCACCGAGTTGCGAGGTTTGCCCTCCGCGACAGCTTCGGGCTCGTGCATGCCGTTCTGAAGTCCAAAGAACGTTTCTCGATCGGTGTCGAAGCCACTGACCTGCGCATCCACATGGTAGAACGCGTAGTGGTTCCTCCGCTCGCGGTACTCGGTCTTGTGATAGATGGTGCTTCCGACAACCTCCACCTCACCGGTGCTGAAGTTGCGCTGGAAGTTCGTCATGTCGTCGAGCGCGTTCCAGAGGCAGAACTCGATGAAGCTGAACAGCTTCAGCGAACGTGTCTGGTTGCTCTCATTGGTCAGGGTAACCTGATGGATCTCCGCGTTGTGGCCGAGCGGAACGAGGAACAGGACCTCCGCCTTGAGCCCAGCTCGCTTGCCGGTGATCCGCGTGTATCCGAGCCCGTGGCGGCACTCATATGAATCGAGTGGCTTCTTCACCGGACCGTACGAGGGTGACCAGTACTCCCCATTCTCCTCCCGAACGTAGAAGTACCGCCCCCCAGCATCGAGCGGGACGTTGTTGTAGCGGTACCGCGTGATTCTGCGCAGACGCGCGTCGCGGTAGAAGCAGTACCCGCCGGCCTGGTTCGAGATGAGTGAGAAGAACTGCTCACTACCCAGGTAGTTGATCCAGGGGTAGGGGGTCTTGGGCGTCGAGATGACGTATTCCCTGTTCTCGTCGTCGAAGTGACCGAAACGCATCGTCGTTTTCCTCCCTATCAGGAAGAGTAAGTCAGCGGCGAACCCTGGCGCTGTCTCGTCGTGTTGCCGGTTGGTTGGTTGTTGCAATGGCGCACACTGGCGCGGCGGAGACTCTACCCTGCGCGCCGTGTCTCTGCTAGGAGTTCGGGAGGCGGCCCAGCGAAATAAGTGACCCGTATCAGCCGCAAAACCCTGCGTTGCGTTCGTGAATGGGAGAGCCGGGCGCGGGCCCAAGCGGGCCCGCCACTGTGCCGGCATCGAGGCCTACTACTTCGCGGCGTCGTTCGCCTTCTCGTCTACGAAGTAGAGTACCCACGCAAACGGCGCGTTCCAGTTGACGGTGATCTCGTTCGTCGACCAGGCCTCGATGTTGTCGACGAAGCATTTCTCCGGCGCACAGCCCGGAAGGCCAGCACCCTGGGCGTAAGGATCCTCTAGGCCTGAATTCGGACCTCCGGAAAGAGCGCCAGGAGCCGCCTCGGGGTACCGGTTGTCGACCTGATTGGCCCAGAATCGATGGTGAGGATACTTGAGCGGGCGCTGACCGTACCCAGTGACGTAGGACTGAGCGAGGGGATTCCGTCCCATGAGGTATCCGAGCCCGGCGGTGACACCTTCGAAGTACTTCTGCTGCTTCGTGAAGTCGTACGCCAGGGCGATCACGAGCGAGTTGTTGACGACGAAGGAATTCGATCCCCAGGGGAACGTACCGTCCGCCTTGCCGAAAAGCGGCAGGCGATAGCCCGTCTTGTCGATCATCTGCAGATACTCATCGGCAGCCTTCACGACTTGGTCCCGGATCTGCTGGATCGTGCCAGCGCCAATCTGGTTTGGCACGACGGCAAGGGAGATCTTGCCGAGACCGTCCACTTCCTTCCAGGTGATCGAGGTGATCCCACCCTCGGCGGTCTTCATGGACGTCTTCTGGCACGGCGAAGCCAGGATCTCCTTCTTGTACTCGTCCTTGCCAGTCGTGACGTAGAGCTCCGCGGCCGCCCAGTAGAACTCGTCCACAACCTGGTTGTCGTCGTACGGGCCGCCACCGACAGTGTCGGCCTGCACTGCGAACTTGGCCGGATTGGCCTTCGCCGCTCGCCACGCCTTCTCAGCCGCCGAAAGGCACTTGTGGGAGAACGCCGCGTCCGTGCTCCTCCAGATCCGTGCCGCCATTGCCGCGGTTGCGGCAAGGTTCAACGTTGCCGCGGTGCTGACCGGCCTCAACGCGCGCTCCATCTTCGTCTCGGCTTCGTGCGGGGCGAGCCCGAGCGCCGTCCACTTGACGTCATGGATCTTGTGATGCGCCATGCCAGCATTGGGCTTGCCATCCGGCACCTGCATCTTGAGCATCCACTGCACTTGCCAACGCGCCTCGTCGAGGATGTCGGGTTGCCCGTTCTTCGACTCGGGGATGTTGAGCGTGCCATCACCCAAAGCGGATACCTTGCCCTTCGAGTGCTTCGTGCGCTCGTAGAGGTTCAGCAGCGTCCACACACTGATACCGCCGTTCACCACGTATTTTCCGTGGTCTCCAGCGTCGTACCACCCACCGGTGACATCGAGCGCGTAGTCGCAACCAGCGTCTGGCGCACAACGGACCGCCTTGTCACTGGTGGCGTGCCCGGCTGGTCGCGCCCACTTGGCGTCCCCGACGTAGGGCATTTCGAGCGCGATGCCGCTGCGGGCGTGATAGAAATAGCGGAGGGCGTCCACTTTGATCTGCGAGTAGATGTCCTTCGCAATGCGGAACGGAAAACTCGTCGCATCGCCCGCAGACAGGACGTAACCCTCCCCTGGCTCGGAAAACGCGGTGAAATCGATCACATGCACGGGCTCACCGGCGAACTGGTCCTGGCCGAAGACGATGGTCTCGCCGTTCATCTTCACCTGCCCGTCTGCGTCGGTCAGCTTCCACGGAACCGGGTTTGGTGAGGAATTGGCGAGCGACGCCAACTTGCTGCCGTTGGGGAGGTAGCCCACCTGGCTGGTGCGCACAGCCGGCGGAGGAGGCTCGTTCGACTTCGCCGGGGGAGTGAACTGAGGATCCGAGAGGATCACGTCATCAATGCAGACCTTGAAGGGGACCCCCCCGGTCGCAAACTTGCCGCCAACGTGAAACGCGAACTCTGACGTCGGATCGTCGTCGTAGTTCATCAGGAACTGCCCCGTAACGACCTGGGGTTGGGTATTCACGATGAGGTCCTTGACCCAGAACTCCTTGTAGGGCTCCTTCAACTGGCCAACCTTTGATCGGACCTTGGTCTCCTTGTCAGACCAAATCTTGAAGCTGACCGTGTAGCTATGCCCCTTCTGGATCATCATCTCGCGGTGACGCACCTGCGCGTCCCAGGGATTCGGCCCTGGATCCTTCACTGTAAGACAGTACGCCCCGTTCTCGATGGCCGCAGAGCCATTCTTCGCGTCCGGAAAGGACGGCGACCAGGGTAAGGCAACCCCGTCTTCGAACGTGGAGGACTTGAGCAGATTATGCGCTGCGTCGCCGAGGCCGGCCTGCTCTGGCACCTGGGATTCGCCCTGCTTCGAGACACACGCGCCAACGAGACCCGGCAGGACCAGAGCGGTCAGTGCCCGTAGCGCGACACGACTGACAGAAATATTACGGTTCATCGTCACTCCTAGAAACCCTCGATGGGATCAGAACCAATCATGAGTAGCTCCGTACTGCGTGCACATGTCGGAGCGCAGTCGCCTGGGGACACAGGGTAACCGCATTTCACTTCAATCGTCGCCCCCGAAGCAGTGCCGGGCATGTTTCAGGCTCGCCCCCGCGTTGCCCTGCCGGCTCCTTGCAATCCCAGAACGCCACGACACCCACGGACTCGGGATGCAAGGAGCGCAGCCGACAGGCCCCACGTCTTACTGGCAGCCTGTGAATGCCATCTCGTCGATCCAAATGTCGTATTTCTGCCCCTTGTCGTTGACCTGGAACTGAATTGCGTACATCTGGGTGAGCTCTACTGAGCTCGTCTTGGGCGATCCCCATCCCTTCTCCTGGGACAGGGAATCGAACTCGAGATAGTACTGGGTCCACTCGTCGGTCAGCTTGAGCAACCGCCCGTGGTCGTTGTAGCAGGCGGAGCAGACCTTGCCGTCCGGGTCCGTATTCTGGTCCGGGAACTTGATGCGAACGTTCGGGGTCGTCCCAGCGCCCTTCTTGGCCCAGAACGTGATGCCCTGATACTTGCTGGCATCGTAGGGACCCTTGGGATCGACGAAGTTCATCCCCATGCCAGAAAAGACGATGCTCGCATTGGAGATCTGGCCGTAGAAGCGCATCGCGTACTGTGAACCGTTCGCGCCTCCTGGGCTGGGTTGGAAGATGCCGCCCTGAGCACCTGCGGTTGGGGTAACCGTCGACCCAGTCGTGTCGACGTAGGTATACCAGTAGCCGCCGCGACCCCCCGCCACGAGCCCCTGGTTGTTGTTGTCTTCTCCGTCCTCGATCTTTGCGTCGGGACCACAGGGAGCCGACGAGGGTCGAGAAACGGCATCCGGGCCGGTTAACGGCGAGGAGCACGCCAGAAAGGCCAGCGAACAACTGGCATAGGCCAATACGGACCACGTGTAGCTCGTTCTCTTCATTGCCATATCCGATCTGATTTGAAAGGTGACTGAACGCGTCACGGTCATCTCCACGCCGGTGACTCAGATGCGCCGGAGCGCCGCAAGACCACGAGGGCATCCATGGGTCGCATTCGCGGTCGATACTGTAGTCGAACCCCCGCCGATAGCGAACCCGGATGTCTCGTGCCTTGCCGCACTGTGCGCCTCCGCACCAGCAAACACCAGCCGGCGGTTCTGAGGAGCCCAACCTCGCCCAGCCCCGGTTCGTGCCGCCCCCAGAAGTCGTGGCTGGTATCCTCCTGAACTGCCCAAGACGCTCGGCCCCAGAGCGGTCCCGCTGCCGTGCCACGAATGCGCTCGGCGTCCCAAGCGGCGCCTGCTTGCCCCTGCGCCCTGCAACGGCCAGGTCGCCAGAACCCGATTAGGCCCGCCACTGCGCGCCGTGCAGCACGCAACCAACGGAAACGCCGCGAGCGCCAGCGCCGCCGAACGCCACTTCCGGCCACCGGCCCGCGCACTGGCAGCGATACAGCGCCCCCCTGCGGTGGTCAGCCGAGGGGCGATTGTCGCCCGCTCCACGCAAAAATCCACTGAAGACGTTGCACCAAGGAAATGGCCGTCCCGCGAATCGAACGCCACTGAACCGCCGTCTTTCATACCCAAACTGCCTCGCGAACCCGGAGTCCGCATCATCGTCCGTAACGACGAGTTCCGGCCCCACGCTCGTGCAAGCCCCCCAAGCCTAGCCCGATGAACCCTACCGCGCGCCGCCCTCACAAAAGGCCGAAGCCGTGGCGCTCGCTCCCCACGGCTTCGGTCGCCACGCGCAGTCGCGCCCTGGGCTCACTACCACCAGATGCTGGCGTCTATCGTCACCACGTTCTCGTCTGGCACATAGGTCGGAGCGCCGCGATTGCCTGCGTCTTGGTTCTGGGTGTGGGCGCCAAAACCGTCGGGAGTGACCGCTCCGGGAGGCGGCTGCACGCAGTACAGATCCGTGTAGGTGCCCGCAATGTCGGCTGGAGTCGTGCCCTCACACGTC
The DNA here is from genome assembly GCA_964424695.1 of uncultured Polyangiaceae bacterium. Classification (GTDB taxonomy): domain Bacteria; phylum Myxococcota_A; class Polyangia; order Polyangiales; family Polyangiaceae; genus JAEWRL01. The sequence goes on from CAYRKE010000001.1 coordinate 124,342, forward strand.
CGCTTCTTGTAGAAGTACCTCGAATACTGGAGCGAGATCTGCTCGTGCGTGACCCAATTCGAGCGGAACACTACCCGGGGAGAAATGATGTTGAACTGCTGACTGGCGTAGTCGCTATGGGGCTCCAGGTGATCGGCCCGAAGGGCGAGGACGAGTACCGGGAAGAGATCGAACTTGAGATCCGCGCCGAACTTCAAACGCGAAACCCCGTCCATCTCCGGATCGTCACTCTCGATGGTGTTGTACATGCCATACAACGTCGTGGTGAGGTCACGCCCCTCTCCAAAGACGCTGGCTTCCGCGAGGCTGGCAACGGTAAACTCATACTGACCGAGGAAGGTATTCACCGCGCCGTTGCCGTCGGAGCACTTCGTCGACAACCCGAATCGGCAGGCATAGCTGTCGAGGTAGTTGCCCACGATGCCGATGTCATAGTGACCCCCGCCCTGGGAGTGAACCACCTCGATAGCGGGCGCGATGGTAGTCGCGTGCTTCGCTTGGACGCGAGAGAAGCCGGCGTAGAGGTAGCCGAACTGCCCCAGCTCGAATCGGCCCTCGGCACCGAAGACGTCCATCTTCCCATCCGGATACTCGTCGGTGATGTTGAGCTCACCCTCGACATAGCCGGCCGCCGGTTGAACCTCGGGATTCTCCGACTGGGTCCAACTGCTCAGATAGTGAAGTCCAAACGTGAACGTGATGGGACCGGCAAAGGACAGATCCGCGTGCTCGTGATGAAGCATCGTGTAGCGCGTCGTGTCGTAAACGCTCGGATCGGCGCGCTTGGCACCTATGCCTTGCTCGAGGCCGAGGGTGTAGTCCCCAAGGTCTACCTCGACTCGTGCTGACTCGCCCATGACAGCGGTCCGCCCAAAGAGGTACGTGTCATACTCGCCGGCGTCGTACTTGCCGGCCATGCCGTACTTGTTGGCAATGCTGCCGCCACGAAGCAGGAACCGAACATTCTCCCAAGGCATATAGGGAGTGATGGTCACGAATGCCTGATTGACACCGAGCTGGGTGTCGACGTCGTTGTAGCCGCCGGTCGTGACGTTGTAGGCCTGAAGAGATGCGGTACCGGACGCCCACGTGTTTCCGTACTTGAAGAAGAGTTCCACCCAATCTTTGCGTGAGTGGTTGGTCTTCTGCCAGCTCAGATGCTGATCGTCGGGAACGATGGGCGTATGAAACGTTGTCCCACTCTGGTCCTTGCTGGGCCGCACGGGCAAGCCTTCGGCCGTGGGATCTGCGAGGCCGTGGTTGGCCGCGCTGACCTGCTTGTTCTCACGCTTCCCAATCCCAAGCCGCATCGGTGCCCGGAAAAAACCGTAGTAGCTGAACTTCCACTCGTCCTCCGCATCGGACGCCGGACCAGCGTAACTTCGCGAAGTGTCAGCCGACGCCGGAGCGGCCGGAGCCGCGGGTTGTGGAGCGGCAGCCTCCGCATTCGCTGTCGCCCCTACGTTCGTGTCGAAGCTCACTCCCGCCGATGCACTTGCCTGTGCGGGTTCGGGTGCGGGAGCCTCTTCTGCGGCGGGGGCCTCCTCCGGAGCCGGAGCCGCGGGCTCCGTTCCCGCAGGCTGCTGCGGCTCCAGCGTCACATCTTCGGCCACGGGTTGCTGTGCGTGTGCCGCCAAGGGAAGCAACACCGCCATACCAGAGAGTACTAGAGAGGTTCTGAGCTTACGCATCACTGTGTTCCTAATTCCGGCGTGCGGGTGAAATCTCCTCGGAGACCGCAGTTCGAGATCCGGATCGCGCCATCCTATTACTGGGGATACCCCCCTAGGCAAGGGTTTTGGCGCGACGCTGTCCGCCTCCAAGTAGGCACATGTTCGGTACTTTCGCCCACGCGACGTTCCCAAGCCTTCGGTCCAAACCACGAAACCCGATTGGCGAGACTCAGTTCCGTCACTTGAGTGGAGTTGCTCGATCCTGTCGCCGGTGCGACTCTGGGAGACCATACGTGAGGGACTTCACGACGGGTCGGTTGATTGCGATGGGCTCGCATCGAATCAGCTTCGCTGCGGCGCCCGGAAGCGTTGGGCGCCCACCCTGCCCTGCGTGCGGGCCAGTGTCAAGCGGTCCCAAGCTCGCCCGCTGCACACGAAGGAGCATTGATTACGGCGTTTTCGTTTACGAGCCGTGTCCGATACGCCGTTGCACACCTCCCACCAATCCGGCCCACCCACCGACGCACGCCACAGAACCCCTCGCCGAAACGAGCGGCGCCGGTCCTCCACGTACGGTCGGCAGATCCCCAGGACGTATCGGCCCAGGTTCCCAACCCAACGCTGCCCGAACGGCGCAGTCTCCCCATTATCAGTGCGGCGGCCAGTGCGCCTGTCTCCAGGCGAACGAAGGCGGGGCGCAGACACCGGCGCCGGGCGGCGAAGTCTTGGACCCCAGGGGAACCTGACGACCGGTACTCCCGCCCCGACAGCAGACGCCGTGAAGCGGAGCAGCGCCACCGGCAGTCGAACCGAACCGTCGCCCCCGACTCGCACGGCGGAGGCCGGACGGTCTCCACTGACTTGAGCCGCGTCGCGCACCATGCCGTTCGGCAGGGGCGGGGGCGCAGCACGGTTGATGGTCCCCTCGGCGCTCCCTCATGTCCCACCACTTCGGCGCTTGGTGTTGACAGGCCCCCAAGTCAGCCGTGGCGCCAGGCTTGTTCCCGCCCAGCACGCCGTCAAGCAGGATGCCGCACCGCCGCCGCGCTTCTGCGGAACTCCCGGCGTCGACAATTGTCAGAGCTCCTTAAGGAGCACCAGGCGATGGGATACTCAATGTCCGGAGACAAGCTCGAGATTCGCACCGAGATCGAGATCGATGCCGCGGCAAGTGCGGTCTGGAGTACTCTCGTCGACTTCGAGGCATATCCGAGATGGAATCCCTTCATTGCGGCGGTGTACGGCAAACTCCAAGCGGGCGAACGCCTGAGCATCTTGATGACTCCGCCGGAAGGCCGTGAGGTGCGGTACTCACCGCGGCTGCTGGTTGTGGAGCCGGAGTGCGAACTCAGATGGCTGGGCTCGTTGGGCGCCAAGTTCCTGTTCCGCACCGAGCACTTCTTCCGGCTGCAATCAACGGGTCCGTCGCGAACCCGCCTGACCCACGGAGAGGATGTGAGTGGCATGCTGACTCGCTACATGGGAGCAGCCATCACCCGAATTGCCAGGGGATGCGTGGGAATGAACCTGGCGCTGAAACGTCGAGTCGAGGCTGGAGAGGGGTGAAGGGAGTCCGGCGCCTTCCCGAGCTACCCGAAAGCCCATAGACGGACCGAAACCGTGAAGTCGGTGCGGGCGCTTTCAGAACCGTGGCGCCCTGCGCTCGCGGACTGCTTGAACGGCGTCCCTGAGGAGCGTGGTGCCCCGCAGGCATGCGTGGCAGTCCTGCTTGCCCTTCGGCCCACAGCCGAAGCGTCGCAGCAACTTGTTGACGAGGTGTGCGGAGCGCTCGTCGCCGTGCCGCTTCGTCCGCTGGAGGAACTCGACCTTTTCCTCGCAGGCCTCCGGGGCGCTCGCTCTCAGATCCAGCGCGACGCGCAAGGCGGGTGAGGCCACGGAGAGAAGTTCGGGGGTTCTCACCAGTAGCTCAGCCGTCGTCGTGGTAGGTGTGCGTTCGAGCGTGCCGGTCCACAGCTCGTATAGCATGTCCGCCGCCGCGGCTGACCTGAGTTCAGCGATGGTCCTCAGGGCCAGCATCGCAGTCTCGGGTGCCTTCGCTGCTTCGAGCAGCCGAGCCTGAGTGCCGGGCTGCACCGCTAGTCGCTCATTCTGCCCAATCTCCTTGGCGAAAGCCTCGAACTTGAGTCGAGCACGAGCCGACTGCCCCTCCGCGAGCGCGATGGTCTGCGCAACGCTGCGGGATCCCATGGGCAAGCGTTCGAGTTCGGCAATCGCAGACTCCTCGCCCAGAGCAGCGCGCTCGAGCGGGCTCTTCGCAGACCCTGGTGTCGCCGCGCTTGGAGGCGGAGCAGCGCTTCGAGGCGACGCCGCGCTTTGTGCCGTCGGCACCTCGGTGCGCATCGGCCGCAGAGTGGCCCCCAGGAATCCTCCCAAGCCCAGCGCCAGAACGGCAATCCCCGTAGCCGCAACGAGTGAGACCTGACGCTTTGACGAGCCCTGAAACGGGTTCTCCTCCAAAGCGAAGTCGCTCCTCGGCACGTTCGCTGAGAGTGGCTCTCGACGGACGCTAGCAACGGGCACGGGCTGGGTCACCAACGCTGGACGCTCACCGGCGCCAGCCTCAGCCACGACGGGGCCTGTCGATAACGCCGCGGAGGGAGACGACTCCACCGAAGCGAGCCGCGGTGCGGCCATCGCGGCGGAGGCGACGGCTGGAACAGGGGCCGCATCCGACGCTGGTGCAGATCCGGCGCGAACCGCATATTCGGCAACCCGGGGCACGTCAGCAAGGGGCGCCGCATCTGATCCAGCAACGCGAGCCGGGTCAGCAGCGGACCTGTCGGCGCGCCCCGCCTCGCTGGCAACCACAGCCTCGCTGGCAACCACAGCCTCGCTGGCAACCACAG
>CAYRKE010000001.1:128981-160068 GCA_964424695.1 uncultured Polyangiaceae bacterium
AACCACAGCCTCGCTGGCAACCACAGCCTCGCTGGCAACCACAGCCTCGCTGGCAACCACAGCCTCGCTGGCAGCTGCCGCGTCGGCGACTGCCGCGTCGCTCGCTGGCGAAGCCCCAGCAGGAGCCGCAGCTGGCTCACCGGGCTGTCCCGGTCCGACCACGTTGGCAGGCATCGCGGCATCCAGACCGGCTTCGGGAGGGCGGGAGTCGCCCGAAGCCCCCAGCGGAGCCCCAACCGTGACCGAACCGTCCGTCGCGGTGAGCCTCACCGCAGCATCAGCCGCGTGGGCCGATGCCGCCGCGACCACTGGGGGCCGATCGCCCACGATGCCAGGCTCGACTGCTCCCACCACTCCAGTGCCGAGACTCTCGCCCTCCTCTCGGTCGAGTCCCCATCCGGACTCCGGAGGAAGCTCGGAGTCCAAGGCCTCGCTGGGTCGTGAGATCGGCGGAACCGAATCGACCGCCAAGGATCCCGCCGGTCCAGAAACCGGCGGCCCCGATGCCCCGCCCGCTGCGGTAACCCCCGCTGCGCTGAGAACCGGTGCACCCGCATCAGCGGAAGATTGTCCAGCAGCGCCTGCCCGTGGGGACGCCCCGGTGAGCAAATCGCGTGAAACTGGGGCAGAGACCGCCCGAGCCGTGACGCTGCCGCCCGCCGCGCCCCCCCCCAATGGGTCTCGACGAGTCCCTTGCGCGAGCTCGGACGTCGCCACCGATGCCTCGGACGCAGGACTCGGAATGTCGATTCGCCCACGAGCTGCCGCGTCGCGCACACCTTCGTCATCTTCTTCTGGCATGAGTTCGCCGACGACTGCGATTGGCGTAACCAGAACGCTCGGACCGGAGAAGGCGGCAGGCTCGTCGACGTCCTGAGCCTCGGACGCGTCGTCGGACTCCAGGGGCGCTGCCGCGCCGAACCTTGGCGACGGCTCTCCGCCGGACAATGACTCGGACGCGACGCCAGACTCCGGGAGCGCTGCCGCACCGAACTTCGGCGACGGTTCTCCCTCGGGAAGTGCTTCGCCCCCTTGCCGAATCTCGATCGCTGCTGCTGGCTCGGACTCCTGCGGCGCTTGCGGGTCCGCGGTCCAAGACCGCTCGCCGCCAAGCGACAGCTCGCTTGCGTCCGGCCCGTCGCATGCCGCGTCCGCCTCAGGCTCCCGTGGCACTTCCGCTTCCGAAGCCGCGAGCGGCCCACCATCAAGCGACGACTGGCTTGCACCGGGAAAGGGCTCCCCCACCCCGGGCGTCGAATCTCCTGGCATGGCACCCCCTAACGACGGCGAAGGGGGCTCCGCAGCCGGCGTGACTCCACTCAGCGCGCGCAGACGAGGTGGCTCGGAGTGTCGGTTGGACCATGGACGCGGTGGCGGCTCGTCCGCGTCCAGCATGGAGGCAAACAGGTCCGGCTCGGGGTCCCGTGCCTGCTCCGGACGCATCCCCCCGGCGGATTCCGGTGCCCCCATGCCTGCGGCAATGGCTGGAACCGCGTCCCAACCCGAATCGATGAGTGACTCGCGAGGTTCGCCCTCGGACTCTAGCTCAGAGGTCCTGTTCCCGTGCGTCATGCACCGCAAGCTACCACGACCGCAAGAGGCCGAAAGCCCGCACCCGCCGGAAAGTGGCCGCGGCGCTCAGTGCGGCGCGGTTCGGCTCAAGCACACTGCAAAGGTCTACCGCCAGCGGTTACAAACAACACCTCGGAGCCTCCGTCCGAACCGAAGCACGTCGAGCGCGCTAGAACGTGCCCGTCGATCCGCAAGAGGCCGCGCTGATCTGAACCGCCCCACCTACACGCAATCAATGGGCCTCGACGCGGTTTCCCCGGCAAGAAGACGTTGGCGCAGCTCCGTCGGCAACCTACGAGGCTTGAGCGACGCGCCCAAGCAAGCGAGCAGCGTGGAGCCTTCGACCAGCAGCTCCTGATCGCAATGGCGTTCGACACGATAGTCGAAGCGAACGGTTGCCCCTGACACTTTGTGGAGCGAACACTCGACGAGGACTACGTCGTCGAATCTCGCGGGGCTGCGATATCTAACGCTGGCTTCGATCACTGCGAGGTGAACACCGTCATTGGCCGATGAAGCGTAGTCGATCCCTCGCCTTCGCATGTATTCCACTCGCGCCGTCTCGAAGAAACTCAGGTACCTCGCGTGATGGACGATGCCCATCAGATCCGTGTCACCGAAACCAATACGGATGAGCCGACGTGACACTAGATGTTCGAACGCTGGACAGGACATGGCGGCTCCAGCATAGCCGGACGGAGCATCCGCGAGCAAGCGCCCCTACTCCTGCTGCCGGAAACCTGTCCGAGAGGACGCCCGCCGATCTCGGCTTCCGGCTTCGTCTTTCTTGCTGCGCTTGGGCTGGTGCTGGAAGTGGACGTCGTCCACTTCCAGGCGGTGCCCACGTACCCCTCGTACGCTCCGCTCCGGTGCTCGCTGCGCCTTCCGCGCAAGGCGGCTTGCGGCCGGGTTTTTCTGGAGCCGTGAACGCATACTCGCAATCAGAGACGAAGACTGAACCTGGGGGAATACCCAGTGGACGGCTCTTCTGCGACGAGAGGCCATGAACCGTCGAGCCACCCCACCATGACATCGGCCTCCCATTGATAGGGCTGACCGTCGAGCAACACCTGCCCCGAGTGAACCCGTCGACTTGCCTCGGCTAGGGAGAAGCCCGAGAGGACATCGAGCAGCGCTTCGAACCGGTGCTGCCGTTTCGCGCTCAGGAATCGCATGAGCCGCCGAACCATGAGCGCGGTGTGGTACCACGCAGGGACGAGTGCCACTCCGTCCAGAGTCAGCCGGCGCGCTGCCTCGGCGAACATCTGGCTGAGCTCCTCGATGATCCCGAGACCAGGCGCATCCTGGCCCGGGAGACAAGACTCGGCGACGTCGCGGATCGCCAGTGGATCTCGGAGAATCAGCCAGTGAATGTAGAGCGTGCGCCGTCCGGCTACTGGTTTTATCTCGGCTACACACTCGGCAAGCCGGTGCACCGTGCCACTGGCGCATCCGGACAGACGAACCCGGGATCCCTGGGCGTCACGCCCGATCTCCACGGTGAAGTCCTGATAACCAAGCCGCTGGAGTTCGGACAGCACGCCATAGCGCTGCAACACCAACTCGATCCCTTCCGCCGTGTAGTAACCGAGGAACCGCTCGGATTCCAGGCGACGTACCCCCAGATCCGCCGCAACGTCTACCCAGGAGGGCTCCAGGCTGCCCGAGAGTGCCTCCGGGGAGATACTCTCGGCCATCGTCCGAAAACGCAGCGACCACGATGGGTGACTAGCTGGAACGCTCACCTCTTGCTCGCCGGCGAGGGCGTGGAGTGTCGCCGCGAAAGCACGCCACCCCCCCTTCTGGTAGCGCCCGCCAGGCAACCATACCGAACGAATGTGGCGGAGTCGCTCGACAACAAGGGCATCTCGACGACGCGCCACGGAAAGCCAGGCCTCAAGCTGCCCCTCCGGACCGCGGGGGACCTTGCCGACCGCCCCCACAACGAAGACAAGCTCGACGTCGCTTGGCAAAGCATCGAGCTCGCGCTCCCACACCGCCGCTTGCTGGAGGCCGCAGGTGAACCCGCCATCGGCGCCATACTGCGCCCCCTCGAGCTCCGTGCGAGCAAGGGACACCGACGTAGAGACCCCGGCCGCCAAGAGGCACTCCTCGATACCCACAAGCTCAGCCGATCCACAGACCACGATCGCGATTCGTCCAAGAAACCCCGAAGCCCGAAGTGCCGCGACGGCAACGGCGACGTCGTTGACGGCGGGGATCCCCGACTCACCATCGGGCGGCGTCCCCACGAACCCGCCGCTCAGGTTCACCATCGGACGCCCCTCGACTAGCGCCGCCCGAGCAGCGTCCAGGGTCGCCCCCGCAACGAGCCGCAGGGTTCGGAGCATAGCCTCCGCGATCTGATGCTCATGACGCCGCTCGGGCTGGCTCTCTTGGCGCGGATCACGTGGTAGGAGCGACTCGACGTGCCTGTGCGGGTGCACCCTGAGCAGGTCCGCATAAGACGCTCGCCTCGGAATGCGCAGTTGGCTCTGCGTAACGAACCCTTCGTGTACGAGGTATCGCGCGAGGCGCTCGGGCCCCCTCGGATCGCCGGCAGGGATCGAACGTGGCGTACGGGCGGCCCACCGGTATTCATCGTGGTAGTACACCGCAAACGGCCGCCGCCACATGAGCCGCCTCGCCTGCCGTCGCCAATCTGCACTCGCCATCGCTGCCCCTCGATCCTCCCACGAACCGGAGGGTTCTCGCAGTCTCTGCGCGTCAAATCCAACGTCCCAGCGCCATTCCACCCATGATCGCGCCAAGGCCCAGCACGTTCTGAGCGACAAGGTTGACCAGCGCAACGCCCAACCTACCGCTAGCGAGCATCGCACTGGTCTCGAACAGGTAGGTGGAGAAGGTCGTAAACGCACCCATGAACCCAGTGAGCACGATGTACCGAACGCTCGCGCTGCCCGGCAGCCCCCGTTCCGCCAGTGCCCACACCAGTCCGAAGAGCAGGCAGCCGAACACGTTGACCAACGACGTGCCCCAAGGATACTCGGTGCCCCACAACCGCGACGCACCCGCAGAAAGGTACGCTCGGCACAGGGTACCGAGGGAGCCGGCCAGGACGAGCCAGAGACCCTTCTGCCAGGATGCCACGGACACTGCCCTATCACTCCGGCGTCCTGCGCGCGAGCCGGCCCCTCCTGTCCACGCCATTCCGCTGCCGTGTGAGTCCGTGTGAAGCCATGTGAACATCGGCTCGGCGCCGGAACATTGGCCGGCCCAGGTTATGCTGGCAACCGAGCCTCCTTGACGCATAATGGCGCCGCACGAGGGAATACAGCCTATGGACGACCAGCCATTCGCACAACGCTCGAGCGGCATACTACTCCACCTCACGTCGCTTCCCGGCGCTCACGGAGCTGGTGATCTCGGACAGGCAGCCCATAGCTTTGCGTCGTTCCTCAGCCGCGCGCGGCAGCGGTGGTGGCAGATGCTTCCCATCGGACCCACGGGTTGGAGCTACTCCCCATATGATAGCCCATCGGCATTCGCGGGTTCTCCGGTTCTCATCGCGCTCGACCCCCTCGTCCGTCAGGGGTTGCTCACAGCCGACGAGGTCGCTGCGCCCAAATCGCTCGAGCGCTCCCGCAAGTGCAGCTTTGCCAGCTCGGCAAGATTCCGCGAATCCCGACTACGCCTGGCCTTCGGTCGGTTCGAGTCCAAGAAACCGAGGGCACTGCACAACCGGTTCGAGGCCTTCCAGCACCACGCCGAGAGCTGGCTCGCGGACTATTCGCTGTTTACTGCCCTCCGGAAGGCTCACCGGAACGAGTGCTGGACGAAATGGCCCGCCGCGCTACGTGACCGCAGAACCTCGGCGCTGGCCAGTGCTCGGGATCTACTGCGAGAAGACGTCCGTTTCACCGAGTTCCAGCAATTCGAGTTCCAACTGCAGTGGGAGGCGCTCCGGCAACACTGTCGAGAACTCGGCGTGCTGCTTCTCGGAGACCTGCCCATCTACGTCGCCCACAACGGCGCGGACACTTGGGCGCACCGCGAGCTCTTCCACCTCGACCGTTTTGGCGAGCGGCGTGTCGTTGCCGGAGTGCCGCCGGACTACTTCAGCACCACCGGACAGGTCTGGGGAAACCCCCTGTATCGCTGGCCCACCCTCGCCCGACGAGGATTCGATTGGTGGATCGACCGTTTGCGAACCACCCTCGAGCGGTTCGACGCCGTACGTCTCGACCATTTCATCGGGTTCAGTCGCTACTGGGAGATCGACGCCAAGGCGAAGACGGCCGAACACGGCCGCTTCGTACCGGTCCCCGGCGTGGCCTTCTTCGAGCAAGTGAGGAGCGCCTTGGGAGGGCTACCCATGCTTGCCGAAGACCTTGGAGTGGTGACGCCCGAGGTGCGCGCGCTGCGCCAACGCATCGGCTTGCCCGGAATGGACATCCTTCAGTTCGCGTTCGGAGACCCTTCGGGTCACAGCGACTACGAACCGCATCGACACGAACGCAATTCGGTCGTCTACACCGGCACCCACGACAATGACACGACTCTCGGCTGGTTCAATGAGCGGCTTGGCCGCAATGCCCCCGCCGCCCTCCGAGCAGAGGGGCGACGGGCGCTCGACTACGCGGGCAGCGACGGGCGGGCACCGCATTGGGACTTCATCCGGCTTGCGCTCATGTCCGTCGCCAACACGGCGGTGATCCCAATGCAGGACTTCCTCGGTCTGGGTTCGGAGGCGCGCATGAACACACCAGGCACGGTCGAGGGAAACTGGGAGTGGCGCGTGCGCAGCACGGAGCTCTCCCAAGCCCTCGCCGACCGGGTCGGCGAGCTGTGTAGTCTCTACGAACGCGCACCTCGACCCACGTCCAAGCGCGCGAGAGGGACTCGGTAGAGTCGGCCTATGAATTCCGTGATCGCGAGGCGCGTCGGACCGAACATGTGGCGCACCCTGGTGGCTTCAGCAGTGGCGTGCCTTCTGATCGTGCGCCCCGCTCGCGCACAGGAGCCGCCAGCCCCCGCCGAACCCGCCGCCCCGCCCGCATCCGCCGACGGAGAACCACAACCGACCCCCGAAGGGGGTGATGCGACGGAGTCCACTTCAGCCCCTGGGTCAGAAGCCCAGGCATCCTCCGACGACCCCGCACCGGCGTCCCCTCCTCATCCCAAGGACGCCCCGCAGACTGAGTCGACGACATCGTCGGAGACGAGCACGCCCCCTGGGACCGTCGAGAGAGAGGGTCACGCTCCGCCACGGCTCGCTTCGGCTCGGCCGCGTCCGACACTTCCGCCAGCGTCGAGACAGGACACCGCACCGCTCACCTACACCCTCGAATCCGTCCAAGTGCGGGGAAACGAGCGCACTCGTCGCAGCATTGTGCTCCGCTACATCCCATTCAAGCCTGGCACGTTGCTCGATCCCAAAGACCCGGAGATCGAGCTGGCCCGCTATCGGCTCCTCGGAACCGGTTTCTTTCGCAAGGTCGAGTTCTCTCTGGTCAAGGGCAGCCGGCGCGGCCACGTGCGACTGGTCGTCGACGTCGAGGAACGGAACACGATCGTCGTCAACGACGTCTGGATGGGCCTCGCAGCGGACGCCGAGACCTCCGGCAAGCCACGTCCCCTCACCGCATACGCTGGCTTCGACGTGGCAGAGACCAACCTCGCCGGGACCGGAATCACCCTGGGTGCCGGCTTCGGTTTCTCCGAGAACCAATCCGCGCTCCGAGCGCGGTACCTCGACCCCGCTTTTCTTGGAACCCCATGGATGCTGAGCGGGTCCCTCCTCTACAACGACGCAACGGACTTTTTCGGTAATGCCGATGTAGAATGGGTCGCCGACTACGTACCCCAATACAACCGGTTCGCCGTGGTCCGGTACAAGCGATTCGGCGGCGTCGTCGGCCTCGGACGCGATCTCGATCCTTCCACCCAACTCTGGGGCCACTACAGGCTCGAGACGGCAGATGCGCAGCTGCCCGCAGCGTCTCGGCACGTTCGCGGCGGGGTCGATGAGCCCATTCTCTATGACATCCTTCCGGGGCACAGCATCCTGGCGACGCTACGCGCCACGCTGCAACACGACACTCGAGACCACCCCTTTCTGCCCACCCAAGGCTGGTTCACGACGGTCACGGCGGAAACTGGCATTCCTGGGGGCTGCGACTACGAGTTCCAGCGCTTCGACGTTCTGTCACGGTGGTGGTGGAAGCTCCCGTGGTATCAGCACGTCGCTGGGCTGAACGCCTTCGTCGGCGTGATTGGCGGGGACGCTCCCTTCTTCGAACAGTACTACATTGGCGACTTCAGCGACTTCCTGCCGAGCCGCATGCTTGGGCTGCGATTCGATCGCCGGCCACCACCGGACTTCCTCGACACCGCGATCCGCGAAGTCCGCTATGGGCATTACGCTTTCCAGCTGAGCGGCGAGTACCGGATTCCCCTGTATCGCGGTAGCCGCGCGGTGTACGGCATCGATATCTTCTCATCCTTCGGGATATGGGGGCTTGCCCACCGACGGGACTTGAGCGACCCGCCGCGGAGCTACTCGGGCGCGTCACTGATCCCAGTCGATCTCACCGGAAACATCGGCTTCAGGATGGACACCAGCGCCGGCGGGCTGGTGTTCGCCTTCTCGAACGTTCTCGGTTTCATCCCGTTCCGCGGAGACGAGGGACTGTGATTCCGGTACGCAGTTGGCTCCTGAGCTATCTGCGACCCGTCGCACTGTGCGTCGGGTTGCTCCTCGGTGCCGTCGCCCCGGCTCACGGCCAATCGCAGGAGCTCCGCCTACTCCCCGACCGCTCGGCGAGTTTCGTCTGGGATTCTACGGAGAAGCGCCTTCTGTTCGTCAACGTATCCTTCCGCGATGCCATCCAGGCGGACATGCGGGAGAAGCTCAAGCGAGGCTTGCCCACGACGATCGTCATGACAGCGACTGTCCGCACGCCAAACCGCGAAGCCCCGCTCGCCACCACAGCCCAGAGCTGCACAGTCACCTGGCACGTCTGGGAAGAGGCCTACCGGCTCGAGATCACGCGTCCCGGCGAGCACCGTCCCATCACATGGTCGCCCACGGTCGATGGCGTACTGAGGCGCTGCGCCGAGGCGACTCGCCTGCTTGCTGCCACGCATACCCAGGTCCCGAACAACGCAGCGCTGTATCTCGAGGCCAGTGTTCAGGTGAATCCGGTCAGCAGTGACGTTCTGGCCAGGATCACGCGTTGGGTGAGTCGCCCCAGTGGCACCGGCACGGCCGCGCCGGGCGACGCACTTTTCAGCACATTCACCGGGCTCTTCCTCCAACGCATCGGGCAAGCCGAGAAGCTCTTCGCATTCCGAACGCGCCCCAGCGTGCCCAGTCTGCCCTGATGGAGCAGAGTGCGGTCAGATGGACCAGACCATCGTGACCCAGCGCGACTCGGGCGCTGGCTCTGGGCGTTCGTCCCGGCCACGCAAACCGAGACTCGCGAGCAAACGACGTCGCCAGCGGTCGGAGCACCGAATCGAGGATCCCGTCTAGGGAAAACAGCCCAGGAGCCGCTCGCGTTTGCCGCTGCGAATGCCCGGCCCCCTGCAGACCACGCGGAGGGCAACCGGATTCGTGTGCCAGAACGCCACGTTGCGGGATGCCGGAAACGGCCGATGGGACGCCCACCAGGTTCTGCTTGCACCTGGCCCGAGGAGTGCGTACTGAGCGGCCATGGAGCGAATGCAGTTCAGTTCCCGCTGGGTCGTCGTCACCGGAGCTTCGTCCGGGCTTGGTCGTGAGATCGCGCGTGAGCTGGCAAGCAACCACCACGCCAACCTCATCCTTACCGCGCGACGCGAAGCTCGATTGGCGGAGCTGGCCGATGAACTCCGCTCCAAGTACCGCGTCGAGGTGGATGTCATTCCGGCGGACCTGACCACCGCCGAAGGTGCTGACCAACTCTTCACCGAAGCCACGGCACGTCATCCCGTATACGGAGTCGTGCTTGCCGCGGGGGTCACGCACTTTGGACACTGGGACGAGCTGGGCTGGGAAGGCTACGAGCAGATGGTCCAGATCAACGTGCTGAGCACGACCAAGTTGTCCATGCTGTTCCTACCGTATCTCGAGAAACGCGCCGAGCGCGGCGGGATTCTCATCGTGGCGAGCATGGCGGGCCTCAATCCACTCGCGTATCAGGCCGCGTACTCAGCTACCAAGGCGTTCCTCGTCAACCTCGGTTGCGCGCTTCACCACGAGATGCTGCCGCGCAAGGTTTCGGTCACCACCTACCTGCCTGGTGGTATCGCGACCGAGATGACCGCGGGCGCCCGATTCAACGGGCTCCGCGCCTGGCTCATGCCCGTCGACAAATGCGCGCATGAGGCTGTCGTTGCCTTCGAGCGCCGTGCCTATGCGCACGTGCCTGGATTGACCTACCGCATCGGTTCCGTGCTAACCCGCCTCTTGCCCTCGTACTTCGTCCACTCGCAGGTGGCATCCCAGTATCGCCAAGCCTTGGAGACCGAAGCGGCGCAGAAGGTGTAGGACGGTCCGGCTCGCTGTCACGGCGATCTTCACGTCATTTCGCGCAGCGGAACCCTAAGTTGCCATCCCGGATCGACGGAGGGCTTCCGCTGCGGCGCGCGCTACTGACATCCGCGGGATCCCAATCCCCCCAGCAGCCCCCCCGATTGACGCGTGAGACGGCGGAACACCCTGGGCGATCGTACGCGCAGTGCTTGGTGGCGGTCCATTCCCACACGTTGCCAGCCATGTCGTGCAGCCCGAACGGGCTATCTCCCGAAGGGAAACTGCCGACCGGAGCCGTCGTGGGCCACGAGTCGGAAACCTTGAACATCCCCCGAAACCTGAGACCGGTGTTCTGCTTCACCCACGACACACATTCCGAACCGCACGCATTCAACCGGCCGGAGGTGGGTGCGTCGTTGCCCCACGGGAACTTCCGGCTCGCGGGGCCACGCGCTGCGTATTCCCACTCCTCCTCGGTGGGTAGACGCTTTCCCGCCCATCGGCAGAACGAGTCAGCGTCGGACCAGTCCACGCAATTCATGGGGTGCAGGGCACGGCCAGGCCGCTCGTAGTTGCATGCGCGACTCCACTGATCGAGCCCACCATGCTGCACGTACCAATCCGAAGCCACGGCGTGCCTGGGAATGCACCTCCCAGCGGCAACGCACGCCTGATAGGCCCGCACGGTGACCTCAGTCAGATCCATCTCGAAAGCAGGGACGGTGACGCTGTGCACCGGCCGCTCGTCGGGGTTTCCGTCGCTCGCCCCCATCATGAAGGTGCCCGAGGGAATGCTGACCATCGCCCCCGCCTCTGGCCGCGGCGCCGAAAGGCTGGGCGCCGCGGATGGCGCGCCAGATGCGGATGCGGACGGGCTCTCGCCAGGCTCGGGCCCATCGCCCGCGTCAGCCATCATCCACGCGACAGCACCTCCCAACGCCATCACCACCGCGAATGGCCACAAAAACCGAGCTCTCGACTTGGTCTCGCTTCGTTCGGGCGGCGGCGGGATGACGGCGGGCATCGCAGGTGGCCCGTAACCTCCGGCGCCGGGCATCGCAGGCGGCCCGTAACCTCCGGCGCCGGGCGTGGAGGCCCGACCATAGCCTCCGCCACCGGCCATGTCGGGAGGAGTGAAGCCCGCGACGACCGTTCCAGTCAGGTCGTCAACGGGCTGACCCAGCTCGTTTCCGAAGCCCCTCGCATCCGGCAATGCGCCCTGAATCCCGACAAGGAAGTCGGCACGCTGGGTTGCGGCTGGCATCGTCGTGTCGAGCTCGACCTGCACCGAAGCCACGTTCCCAGAAGCTTGCTGGATTGGAGCCAATTCGGCCGCCACCACGGGGCCCGACGACGACTCGTCGCGCCCAATCTTGCCGACGGCGAGCTCTCCCACAGAGGATCGCTCCTGCGCGAACTGACCCAGTGCCGCCTGCGGAGAAACCATCTGATCCAGCGCGACCAGTAGTTCTCGGGCGTCCCGAAACCGATCGACCGGGTTCACGCTCAGAGCCTTGGCACACAGCTGCTCAAAAGCGTCGCTCACCTCGGCCCCCTTGGATCGCGGAGTCGGCCTCTGCGCCTGAGTCGCCTCCTCGTAGAGCTCGAAGAGCGCTGTGCCACCGTAGACGCGACGCCCGGCCACCAACTCGGTGAGGATTAGACCGAAAGCGTGGACGTCGGTCCAAGGCCCCGTGACTCCGTACTTGCTCGCCACGAATTGCTCGGGCGCGCCGTAGTCCGGGGTAAAAGCGTTGAAAGTGCTGGAGGTCCCCGTAGCCAGACGTGTCGCCGTCTCCCCCTCCTGCATCGCCTTGGCAATGCCGAAGTCCAAGACCTTGAGGGCGGTCCCCCACGGGGTTCGCGCTAGATAGAGGTTCCTCGGTTTCAGGTCACGATGGACGATCTTGAGGTCATGCGCGAGTGCAACAGCCTCCAAGACAGGCCGCAAGAGCCCTACGGCCTCTACCTCGCTCATCCCCTGTGCCCCGGCAAGCCGCCGTTCCTGTAGCAGCGCCTCGAGTTCGACGCCGTCGAGCCATTCGAGCACCAGGTAGGGCACGAGCTGGCCTCCCTCTCTCTCGATGACGTTGAGATCGAACACGCGCACGACGGCCGGATGGGCGGAAAGCTTGGACAGAAACTCGCCTTCACCGCGAAACTGGGCGAGGAACGCTTCCTTCGCGACGGTGGTGAAGTGGGCAGGAACCTTCAAGCACTTGACCGCGATGGGATGCCCAAACGCGAGATGCCAGCCGCGGTAGACGACACCGAACGCGCCTTCGCCGACGACACTGTCGATACGATATCGACCGTCGACGACCGTACCCACAAGCGCAAAGAGGTCCGCGGACATGTGCCGCGATGCTACTCGGCTCAGGGGGCGCCAGTCTACGGCCTCCCGACCCCCGAGCCGCGAGCAAACGCGGCTCGGGCCAACGGGAACCCTCCTCCGACCGTTCTTGCTCGCACCGTCATGCGAAGGGCTCACAGGGCGGCGCGCTCTCCTCGGTTCGGCGAAAGCGGCTTCACCGTCGTCGGACGCGACACCGCTCACGAGTGGGCCTGCTCGCGCCAACAGGCGCGAACAGGGCGCACCGTTCGACAGCCACAAGGCGTCCGCCGCTGCATGAGCCCATCGACATCCCCGACTCCCGTCGTTGACCAGGTGGGCGACCAGCGCGACTTCCCTTGGCAACCGGGGAATGCGGTTCGACACTCTCGTGGATGAGTGCCGTCTTTCCCATTGGTGTCCTCCTCACCGGACGGCGCTGTCTCGTCGTCGGAAGCAGCCCCGAAGCGGCCGCACGCGCCGAACAGCTCCTCAAGGTGGGCGCGTCTGTGCGCCTCGTATCGCCGGCGCCCGGCCCCGAAGTGCTCGCCCTGCAGCACCTCACCGCCGTCGAACTCATCCGCCGGCCCTTTGCCGCGTCGGATCTGCACGGCTGCTGGCTCGCGGTGCTCGCCGACAGAGACGAGGGGCTAGCGCAGGCGCTCTCCACCGAGGCGGAAGCGAGCTGCGTTTTCTTCTGTGCCGTCGACCAACCCGTCCGCAATACCTTCGCTCACCTCGCCATCGCGAGATCCGGGGCGCTTGTCGTGGGCGTGTCCAGCAGCGGAGCCTCCCCAGCGTTCGCCCGCCGTCTGCGGGACGAGCTGCAGCGTGTTCTCGAGGAGGCCGGGATCTCTGGGTTTCTGGTGGCGGCGGCCGAGCTGCGGCATCGACTGCTGCCCGCACAGCGCCGGGACGCCCTGACCAGCCTTATGAGTCGCGTGCGACTCACGGGTACGCTCAGCGTGCCCGCGCTACCCGCGCACGGCGGTGACGCGGGGGAAACACAGCCCGAGTGATCACAGCTGCTCGAGCTGCACTGACGACGGATACGCTACTCGAACACCGGCGCGCCAGCTGGGCCAGGGATTGGAGCAGGCGACGGATACGTCGCCATGATGGCGATCATGTAGTAGTTGTACTGGTGGATGATCTTGTCCCACTCGGGCTGTGCAAGGGCCCGTTCGACACAGGTCGTCGCACGACGGGCTTGAGGCCCCTTCCAATCACCGCTCGCGCCCGGAAACACATTGAGCCATTTGCGGCGGAAATCGATCTGCAGCACGAAGTTGAGGGTCCCGGGGGTTCCCGACTTCGGCCCACAACCGGTGGTCTTCCGGATGGCGTCCGCGAGGGCCTTCTCGAACCACGGAAGGGAGTCGCACAGCGTGCCTTCCTGGCCCTTTGCGCTGGGAGAGGCCGAGCAGCGGACGCGTTGAGCCGCATCAATGCGCACCAATGGATCCATGGGGGGCCCCGCGTCCACTGGCGGCGGAGAAGCAACTCTGGCGCCACCGTCCGGCCGCTGATCGACTCCAGCGTCGGGTTGAAGATGGTCGCTGACGCTTGGCCGCCTCCACAGATACAGCGGAACCGCCAAGAGAATCAGGCAAACGACGGACGCCACCACGAGCTGAGCACGAAGCGGTCGGTCCGGCCCGCTCCCACGCCCGCCCACCCCCAACCGTCGAAGATTCGGCTCGCTGGGCGCGGATGGGAACGGGGGGCGGTTGGGGGCTGGCATCGGTCTCGATGTCGCGCTGGGCCTGGGCGACTACTCCTGAAGAAGTGATTCTATCGGTTGTCCGTATTCGGCATTGACCAATGTCGCGCGAAGCTGCAGCGCCCCCGGCAGCAGCCCCTGCACCTGCGACACGACTTGTTCAACGACCTGCAGTGCCTCGCCCTTTGACGGCCCGGTCATGGCGACCGCAAACCCAAAGGGACCGGTGCGGCCCGCCGTAACGGGCACGATGCTCAGCAAGAGCATCTCGGTCAGCTCAATCACCCGCTGCGCTGCGCGGCGCAGCGCCAGCATCTCGAGAATGGTCGGCCGCTGGGTGGGCTGCCGCTGAGGACTCGAGATCTGGTAGCGGGCCACGGAGAGCGCGGTGTTGTTCCAACGTGCGAACTCAAGCTCTTCCTGGAGCGCGAATCGCAAGGGATGCGGCTGAAGCAGGCTGGTGAGTCCGTCTCGACGCTTCAGGTAGTCCTGCGCTCTGCGGTGTTGGGGCGACCGTTCCTGGAAACTGACCAGCTTCACTCTGCACTCACCGAGCTGGGCCTCACCGCCGTGCAGCAACGTGACCGTCTTCTTCCGTTCGAAGCTGTGGTCGGCGTAGCTGCCGTTGGTGCTACCCATGTCCTCGATGACCCATGAGCCAGACTGCCACCGAATGACCGCATGGGCGCCGGACACCGTTGCTTCTTCGAGCACGATGTCCTGATCAGTCCGCCTCCCCACGGTGACTACCGGTTTCTCGAGGGAGTAGAGCCGTCCGGCGGAAGCGGGAGCGTTGCTGGCGAAGGTCACCAGAAGGGCCTGCGCGCCCGATGCAAACGACTCGGCCACGGCCCGCCCGAGAGGTGGGCCAGGCGAAAGCCGCTCTCGCACGATTTGGACCTGACTCGTCGTCAACGCCGAAGGGTTGAAGAACCTGAGATGCCGCGCAGCGGGACGCTGCAGGGGATCATCAGAGAGGCACCGGAAGAGCTGCTTGACCTCGTCGACGCTGAGCCCCGCTGCAACGTCGAACATCACCTGCTCGCGCAGCGTCTTATTGCGAGGCTTGTAGCCGGGTTCTGGGACGCGGCATGTCCACATCTCCCAGAGTGTCAGGCCGAGAGCGTAGATGTCGTCCTCTGGACTTGCGCCTCCTGAGCGCAGTCTCTCGGGCGCCATGTAGTTCGGCGTCCCCCCGTCGGGAGGCGTTCCCGGGCGGCGAGCACTGAGGCGGGCGCGCTCTTGGGCAAAACCAAAGTCGAGGATGATCGCCCGCTCGTCGGTGACCATCACGTTCCCTGGCTTCAAGTCCCCGTGGACTAACCCCTGAGCGTGGATGGCCGCCAAACCCGCGCTGGCCTCGCTCGCGATCTTCCGGAATTCGTCAGGCACGTAGCCACCGCGAGCCTTTTTTCGACGAATATGCGTGTGCAGCGTCTGGCCAGCGATGTGCTCCATCACCAAGATCGGGCCCCAAGGGCTGGGGGCCAGATCATGGACGCGACAGACGTGCGGATGGCTCACCGACCGCGCGAGCACCAGCTCCTGCCGCAACGCCTCGTCATCACCGGGCATCCGCGTTTCTTCGCGCACAACCTTCAGGGCAACCGTCTGCTGCGTCGCCCGATCGTAGGCGAGAAACACTTCACCCATGCCCCCCTTGCCGAGGCTCTGGCGAATCTCGTAGCGGTCATTGACGACAGAGTTTGCGCCCAGTGGTGGTACGTTTTTCGAAGCCTGGCTCATGCGCCTGAATCAGTGGTTGTGCTTCCGAAGGACTAGGGTCGTCGATTTACCGCATTCGTGCAATCAGCTTACCCGGTTGAGTGGCCGAGTTTGCCATTATCCTGCGCGCTCGTCTCGCCACTTCGCCCGCCCCACCTCATGTCGGCCCGCTTGTCGGACAGCTCCCAATTAACAACCAAACAACCGGACGACCATAATTCTCGTGAAAAGCGCCCACCTCGGGGGCCGAGCGATGGTCGGACTCGACACGTCCGCCATCCATGCCGTGAGCCTCTCGCGAATTACTCCCGACTCGAAGCAGCCCCCGCGTGGGCGGCATCGCGCGCGAGGTCCCTACATCGAATGATGCGGAGAAGGCTCAAGCGGGAGGCGCGGCTGGACGTAGACTCATTGATGAGAGCCGCGCCACGTGCTCGATGAGCGCTCGACGAGGCGTGCGCGTGTCGAACTGAGCCGCCGCCAGACGCAAGCGGTCCGGACGCATTCTGTGAACACACAATGCGATGAGTCGACGCAATGTGCTCTCGATCCGAGATGTCTCTGACACCACGCGAGAGTCCATGAATCTCCCCCAAGAAAGCCCCTGCCATCAACCGATCCAGCTTGCAGACTTCAGCCGGAGCCTCACGGTCCACACACGTGTCGAGGACAACGCCCAAGCATCCCAACCTCCGCAGAGCGTCCCGAGCCTGACAGGCCGACGTGTGACAAGACAGTCCACCGGCAGCTCCGGAGCTCCCACCAAAATGACCTCCGTCCTGGTGCATTGGAGTCTGCCAGCTATCCTTAGGAACATGCGTCCGCTTCCCACACTGCTCGCTTTCCTCGTGCTTGCCGCTGGCATGAGTGCATGCGCAAGCAGCGCGGTGCGCCCCGTGGCACCGCCCGACGACGAGGTAGCCCCACGCACCGAGGGTGCGGCCCCCAGGAACCGAGGAAACGAGCCTCCAAGATTGATTGCCCCGCCTCCGGCCTATGGGAACAAGGTGGTCATGACCGCTCAAGCCATACCGGAACCGCTTCCTGCAGAAGCGTTCTGAGTCCCCCCAGAACGGAGAGCTTGAGCTCCGGCCGCCCCGAATCAGATTGGCCGGCTACACTGAAGACCTCGCGGATGTCCGATGAGGTCCCCATTGCCTTCGCGGCCCTGGAAAGCTCCGGCCCGGAGCTGCCTTGCACGCAAGACACAGGCCAGCGCCGGTGCGGAAAGACGCGTGGCTGCGGGTACCCACTGGCGCGGAGCTGTACTAAAAGGCCCTGTCGTGAGGATCGCGAGCTGGAACGTCAATTCCGTCAGGGCGAGAGAAACGGTACTCGAGGCGTGGCTGAGCCAGCACCAACCGGACGTGGTGTGCCTTCAGGAGACCAAGGTCGTCGACGAGGACTTTCCCACCGATCCCTTCCTCCGCCTTGGCTATGAGGCGGTGGTCTTCGGTCAGAAGACTTACAACGGGGTGGCTCTCCTCAGCCGACACCCGATGAGCGACGTCCGCTTTGGTCTCTCGGGCACGGCCCCAGACGCCGAGCGGCGCTTCGTCGCCGCGCAGATTCGCGGTCTGTGGATTGCAAGCGCCTACGTACCCAATGGGCAAGCGGTCGGGACACAAGCCTTCAGTTACAAGCTCGACTGGCTCGAACGGCTGAGATTCACGGTCGCCGAACTCCGGACGGGGAACTCCCCGGTTGTCGTCGGCGGAGACTTCAACGTCGCGAGGGACGCGCGAGATCTCCACGATCCGGCCGCGTACGACGGCAGACTTCTCTTCCACCCGGACGAACGAGCGGCTCTCGCCGCACTCATCGATTCCGGACTCGTCGATTCGCTCCGGATGTTTCAGGAGGGCCCCGGCCACTTCAGCTGGTGGGACTACCGACTCGGCAAACGCCGACATAATCGAGGGCTCCGCCTCGATTATGTCTTCCTCAGTGCGGAACTGCGCGAGCGGTGTACGGCAGCCTGGATCGAGGAAGCCGTGCGCTGGGAGGAGAAGCCATCCGACCACGCTCCGGTGCTCGTCGAGCTGGCAGAAGCAAACTGACGAGTGCCTCTTGAGAGGCTCGAGCGGCGGCGTGCCAAGCACCAAGACCCTCGCCCGCGCCTTCGAACAGCTCCGCCGCCCGAAGACTCACCTTGCCGAGTTCGAACCACGCTTCAAGCCGTGGCGTCCGCTCGAACGCATCGGAGACGGCGAAGAACCGCGGGAGGTAGACGAGCTCTCGTCCCAGGCCGCCACCGCGCAAGGCGCGCAACCCGAGCAGCACGGCTTGATCTACCGTGGCGCCAAGCCCCGTGAGCAGCCTCAGCATGTCTCCCCATTCAGCCGAATCGCGCATCGCCTGACAGGCGCAGTGGCGATACGCCAGCTCCGCCGAGCGACCGGCATCCATGAGCGCAAAACGGTCTTCGAGAAGAAGAGCACGCCCTTCCTCGTCGTCCGAGGCGCCAGCGGTGCCCATCGCAAGGAGGGGCTGCGTGCCCTGACTCGCCCAATGGCGGGGTAGCGCGTGGGCTGCCAGCTCGTGCAGCGCGATACGCCGCGCCGCCTCTCGGGTGAGACGTGCGCCCTCTCGTACATAGATCACGGCATCGGCGGTGGCGGCGGTGCTCACCAGCGACGCGGAGCGGAGCACCCGGATCGGTAACCGAAGCCGCCCGATCGCCTCGGATAGAACCGTCACCAAGCTCCACGGACAAGAAAGGTCGTCGCTCGCCGCGGTCTCGTTGTCGTGTTTGGACTCGCGCAATCGACCCCACTGGCTCAGGAAGGCGTCGCAGCGTTTGCGTAGCGCGCCCTTGGGCTCCGGAAAGCGCCGCGCCGCTTCGTGGCGAAACCTTGCCGTCCCGATGCACTCAGCCAGTTCCGCTTCGATGCAGAGCTCGGTTGCTCGCTCCCGGAGCAGCTGCGAGACCGGGCAGCTTGGCTCGTAACGACCCGCTAGCGACTCGAGCACACGACGCCATGTGGCGAGCCCCAGAACCGGAGCATGAGACAATGCTGGCAGTCCGGTTCTACCGGCAAGCCACAGAGCGCGAAGACGACGGGCCTCCGAGGCGAAATTGGTGGGCTGGCAGCGCGCGAGCAGCCGAATCTCTCGTTCCGCACGCGCCACCAGCCGGCAGGCTCGGTGTAGGTCCTCGCTCACAGTTTGGCGGCGGCTATGTTCGCGAGTTCGCTCCGCTCCCCCTTCGACAGAAGCATGTGTGCAACGAGAGGCTCTCCTCGAAGGCGGTCGGCCGCAACGCTCAGGCCGTTGGTTGCGCTGTCCACGTAGGGATTGTCTATCTGGTAGGGGTCACCGGTCAGAACGATCTTCGACCCTTCGCCGCAGCGCGTCACGATCGTTTTTACCTCGTGTGGCGTGAGGTTCTGCGCCTCGTCGACAATCACGTACTGCTGGGGCAGGCTCCGACCGCGAATGTAAGTCAGCGGCTCAACCTGGAGCTGGCCGCTCTGCAACAGATCCTCATAGCTTCGCACCCCGCGCTGTTTGCCGGCTCCGGAGATCAGGAGAAACTCCAGATTGTCGTAGATCGGCTGCATCCAGGGATGGAGCTTCTCCATGATGTCACCCGGAAGTGCCCCGAGATCCTTGCCCATCGGCATCACGGGACGACTCACCAATAGCCGGGTATAGGCCCCGTCCAGAACCGTGCGTTGCAGACCGGCAGCAAGCGCCAACAGCGTCTTGCCAGTACCTGCCCTGCCCATCACGGTAACGAGTCGAACCGAGTCGTCGAGCAAGAGGTCGAGCGTCATGCTCTGTTCGCGGTTCCGCGAGCGAATCCCCATGACGCCGTCCTTGGGCAACTTGAGCCCTACCACCGAATTCCGTACCGACTGGTAGCGCCCGAGAGCGGAGCGTGAACGAGGACTATCGTCGCTCAGCACCACGGAAACGTTGGCATGCAAGCCAGACGAGTCCTTTAGCTCGAGAACGGATGTCGCCTGAAACCGATCAAATTCGGCGGCTGTCACCTTGAGCTCGACAACCCCAGTGTCCAAGCGCTCCACGTCCACCGAAACGTTCTCATAGGTCTCCGACTTGACCCCAAGGGCGTCAGCCCGGACACGAAGATTGACGTCCATCGTGACGAGGATCGTCGAGAGCTCGGGGGCAGCATCCTTCAGATCGATCACCATTTGCAGGATTGCGTGATCGGCGGTTCGCTGGTGCCCGCCGAATGTCACGTCTTGACGCTTTTGGGGGACCACGACCCGGAGCGCCCCGCCTTCTCCGATGGGAACCCCAACCGAAAGGGGCCCTTTCTCCCTCTCTTTGTCGAGCAGCCTCGCCAGAGTCCGAGCGTTGCGACCGCGTTCGGTGGTCTCACGCTTGAACTGGTCGACCTCCTCGAGCACGTAGATGGGGAGGACGACCTCGTTGTCCTCAAACTTGAAGATGGCGTGCGGGTCGTGGAGGAGGACATTCGTGTCGAGAACGAAGCGCTTTTTCATGAGTGGGAATCACCTCCGAGGGAGTGCGTGTCGCGGCAAGCCGCATCTCCAAGGCTAGCACTTCTCGTTCTTCCCCGAAGTCCCGGGGATCATCTGGCTCACCCCTCGGTTTCCCGCCCAGCGGCACTGGCAACGTCCCCACCGCCTGCACCCTGCAGGAGCCCCTGAGCAAGAACCGTCGATTCCCGCTCTCTGGTCGGAGCTTCCAATCGTGACTTTCTCTCGGTCGTTCCGGGGTCGCCCTATGCCATTCCGTCCACCGACGCGCGGCCGGTCGTACCTACATCGGGCACGGATCGCCGGCCGTCGCGCTGCTGCGCAGATTGGTGAGAGGTGCCCGAAGACCCAGATCCACTCAGGGGCAGAGTCCGAGTCCCCGCTCGGCGTCCCCACCTCGCACCTACCCGCCGACGCGGGTCCCTCCTCTCGCACCACTGATGCTGCTCGCCGTCCGCACCGGTGTTTAGGCCACAGCTCGGCCGAACGGCCCCCACCCCAGAACGGCTATTGCTGAAGGCCGATGTCTCGGATCGCGATCCATGTCTCCCGCAGATACCGTCCAACGGTCGCCCGTACAGGAGGGATCGCCGGAAGGAGCCTCCTCCCCCGCAACTTCGCCCCCAAACACCCCGGGCGACCCGGACGAGGTGGGCTCCACGTTGTAGAGTCTCGGCGTGTTTGCGAAGACCAGGTCCCTCTGGGTCAGCACGGCGATGCTCGCCTACTTGGCGTTTGCGGTGGCTCAGGCGCGGGAGTCCGCATGGTGGCTATGGTTTGCCGTCATCCTGCTACCTCTGGTCTGGATCGAAGTCTGGCGCCGCACCCGTCCCCCGAAACGAGGCGAAGACGGTGTGTCCCAGACCGCGCGCGCTGCGTTCCGCGCGACGGTGTGGGGCTCGCTCATTTGGCTCTCCGCTCGCAGTGGCACGTCCGGAGCCGTGATGCTGGACGCGGCAGCAAACCTGGGTACCGGCGTGGCGGCAGTGGCCAGTCTCGTCGCCCTCGCTCGGCTCCGCTCTCCCGGAGGACTACTCGCCCCCCCGCGGGCGGCAGTCTCCCTCGACGCGGCAGCGTTCGCCGGGATCGTCTGGGGAGCCGCCTCGTCGCTACCCGCGGCTCTCGCTGCCCTGCCCGCCGCGTCAACGCGACTCGATCCGCTGACCGTGGACTACGCCACCGCCACTGCATCCATTGGTTCGCTCTTGCTCTCGATTGCGGCAGCGTGGCGCCTGCGGTGGCTCCGTCGTCTCGAGCTGGGCGTCGGAGATCGCGCATCTGCTGCGCTCGCTCTCACCGCGACAGTCGCGATGGTCGCAGTCCCCGCGGCACTGCTCGGTCTCGGCCCTCCAGACCGAGTGCTCCCCGCAACGGTGCTCCTGGCCGCGATGCTCTCGGCTGGAACCACCATCATCCGTGAACCGACATGGGTGGCGAGTGCGTTGCGCGGAATACTGGCGGTTCTCGTCCTCGGCGCCCCGATCACCCTCGTGTCCTCCATGTTGGCGCGGGCTCTGCCTGCGTACGCGCCAAGCTTCGTACTGGCGTCCAGCGCCCTGGCCATTGCCATCGGGATCGCGGCGCGTACCGTTGCCCGCCCACTCGCGCCCGAGCAGTCGCGGTGGCTGGATGCGATCGAATCTGCGGCTCGTGGAGCCCTCCAACCAGAGCCGGACTCAGCGATCCGAGCGGCGCTCGACGCCCTGCGTGACGCGGGGACGTCGCCGGAAGGTCGGCCCGAGCTCTGGCGGTTCTCGCCCAAAGAGGTGCTAAGCGTGGACATCGCTGGCTACCTACACGTTGCCCAGGCGGAGCCTCCACCGTCACTCATCGAGCTCGCACTGCGTGAACCAGAACGCACCGTGAGGGCGGAAGCCCTCCGAGCGGTCCAGGTGCGACGGCCGGAAGTCCGGCCCCTCCTGCATTGGTTCGACGCGCGCACTGCGTTTTCGGCGACCCTGATCCTCGACGAGGACGGGCCGCTCGGCTTCCTGCTCATGCCACGCGGAAGCCGCACGACGCCCCTATCCCTCGAGGAAGCTCAGGCCATGCGGACCCTCGCCGACCGGGTCAGCGCACTCTTGGCGGTATCGTCTGCACTCGCACGCTCACGCGAACGCGAGCTGGCCGCAAGCCAACGAATCGAGTCGTTGTCTGCCGAGCGCGACAGCCTCACCCAGGTCCTCGCCGGGCTCGGCGAGCGGCACGCCGCAGAGGCCCGACGCTGGGAGCGGCGCGTTCGAACGACGACCTACTGCCCGCCTGCCAAGGTCGCCCTCGAGCATGTCGAGCGGCTGTCGAAACTCCGCGAGCCTCTACTCCTCGAGGTTCCCCCGGGCAGTGACCCGGTGGGATGGTCCGCGTTCGCCCACCTCGCCGGAACGCGCCCAGAGGGGCCCTTCGTCGTGGTGGACGCCACCGCAGCGGAAGAGCAGTCCTTGCACTTCTGGGAGGATCCGAGCTCCGCCCCCTGGAGACTGGTGCAGGGCGGAACCTTGGTCGTCACTGACGTCGGCGCACTGCCGCACGAGGTCCAGGATCACCTGGCCGCGCATGTCGGACGGTCGAGCCTCCCTGGTTCACCGCCCCCGTGGCTGGTTCTCACCACAGGTCCGACGGCAGAGGAGCTCCGCGAAAGAAAGCTGCTGAGCCCCACGCTCCTGCGACTCCTGCGCGACAGGACGGTCCCCATACCCAGCGTGTCTGAACGAGCCGAGGATCTCCGAGCATTGCTCCTCGAAGCAGCGACGCGCTGGGGGCTCCGCACCAAGGGAGTCCCGATCGGTGCAGAGCCCAGTGCCTTGCGCTGGCTCGTCGAGCACCCGTGGTCAGGTGGGGAACTGGAGATTGACGCGGTGATGCTGAGGGCCGTGAAAAGCTGCGACGGCTCCAGCATCACTGCCCACGATTTGCAGAAGAGCGGTTTCGCACCAGCGGATGCGACCGAGCCTCCTCCCCCGGCGCTACCCCAGGACCTCCCGCTGCGCCGAGCGAAACCCCGGTGGAGAGGTGGAGTCTAGAGCAGCGATCGGCTCCCCAGGCCCGCGCGCGTCCGGAACCGCCCCCACTCTGAGTGCGGGGGCGATGCCTCTCGAGAAGCGCAGAATTCCGCTCACGGCCGCCCTCACACCATATGGCTCTCGAGCGCCCGTTGAATCTCGTCCGGAACGAGCCCATACCCCTCTGCCGCCGCGAGGAAGCTCGCGTTGGCGGGCAACTCCGTGAGGAAGGAGCGAGCGTAGGTGGTGTTCACCAGACCGTGGAGACGGCGCACCAGCATCGGCATGCCGCGAGCAACCGACCGTTTTGCGTTCTCCACATCCCCGAGTTCCGAGTAGGCATCGTGCAACGCGAGATAGACGGCCGACTCATTGAGCAGGCTCGGCGACCCCTGCTCGAGCCGGGACACCGCTTCGAGTGCGAGCTCGACCGCGCGATGCAAGTCACGGCACCGCCGCTCTGCCTCTGACCACATCCCGAGTGCCGCTGGGAGCACGTCAAGGAAGCCTGCCGCCCGATAGCCTTCAGCCGCTTTCTTCAGAAGAAGCTTGGCTCGAGAACAGGCTCCGTCGCCCTTGGAGCGGATGAGCTCGCAGCCCCGATAATACAGCATGCCAAGGTTGGCGCGGTCCGTCGCCGCCCACAGGCCGTCGGCCGAGGCGTCTGCTTCGGCCCGCGTCTCACCGAGATGCGAATCGAGGGACTTGTCCTGGCCGAAAGTCGCGGACCACCCGAGCAGATTCATTTGCGCGTTTCGGAGGGCGGCGACGCTACCGATGGCCTCGGCCAATCCTGCTCCCTGTAGGAGGGCGGCGCGGGCCTCTTGCCGCGCGCCGATAGTCGTAAGAGCGAAACCGAGGTTCGCCATCAGGATCGCCTCGCGTTCGCGGAGCCCCGCGCCTCTCGCTGCCGTCGCAGCATTGCGCCGAGCCTCAAGGGCGGAGCTCAACGCTCCGCGACTCTGGCGGATGATGGCCAAAGTCTGCCAGGCATCGACCGCAGCCGCACCGACCCCGCGCCCGTCGCTCAGAGCCAGGAGCCTCCGCGCCTCCGCCTCGGCTTGAGTGAACTCGCCAGCATATGCCAGGCGCCCGGCAAGCGCGGCCGAGCAGCGAGCTTCTTCGTCGTACAACCCCAATGCCGCTGCTTGATCGCGCACGCAGGCGAGCCGCGCATTGACCTCCTCACCGGCCCCTCGGGCGTCGTCGTACCGCGCCCGCGCGCCGAGCGCGAGCACCGAACTCGGTTCGTCATGCACGTTGTCCTCAAGCGCGGACACGGCCGTTTCCCGCTCACCCGCGCGGGGGTCGAGCCGGCTCCAGGCCTCGTCAAGTATGCAGGCGCGACGGAAGCCCGCCGGCTTGGTCTCCGAAAACATGAGCGCCCGCTCCGCCATGGTGAGCGCGTCGCCAAGTGCGTTGGCGACCAGGGCGTGCTTTGCCGCCACGGCCCAGAATTCGGCGGCTCTGGTCTCCTGGCGCCCCATATCGAAATGCCCGGCCACCGTGGCGGCGTCCTCGCCCATCGACGATAGCCACTCGGCAGCCAGAGCATGGAGCTCGCGTCTCTCTGACTCCCCGAGCGCCGCGTAGGCGACCTCCCGCACCAGAGCGTGCTTGAACATCCATTCCCGAGTTCCGCCGAAACGTGACACGCTCTGCTCGAAGAGGACTCCGGCGCCCGCCAGATCCTTCATGATGCTTTCGGCTCGATGAAGCCCCAGTGCCTCGAGTCCGGCGTCCCAACAGGTCTGGCCAAAAACGCTGAGTCGCCCCACAGCGTCGCGACACTCTTCGTCGAGCGCGTCGAGGCTCACCTGAATCGCGGCCTCGATCGTTGGAGCGTGGGCTACGTCGCGCCCCGATGCGCGGAGGCGGGCGAGCTCCTCGGCGAAGAGGGGCAACCCACCAGCCTGGTCCGCGATCTGGTTGACCTCAGAAGTCGGAGCCCCCTCACCGAGCAGGGAATGCGCAATGGCCCGACACGCATCCCGCGACAGGGGCCTGAGATCGATCTTCACGTGGGCGCGCCCCTGAAACCGGGTGGGATCCTCGCTCCAGAACGTGGGCCGCACCATGGCCAGGAGCAGGACCGCGCGATTCTGGGCACGCCCCATCAGGTGGTCGAGCCACCCGCCGCTCTCCGGGTCCGCCCACTGCAGATCCTCCATGATGATGGCCGTGGGTTGGTCCAGCATGTGGAGCACGAGATCCGTCATGGCAAGCCAGAGGGCGTCGCGAGCGCCTCGCATGTCTACCCCCTCGGGGAGCGGCTGGTTGGCGAGCACCATGGCGAGGAGCCTGCGGTTCTGCGCAGTGAGATCATCCCGCGTGGAAGGACCGAGACGACCGATGATGGCGGCCTCGGCTTCCTGCGCAGACGTCCCCTTGGTGAGCCCCACCATGGCACGCACGACGTCGGCCGCAACGCCCAAGGCGTTGCCTCGCGCATAAGCCTCACTGCGCTGGAAGACGATGGCCGGGGCGTCCGCCATGGCTCCTATTCGAGCCACGACTTCCCGGCGCAGACGGGTCTTTCCGATCCCGGGTGGCCCCGTGAGCGACACGACGATCGGCACCCGCTCGGTCGTGCAGCGCCGGAAGGCGCTCATGACTCGTGCCAGTTCCGGGTCCCGACCCACGAAAGGGGCTCCGCCTGCGCGCTCACCGCGCAGCCCACGCATCTGCTCACCGACGATCGTAGACCCGTCTTCCCGAGAGCGAAACTCGTAGCGGCCACGTCCCAGCTCGCTCGTGGTCACGTCGGCCAGCACAACTCCAGGTTCTGCGTCGCGAGCCAATGCCGACGCGCGGTCCACGACTTCACCAACGGGCTGGACGTGTTGTTCTGGTGCCCAATTGACTCGAATGCGACCGCTGGCGAGTCCGACCTGAGCCCCCGCCCGAGCCAAGCGCCGCCCGAGATCGATGGCCGTGGTGGCCTCGGTGCCGACGGCGTGACGAGCCCCCAAGTGCGCGACGATAGCGTCGGAACCAAGGGGGATGGCGTCCGCCCCACGCGCTCGCAGGTGCTCGAGGGCACGCTCACGAGCTGGGCCCTTCGCGAACTTGATAGCGACAATGCACGTCACGAGGCGGGTCGCGCTGGAACCGAGCCGACTCGAGATCGCTTCTCCGAGCGGCTCGATCCAGCTGAGTCGGCTTGCCTGGTCCACGCAGTCCGCCAGAGCGTCCACGACGTCACGAATGCTGCTCGGTCGATCCGCCGGATCGGTCGCCAGCATCTTCGCTACGAGCTGGTCGAGCTGAAAGGAGACGTCCGTCCGAAGCTCGCGCAGCCGCGGCGCCGGCGTCGTCACAAGACGAGCCAGCATTGCGATCGCGGTCGGGCCGACGTGAGGCGGCCGCCCCGAGATGATTTCGAAGAGGGTAGCGCCCAGCGAGTAGATGTCCGCCCGAACGTCGACGGTACCGTCACCGCGAGCCTGCTCGGGGGCCATGTATGCTGGCGTGCCGACGAGATCCCCAGTGCGCGTAGCGTGGACGTTGTCCTTCGCCGCCACCCCGAAGTCGAGAAGCTTTGGAAAGACGTCCAAATGGGTCGCCCAGTCCGGACGCCCCTGACACAGGAAGATGTTCCCCGGCTTCACATCTCGATGGATGA
This sequence comes from uncultured Polyangiaceae bacterium, assembly GCA_964424695.1. Lineage (GTDB taxonomy): Bacteria > Myxococcota_A > Polyangia > Polyangiales > Polyangiaceae > JAEWRL01. The sequence continues at coordinate 155,912 of CAYRKE010000001.1, forward strand.
CCCCGGCGCCATGGGCGACTTCAAGAGCTTCCCCAACGGCGATCGCGAGTTCGACGGCTTGCGCCATGGTGAGAGGGTTGCGACGGTGACGGGACGCAAGGTCCTCTCCGTCGAGCCACTCCATGGCGACGTAAGGAACGTTGCCAAACTCCTCCAGCACCCCCGACGCAATGATTCGAACGATATGGGGATGCCGCAGCTCCGAGAGCAGCCGCCCCTCTCGCTCGAGGCGCTGTTCCTCCTCTGGCGCCACACCAGCCTCGACGGCCAGCACCTTGAGCGCGACGGTCTGCTCTGACACCGTGTCGTAGCAACGGTAGACGACCCCCGACCCGCCGCGCGCTACGGGCGACTCCACCACGAAACGCCCGCCAATCCGCTTGGAGCTGTTCTCGAGCCCGATCATTGAGTGTCCCCAGCGTAGTCGGCGACCGGCGCTCCGTCGACAGTGCCGACAACCCCCGAGAAATTGGCGCATTTCGAAAGCCTCCCAATGCCCCAATGACTTCTGGCCTCCGGGCCTTGCCCCGGGGCGCCCGATGGGATCCGTCGGCGTGTTGCCCGATCGCAGGCGAACACCCACCCGGGAACCGGCGACACCAAGACGCCCGAGTGCGGCTCGTAAACGACCTGTTCGGGCACCGTTACCGCCGCGCAACGACACCCGAGCCTGGAGCGGAGCGCGGCTGCGGGCTCGGACTCGGCCAGACAGCGGCGCGGAGGCGAAGGTCGCATCTGCTCCCCCGCAATATCTGCGCGATATGATACAATCACAATTCTTCGATGGGAGCCCAAGCGGTGCGAGGCAGCTCGCCAACCTGGTGACACCTTGGTGCGCGACTGGAGCGACGAGGCGCAGGCTAGGACCGACCCCCCCCAATGGCTGGAAAGCATCGGCCATATAGTCGGCGATGACGCTAGAAAGCTGTACTCGCCGTGCGCGTGATTCGCGCGACGACTCGACGGCATGCACACCGGTGCCTGGGGCTCGCCCGCGGCAGCCCCTGAATCGGAGGCGGCGCTTGTGCTAGAAGCAGTCTCCGGAAACCAACGGCAATGGCACTACTCCGCAAAGTCGATAGCTCGAAACCCTTCGTACCGCGACAGGCCCCCCAACTGCGGGTCGGAAGGTTTGCGGGTGGCGCCGCCACGCAGCGTCCACAACGCGTTACCAAGGCGAGCCCTTGTTCCACCGCGTGCCTCGCGGGCACCGACGTCCGTGGCGTCATCGCGCTAATCGCGCAGCGGAAGAAGCTGGGGCTGTCCGACGAGGAGGCCTTCAGACGGGCGTGGGGGCTGGTCGTGAGCACCAATCCGTTTCCTGCCACCACGGGTCGCATCTGCCCGCATCGCTGCGAAGAGGGCTGCAATCGCCACCCCAAGGATGGAGCGGTATCGGTTGGTGCCATCGAGCGATTCCTCGGTGACTGGGGTCTCGAGCACAGCCTGGAGCTTCCCGGTTGCCCTCCGGGGGTCTCCCATCCCGAAAAGATCGCCATTATCGGTGCGGGGCCCGCTGGGCTTTCGTGCGCGTACCAGCTGGTGCGTCGTGGATACACCGCGACGATCTTCGAGGGCATGCCCGAACCCGGTGGCATGTTTCGCTATGGAATCCCGCCCTATCGCCTGCCGGCTGGAGTGGTACAGCGCGAGATTCGGCGCATCCTCGACCTCGGTGTCGAGCTCAGAACCAACACGAGAATCGGCCGCGATGTGAGCCTCGACGAGTTGCGCCAGGAGTTCGCGGCGGTCTTCGTGGCTCCCGGCGCTGGAGCATGTCGGCAGTCGATCCCGGGAGTAGAAGGGCCCGGCGTCTATCAGGGCATCGATTTCTTGCGGGATGTTGCGCGAGACCAAGTCCCGGAGCTTGGACGGAATGTCATCGTGGTGGGCGGTGGGAACACCGCCATTGATGCCGCCCGCTCCTGCGCTCGCCTCCTGGGGCAGGGCGCGAGCATCACGCTGCTGCGCAGGAGAAACCCGTCCATCGCGGGAGAGTTGCAGGAAGCCATCGAGGAAGGCATCCGCGTCGAGCTGCGAGGCACCATCAGCTCTGTCTGGCGAAACGCGGAAGGCAAGATCGAAAGGGTGGTCGCCGAATACCTGGATCTGGACGCAAAGGACCGCGAGGGTCGGAGCTCGCTCGTACCCATCCCGAACAGTCGCTTCGAGCTCGCGGCGGACTCCATCATTGTAGCGCTGGGGCAGCAACCGAACATCGGCAGCCTGGTCCGAGGCGACGCAGGATGCCTGGAGGCAGACGCGACGGGCAAGACTCGCCTCGCGGGCGTCTGGCGCGGCGGCGATGCCGTCACGCCCACCCTGGCCGGGGTGGTAATCAACCAAGGGCGCCAAGTGGCGCTCTCCATCGACGCCGAATTGAGAGGGAAACCGCCACGCGAGTTCGACAGGATTCCCGAGCTGCCCAAGAACCGAGTCAAGCTCGATTCCTACGAGGCCCGAGACCGCGTCGAGCGTCGGCTGGCGCCGGTGTTAGAGCGTATCGCGAATCTGCAGACCGAGGTCGAGCTGGGCCACCGGCAAGACGAGATCGTGGCTGAGGCGGAACGCTGCCTGTCGTGTGGCAGTTGCTTCGGTTGCGAGAAGTGCTGGATGTTCTGCACCCCGGGGTGCATGAAGCGGCTTCCCGAGGTCGCCCCAGGCAACTACTTCTCGCTCTCGGTGCAGACGTGCGACGGGTGCGGAAAGTGCGCCGCCGAGTGCCCGTGCGGCGTCGTGGACATGGTCTAGAGCACCGATCAGTTTACCCGCTCATCGAGAGCACGCGCAGCCGCCCCGACCTCGGGTGCGGGGACGACTCCGCTCGAGGTTGGCGCAGCCGAAGCGGCCAGAACTGTCACTCGGGCAGGCGCAGGGCTACCGCAGAATCGATGAGGTCCCTCGAAACCGTACGAGGCAGCTCCGGAAGCAGCGAGCCGAGGGACACCGGGACGTTCGCAGGATGGATGACGCCAACCTGAATGGTGCGTGCGCTCTCGTCGAGCAGAATGAAGAAGTACCGATCGCCGCGCGGGCGCCGCCACACCGGGCAGCCATCGGTGGTTCCCCCCGCCGCGATCTCCGGTCCACTGACATAGGCAACGGCTCCGCAAGCATCAACGACCTCGACGTCATCGGCATAGTCGTCGCGCTCGCAGCTGGCCGTGCACACGGCGCCCCCGACATGACCCTCCTGATACGAACGGACCCCAGTGCTCATGAACTCTCGATTGGAGTACTCGTTGTCGTCCATCACTACTTCGAACACGTTGATTTCGCCGCACCCGTCACCAACACTGCCCGTCTTCGAGTAGCAGTTGCAGGCACCGTTCCACTTCCGTCCGCCATCACGCACCAGCTCGGATGCCACGAAGGCCACCCAAGGGCCGGCGTGGCCCTGCCCCTCGCCGCTGCAGGCTCGAACCGAGCTGTCGTCGAAGTCCATCGAGGCGAGGAGGACCACCAGTTTCGACCCCGCATAGCCTTGATGGAGCACCCCCGGATCATTGGGACAGTAGTAGTCCCGCCCATCACCGCACGGAAAGAGCGGCGCCTGCATGACGTACCCCACGCAGTCGTTTTGGGTCAAGTCCCCGAAGAAAGCCGGACTCCCCTCGTCCTCCTGGGTAAACCAGAGGTTCTCGCTCGTCCCGGATCGCCGGTCCCACGACGTGACGCGCTGCCATGCGGAGCCGACGTCAGTCGCGAGAGGTTGGTAGACGGCGAGTTGCTTTACGTCGATCGCCTTGAGAATCAGGGTCATTTCTTCGTCAAAGGGTGCGAGGCGCTCGCTCGCGGTTTCGTTGCGTGCCTGGCAACAATGGCCACCCCAGGTGTCGAGCCCGTCCTTGAAGTCGCACGCTGGGTCCCCCGGCTCCCGATCGAGCCGCCGCGGCCACCAACCGGGTGCCCCCACGTTGGTAAATGTCATGGTGCCGCCGCGCGTGACCGGCGACGCGCCGACGGGATATGCCCCGAGCGCGTCCGCGCCTGGGTCGCCCCCGGTCGCACTCGAACCGCCCGAGGCGCCCAAGCCATCGGTCGTGCGCCGGCCTCCCGCCTCGTTCCCACTTTCTGTGTCGTTCCCACCTCGCGGGGTGCTGCTGCTTCCGGGGTCGCTCGAATCCTCAGCACCACCCGTGGTGGGTTGGCCTCCC
>CAYRKE010000001.1:160168-172196 GCA_964424695.1 uncultured Polyangiaceae bacterium
GCTGCTTCCGGGGTCGCTCGAATCCTCAGCACCACCCGTGGTGGGTTGGCCTCCCGTAACGCTCGAATCCCCGACGCCGCCCCCGCCGGCTGCCGCGTACGGGTCTTCGGCCCCACCGGCCCTCGCGAGGTCCCTGGTTCCCGCAGTCCCCGCTTCGCCGGCCACCGATGCGCTGGCAGCGTTGTCTCCGGCTCCGGGTCGACTCCCCGCGACATCCCGCGTCCCCCCAGCCGCCGGGCGACCCGCCGCCGAAGATTCGTCGGTGCACGCCGGCACGGCGCCAACCACGAGTACCAACGCGCAGATCCAATGTGGTTGGCTCGGACAGACGCCGTTCACGACTCTTCCTCCGGACAGAAGATGATGTTCCAGTCCTCCCCAGCGCACGCTCGCATCGGGCTGGGATCGGTCCCCTCTTGGTCATCGCCAGACCAGGCGTAGGCGTCGTCGCAAGACTCGAAGTAGCGCGCCACGGGACTTTCAGCGCTATCGCGATTCGGACTGACGCACGCGACGGTCTCGCCACTCGAATCCATCAAGCGCCCCTCCTCTGGGCATCCCGCCAGAAGACTGTCCGCACAAGTCAGAACCTCGCAATCCTCGCGTCCCTCGGGGACGATCTGCATGGGCAGATTGTGCGCGTCGACGTGGCTGATGTTGTACCAGTCGAAATCGTAGAAATCCGTGTTGAAGGTGAACTCTGCCAGGGTGTGGTGCTCGGGCCCAGGGTCACTCCCAACCCATCCCCAGTATCGCTTGGAAGGAAGCGATTCGTCAGAACCGCCGATGTCGACGCATCTTGCGGTCCCAGGCCCAAGCTCCCCTCCCTCGATATCGCTTCCCCGGTAGATCACCGGCTGGATGCAGCGGTTGACGAAAACCAGGGTCGTGAGCCCATCGCCTTCAACGCGGCAGTCGAAGGCCGTGAGGGTGAGCTCTCCAGTGCCTCCACCAGCGGCGGCGCCGCTGCCTGCCCCCGCATTGCCGACGGGGATCGCGCCGCTCCCCGCGGCACCTTCCTCATCCTCAGTTCCCCCAAGGCCTCCGGGACCGCTGCCTGTCGACAGAGTGCCTCCAGCCTCGTTCGACGAGGTGCCTCCGGTGTCGCTGGAGGGGCCGCCCGCGGTCTGGGCGCCACGGCCGCCTGACACGAGGTTACCAGCCATCCCCGCGGCCCCCGCCAACCCTTCTCGGGCGTCGCTCGTGCAGCTCCCCGCCCCCCACGCGAGACTCACCAACAAAATCCCAGAAAATGCGGTTCGTTGCAGCGGGAGGCGTCCGACCACCCGACTTGACTCGCCAGTGGCTGGTTCATGGGCGCGGCGTGCATCGGCAGCCCCCAGTGACCGACGCTCGCCCTCGTTGGCCCTTCCCGGGCCGCGGTCTCGGACAATGGATTGACTCGTCATCTTCGTCAGTCTCGCAGAGGCACCGGAATCGGAGCGGCCATTGGCTTGCAGCCGAGCCCGCTCCAACGGTACGGGGCAGCATCCACACTACGGTGTCCGCTGAGACCAAGGCAGATGGCCTGCAGGCCATCCGCTACTGCTCGCCAGGTCAGCGCTACAATCCCAGCATCGTCAGGCAGCCTGCTTCGAGCACCGTTGCCTGATGATGTCAGGAATCTGCCGTGGATACTCAGGTACTCATCGATTCGATCATGCGGCAAACGACCGTTCTGATCGCGCACCTCTCGTCCGCAGCAGGGCTGCGCGCCCCCCTGGCGCATCTCGCCGACGAGGTATTCCTCCATCTCTCCCAAGAACTCGAACAGCAGGGCGTATCACGCAAGATCGTGGCCGACATGTTCGGTCTCGCCCTGCGCGGATACCAGCGTCGAGTGCAACGACTGCGCGAAAGCGCCACGGATCGAGGCGCGACCCTGTGGCAGGCGTTGCTCGAATTCCTGCAGGAGCAGGGACCGGTCTCGCGGCGTCGGGTCTTCGAACGATTTCGCTACGACGACGCCGCGGCCGTTGGCGCCGTGCTCAACGATCTCGCCACGAACGGACTAGTCTATCGCACCGGCAACGGTAACGGTAACGAAACGATCTACGAGCTCACCGGCGAGCAGGCACGAGCCACGTTCGCTCGAGAGAGCGGCCTCGAAACCGCCTCGCTCTTAGTCCTGCTCGAGCTCTGTAAGAATCCCGAATGCTCGCCCGAGGAGCTTGCGACACGCCTGGCGCTGACGAGTGACCAAGTCGAAGCGTCGGTCGCACGCCTGGAGCGCGAGGGAAGACTTCGGCGCAACGGTTCCCGCTTCGAGACTGACCCCCTGATCGTCCCAGTCGGCGCCGAGGTCGGCTGGGAGGCGGCCGTGTTCGACCACTTCCAGACCGTGTGCGTGGCCATCGCCACCAAGCTCCGTCAGGGCCACGCCCGCTCCACCCGCGAAGACACGACCGGTGGAGCAACCCTGTCTTTCGAAATCGACGACGCCCACCCCAACCGGGACGAGGTGCTGGGCCTGCTCCAGCGGGTGCGCGCCCAGGCGAATGAATTGTGGCACCGCGTCGAAGAACACAACGCGCGCCACCGGGGCGCCCCGGTCCCCACTTGCCTTGACCGACCCCGACGTGTGAGCTTCTACGTCGGACAGGTCGAGATGCCGAGCGAGGACGAAGCATGATCCGAAGGTTCCCCCACCCCACGGAGCGCGCACCATCGGGGCACCAGGCGGCCCGGTTGGGCGAATGCCGGCGCCGCGTGAGCCACCGGCAAGCCCCGAACCCGCACCTGGTGGGGGGCAGTATGGCCTTTGGACGGACGCGAGCATGCGCCCTCCGAGTCCTCGTCTGGCTCGTGGTGGCGTGCGGCGAGTCCCAGGTCCATTCGGGCACGAACACCAACTGGCTCCGCCGTTGTGAGAACGACAGCGACTGCGGCTCAGGCATCCACTGCCTCTGTGGCCGTTGTTCCCTCGAGTGCGACAGTGACGCTGGATGCGACGCTGGCGCGAGCTGTGCGACGGCCGAGTCGAACCGCCTGCAATGCGGAGGCGATGCGCCACGAATCTGCCAGGCGACGTGTTCGACCGACGCTGACTGTGAGGACGACGGGCTCTGCCACTTCGGCACGTGTAGCGATCCGCTCCCCGTCGCGGACTGTGGCTCGGCTCTGGATGCACTGGTCTGCGAGGACTTCGAGGGGGTCCTTAGGGACAGCGCGATTATCGCGACGGAAGGCAACAGCGTTCGCACCGTCGCCATCCGGACTCCATCGGGTTCTCGGGCCCTCGAAGCCGAAATCACCGCCGCCCCCTCAGTGGCGTATTGGCGAGCGGACATACCCCCGCAGAGCTCGGGAAACCTGGGGCTGCGCGGCTGGCTACATGTTCCAGAGGACGACACGGGATACGACTTCGCACCGCTCGGCCTCTGGTCCGACGCAGAAACCGAGTGGGCACTGCGCCTCGTCGTCAAGGATGCCGCGCTCGAGCTCTGGTCCTACACGACCCCCCTCACCGGCTCAGTCCCTCTGGTGCGTGGGGCATGGCACTGCGTCCAAGCGTCGATCACCGTCGCCGAGGCCCCCAACGGCTCGGTCATGGTCTCCATCGACGGGGAGCCGGCGCTCGAAACGACTGGCGTGGATACGCTCCCCACCGGAGGAATCGAGGCCTTGACCGTCGGCAACCTTTGGGCGGGAACCCCAGGGACTCTTCAGCTCGATCGCGTTCAGCTCGGCCCCACCCTGGCCAGCTGCTGGCAGTAGCTCGCCCGAAATCGCGTGCCAAGCACTCTGGTCCTCGCGACGAGCAACCTAGGCATTTCTGCTTCGTGTTCCCGTGGCTGGTCAACTGTTGCTTGTTCTGCCCTCGCTAGCAGCTTGCCGCCTCGGGCACTAGACGAAGTGGACCGATGGTCCACTTCGGTACTCACTGCTCCCAGTCGACCTTCGCCTTGCGACCGTTGCTCAGATGGTCCACTTCAGTGCTCACTTCTCCCAGTCGACCTTCGCCTTGCGACCGTTGCTCAGATACCGTTCTATCTCGAGGGCCGCGCGTACCCCGTCAGCGGCGGCAATGACGGCCTGCTTGACGTGGGTGCAGAGCAGATCGCCAACGGCGAACACGCCGGGCACGGAAGCTTGCAGGCTCTCGTCGACCTTGATGCATCCCTGTGGCGTGGTTTCGAGCTGGTTCTGGAGGTAGTCGATGATCGGATGGGCACCCTGAAGGTAGATGAACACCGCATCCACATCCAACCCCACCTTGCCCTCGGAACGACCGATGTCGACTCCACGAACGGAGTCGTCTCCGACCACCTCGAGAAGCTTCGTCCCCCAATATGGTTCCACCTTCGGAGAAGCCAGAAGCTTGTCGGCAAGGTGACGGCCTGCCTTGAGCTCCCGCGTCGGCGACACGAAATACAGTCTCGACACGAAACGAGTCAGGAACAGCGCTTCTTCGACTGCCTCGTCGTTGTTGCCAACGACGGCTACAGGCCTATCGCGAAAGAAGGCGCCGTCACAGGTCGCACAATAACTGACCCCACGTCCCAGCAGCCGGTCCTCGCCGGGTATGGCGTTCGCGCGCCCCATGGCACCGGTGGCAACGACTACAGCGCGAGCAGTGTACACCCCCTGATTCGAGAACACGGTCTTCACCGGTTCACCGAGATCGACCCCGACGACCCGATCGGTCACGAAGACTGCCCCAAATGACTTGGCCTGCTCACGCATCACGTCGAGCAGCGCCGAGCCAGCGATCGGACCGGGAACGCCAGGGAAGTTGCTGATGTGACCAGTAATCCCCAGCGCCCCAACCGCTAGCCCCTTGTCGATCACGAGAGTAGTGAGACTTGCGCGAGCCGTGTAGATCGCTGCGGAAGCTCCCGCCGGCCCTCCTCCGATGACGATGACATCGTACTCATGGGTTGGTTCTCCGGGGTTCAGCGGGTCAGACATCAGCATCTCCGATACTACAGTTGGGAGCCAGATACGCTCTCGAAGGATTCAATCTCAGCAAGCAAGCGGTCGGCTTAGGCTGTCAGACCTGGAAGTCGCCGCGCAACGGTGGAATCGTCTCGGGCGTAGCAGCCTCCGGGTGCTTCTCGGCGAGGTAGGTGTATCCCGCTCGCACCGCCTCGACGGTGCTCGAGCCTCTGGTCTTGCGCTCCACGAACACTTGATCGGCCCCGAACGCCTCCACGGCGGCAGTGGCGCGCAGTCCAGCCAACAGGTCGCTACGCACGCCGGCAAGAAGGACCCGAATCCCCAAGTCGCGCAGGCGCCCGCTCCAACGAACGAGCTCGTTCAGTCCCACGGCGTCTGGGTTCCGAAGTCTCTTGACCCGCAGCACGACAACCCGGGTTCCAGCAGCGCGGGCGCGTGACTCGAAGTAACTCAGGTGTTCGTCCAGAGCCAGGCTAGAGCCGAAGAACAGCTCGCCTTCGAGGCCGAACAGGAGAAGGCGGTCGTCCGGCGCCTCCCCATCCTTGCGCTCGCGAAGCACCCCGTCCTCGTGCACCACGAACTCGGTCCGAGTCATCCTCCCGGCGCGTGGAACTGCGAGAAGGAAGGACGCCAGAACGCCGATCAGGATGCAGAATTCCACAGAAATTGCGACCGCCGCGATCGCTGTGGCAAGGATGACGACGGCGTCGACCCGCGTTGCGCGAAAGTGGAAACGCAGCGATCGCCAATCGATCATCCCAAACGCCGTAACCATGAGGATTCCGGCCAGCGCCGCGCGGGGAATGAAGCGCGCGTAGGGCGCAAACACCAGCGCCACAGCAGCAACCGCGACAGCCGACCACACGCCAGACCATTCGGTAACGGCGCCAGCCTGATGATTGATGGCAGATCGTGTCAACGAACCCGAGCCGGGAATGCAGTGAAAGAAGCTACCGCACATGTTGGCGAGCCCTTCGCTGAGACACTGCTGGTTCAAGTCCAGCCTCTGGCCGGTCTGACTGGCAAGGTACTTGGCCATCGCCAGCGCCTCCAGCAGGCCAAGGGTCGCAATAGCGAAAGCGCTCTCAGAAAGCGCTCTGAAGTGCTGGGTCGGAAGCTCCGGTATCGAGAACGCCGGCAGGGTCCGCGGGATCTCTCGGACGACGGCCACGCCCGCCTGATCCAGACGAAACACCGCCACCACCGCGGCGGACACGACCATGGTTAGCAGCAGCTCCGGAAACAGTGGCCATGACAGCCAACGCTTCAGCCGCCGCAGGAAAACCACAAGACCGATCGCGCCGCCCCCGATGAGCGCGGTGGGCAGATTGGGCAGCCCCCCCGCAGCCCAGGTGTGCCAGGTTCTGACCAGGAAGTGCTCGTGCGCGCTTCCTTGGGTGGCCCAACCCAGCAGGTTCCGCATCTGGTCGATGACGAGCAGCAGGCTTGCGCCCGCGGTGAAACCAACGACGACGGAGTGAGATACATAGCGCGTGAGGTCCCCGAGGCGCAGCAGCGTGATCAGTAGCTGGAACGCCCCGACGAGAGCGCCAAGAGCTATGGCACCCGCCAATCTCTGTTCCGGAGGCAACGGAGCCAGCGCGCTGAGCACCGCGATCGAGATCACGTTCGTGGGGCCGTTAATGAGCTGCTTGGAGGACGTGAAGAGCGCCCCGACCGCCGTCATGACGATGGCCGTGTACAGGCCGTGCTGCGCTGGCACCCCAGCGGCAATGGCATACGCAATGGACTGAGGCACCGCCACCGTAGCGACGGTCACTCCAGCGAGGAAGTCTGCTCGCAATGCGGAAACGCCGTAGCTTCGCAATGAGTGGAGAGCTGGAACCCTCCGGCAGACGAACTCCGCCAAGCTCGACGCTGGTGGAGCGGACTCGACGCGAGAGCTACGGGGAGGGGCGACGCTCACAAGAGGTAGTGTCTGAGACTCCTACCATGGTTCGTCCATCGGAGGTCAGGTAAATTGCACCGCATGTCGCGCCGCTTTCGACACGGATCGCGAGCCAGCCGAGCGGAGGGTGTGAGGGGTGCTCTCCACTTCGCACGGCAGGCTCCCCCGACACCGGTCCCGAGTCGGTATCATCGGGATTGAGCCGTAACCGTGGCGTCACAACCTCGCTTCGCATGGCTCCCCGCGGATCTCACTCAGAGTAACGAGGAGTTCCTGCTTGGTGCGTTCACCAACATCCCTCTGCACCTCAACTCCTGAAGCGTCGATGGTCAGGAATGTGGGAACCACCGCTACCCGGTAGTGATCGGCCAGCATGCGTCCGCCCCAATCGTCAACGCTGACCCGATGGATGCTCCCTTGCCCGCAGCGCTCCTCGAGCTCCGTCACTATTGGAAACATCCTGGCGCACACCGTGCAATGACCGCTCGTGAACTCAACCATGGTTGGTCCCTGGGGGAGGCGCCCCTCATTCGTGTCAGAGGCGCGCGCCTCCGCGGGGGCCATCTGACAAGCCGTGGCACCGGTATCACAGGCTTCGTCTGAGCCGGCACGTGGCGTGAACGACGAAAGCTGACTACTCGCCAAGACCCCGCCGACCACCATCATCAGCACCCCAGAGACTCTCTGGGTGACCGGCGTGTATCGCCCCAAACGCCGAGCCCAGGTCAGAAGCTTCGAGGCGGCGAAGGACGCCGCGACCAGCGGGGCCGCGATACCCATCGCATACGCGGCCAGCATGCTGGCTGCCACGACCGGACTGGCCGTGGCGGTCGCCGCATAGGTGAGCGCCGCTCCGAGCACCGGTCCAACGCAGGGCGTCCAGCCGATAGCGAAAGCCGCGCCGAACATCATGCCGCCCCCAAACCCCCTGCCCGAGGGCACTCTCTCGAGCAGGGGCCTCACCTCGCGGTCGAACCAGGGCAACCGCAGAATGCCCACCAGCTTGGCCCCGAAGACCAGCATGAGCAGACCCGCTCCCACCTCCACTGCCGCGCGATGCTCAGAGAGGGTCGAAACGATGGCTGAAGCCCCCATTCCAAGGACGACGAACACCAGCCCCAGCCCCACGGCAAACCCTAGGCCCGCGCGTCCAAGTCGACTTTCTGACCGTCCACCCCCAGCGTCCGCTTGGGTTCCTGCCAGTACCGCCAGATACATCGGCAGAAGGGGCAACACGCACGGTGACGCGAAGGTGAGGAGTCCAGCTCCAAAAAGCGCGACGAGTTGGGCAATTGACATGACGGTTCACCCGGAGGCGGCAACCACTACGCCGCTCAATCGATTCGAGCCCCGAAGCTCCGTTTTGGATTCGGTGACGTAGGGCGGCGAGTGAGCGATTCCATCCGCAAGCCGGCTTTCGCACTCTGCCGAACCATAGGGGGCGATATTGGCGCCCATCCGGAGCCAACATGCCGAACCTGGAACTTACTGAGAAGGAAGTCCGCTTGCTCATCCAGTCACTCGAGCACTGCCTCGCTACCTCCAAGAACGCAGATCAGTCGAGCGGCGGTCCCTGCGCTGACTGCGAAGCTGCCAAGGCGCTTCGCGACAAGCTAGCAGCCAAGCCGGCTCCCTGATCGGAACATTCCGCCGTGGCGCTACTCGCCCGGTTGATAGAGCCCGATCCCCAGCAACAGTGGCTCCCAAACCGGCCAACAATCCAGCACGTTCAGCGTGCCGTCCTGATTCTCTGCGACCGCGCCGCATCCCCCCGCGTGCGAGTTGCAGTCCGCATACCCGGCAGTCTGGGATGGTGAGCACAGATGGTCCTTTCGATGGTAGCCGTTGCTTACCACTCCCGAGACGCAGAGAGCACCGGACAAAAGAGTACCTAGCGAGAACTAGGGCAGGCTTTGCAGCGAGGGGCCGCCCCAAATGACGGCCCCTCGCCACGGTCATCGAGCTGAGCGCGGTCGGCGTCGCAGCAGCATCCCCAAAGCGAACAGCAGCGCAGACAACATACCGCTCGGCTTGGACGCGTTCACGCGACAGCCGCAGCCATCTGAATCACCCTCGCCGCTCGCAGGAGCGCTGCTGCCTTCGCCGCTGGCACCTGCCTCACCCCGATCGTCGCGACCGGCGTCGCTGCCTTCGAGGCTTCGTTCAACCCGACCGCCTTCACTGCCCTCGACGCTCTCGGCGCCGCCAACGTCCTCTCCACCGCCGGTGCCCACCGCAACGCTTCCGCCACCGCCAACCGTGGCGCGACCACCGGTACCGACTGCGCCGCTACCTCCGCTGCCGAGCGCGCTGCGCCCCCCGGTCGCGACGCCACCTCGGCCCCCCGACCCCACCGTGCTGCTACCACCGCTGTCATCCTCGCTGCCGCCGGTGTCATTGCTGCCACCAGTGCCACTGCTACCGCCGGTTCCTTCAGCCGCCGAAGCCTCGTGCACCACGACTGTGAATGACTGAGTAGCGTCGGGTTCAATCCCGTTCGCAGCGGCGATCGTCACAGAGTGCTCGCCGACCGAGCTGGGCGTCCAGGAGACAGCACCACTTGCCCGATCGATGGTCATTCCGTTCGGTGCCACGACGAGTTGGTAGGTTGGCGCTGGAGTACCGAGGGCACTTGCGCTGTAGTGATAGGGTCGTCCGACGTACGCATCTTCGAGCGCGGTCGACACGAACGTCGGCGAAGCTGGCTCGGTGCCGGCCCACTCAACCCCGTTTTCCGTCACCGCCACCTCTTGGATCCCGTCGTACAGCCCCCGGTCGACGAGGTCGTCGCAACCAGCGGCGAACGCGAAGGTGCCTCCGGCGGACTCGAGTCCCTTGGCAAACACGGCCCGGGCACATCCGCGCTGCGGGTGGGAGATCTCGACAGTGAAGCTCTCGGCATCGTCGAAGGTGACGTTGACGCTGTCGTCGGACTCATCCCTCACCTGCACGGCGTGCAGGAAGTACTGGGCGCCTGTCCCGCTCGTTTCGACCTCGAGGCGGTTGGCGTACTCCCGAAGCTCGTCGACGACGCGATAGCTGGCATCCGCGGGAAGCAGCGTGGTGAGCTCGAGCACCTGGTCCGCGTTGGTCACGCGGTGAACGTTGTCGGCGATGGCCACGGGCTCGGTCTGAGAATGCATGAGAAACGTCTTGGTGCTGTCGCCGTTTGGCGCCGAAGACATTCTGTCCAGGATGAGCAACGTCTCGAGCGGACGAATGAACAAGAACTCGCGCAGGACCCGATCGGCGTTGGGGTTGCCGTAGCTCTCATCGAATTCACCTTCGGCCCGATACGCATCGGACAGGTCTGTCGCGACATAGAATCGATCGGGCGCACTCTCGAGCCGCACGATTCTTCCGGCAAGTGCCCCAGTCTCGGCGGTACCCTGCCCTCCAAACAGCAGCGCATTGTGAGCAACCGTATTCACGACGTCGGTGTTGGCTTGACCTTCCCCGTCCTCGTATCCCCGCATGAAGTCGGTGCTGGCACGACCGTGGGTCTCGAGCGCGAGCCAACGGCCTTTGCGCCAGATCGTCCAGTTGCCGGAATCGTAGTGCTCATGGCCCGACACCGGCGGAGAGACGAGCTGCAGGTGAAGCGCGGTCGCCTCCTCGCTGTGGCTGGTTCGAACGTAGGCGTGGGCGATCTCCCCGCTACTACCGTAGTAGTCGAGCGGCAGCGTCGAGACTGCCTGGGTCACGTCGCTCGAATCGATCGAGGCAATGTAGGGGCTCACAAGCGTGCCACCGTAGCCCTGGGCCATCTGTCGCGCCCAACCTCGCGCCAGTGCGCCGAGCGGCGACTCGCCGTACTCGATGGCCGCAAAAGTCATGAATTCGGCAGTATTCATATCCTGCGCGGGTCCCCCCAAGTAGTTCGACCCGGTATCCACCGAAAACCCACCGGTGGTATCCCCATACGGGAAGATGGTCAGTTTCGGCTCTCTGGAGTCGGGCTGGAAGTAGGTCGGCCCCGGCAGGGTACGGTACATGATGGTCGGAATGGCATTCCGATAGTAGTCCGTCTCCTGAAAAGCCATATCGCGACCGAGCAGATCGGCGGTACCGAAATAGAGAATCGGGTAACCGACCATGTACGGACCGTAGTCAGCGCCTTCGTAGAATATCCCAGCACTATTTCGGGTCCGCGTGTGCTCCAGAAAGACCTCCTCCCATCGCGCCACCAGACCGTGCTCGAGGAAGGTCTCCGCCTCGGGATTCTCGCCGTAGCTGGCCAAACCCCAGAGGATGTTGTTGCGCATGTATCCGTTGAAGTAGTTGCTCTCCGCGAAGGTCGCTCCGCCCTCGATCGAGGTCGTCCCCCCCCAGTAGACATCGTTATAGTAGCTCAGAAACTGATTGACCCCGGAGACAACAGTGTCCCGCTGGTCGTTCGAGAGCACATCGTGGCACCAGTCATAGATGACGATGATCGCCTCGCCGTTCCAGCGGCATTCATCACACGTATTATTCCCTGGAGTGTTCTGCAGAATCTCGTCCAACGCGGCTTGGGCAAACTGGAAGGCTCGAGTACAGTACGTCTCGCGTCCCGCTGTGCCGGCCGGCGTAGCGACGTATCCGAACGCATTGAACATGGGTTCGAACGCCCCTTGAATCAGCGTCATCTCGTCGTACGGCTCGAAGTGGTTCGCTCGGAACCACTCCTGTGCGGTCGCGATCCGCTCTTCGTTCCACCAGATGCGGGGATGACTGGCGGGAATTGGCTGAGGGAAATGCGCGCTTTGCGCGCCCGCCGTCGCCGCCCAGAGTAGGAAAAGTGATGATGCGCCGAGAATGCGCAGCGTCCTGTGTTCTTTCATGTGTCGTTGCTCCTCCCGCATTTGCGCCGAGACTCGGCCGCGTAACGGCCGCGAGTCTAACCGTGTTAAGCGACTCCGTCCAAGGCGTGTCGGTGTGCATGCCGAGAAATGCCTACATCATGCAGTGCGAGGCGCCGCCATCCCCCTGGGTGGCAGGAACCGCTCCCCGAACGACTCCACCACGAAACCGCGGAAGCTGCCACGGTCATGAGTCTGCGCGCGGAGCAGGGTTTGCCGCGTCCCTGGCAAACCGCGGCCGGGTATTCTGGTGGTCGACGAAATGGACAGATGGTCCACCGTCAGATGAGAATGGGGCATAGCCTCGCCGAAGGAGTGTTGGCGGAGCATGGGGTTTCTTGGTTCGGAGGCAGCCCCGCAGCGGCGACCGAGGCAGCCG
>CAYRKE010000002.1:0-14103 GCA_964424695.1 uncultured Polyangiaceae bacterium
CGTAGCCTTCGGTCGCCCCGCCCGTGCCCGTAGTCTGCGATGAGTCATCGTCAGAGTCGCTGCCGGAACAACCGGGGGCGCACGCTAGAAGCACCGCCGCCAGAAACCAGGGTGATGGAATGCTCACAGTGTCGTTCATGGGTTGATCTCCCGTGTTTCGCGGCCGGGGAGCGCCGGAGTATAGACTATGAACCGCCCATAGCGCATGGGTAAGGTCGCTGTCTATAGGATGGAGTTACCTGTTTGCTGGGTCGTTGACTCGACACGGCGTGTCTCGGCAGTTTGGGCGGACGCGGCGCGCCACCCAGACAATCGCCACGGTGGGAAGCGGACGAAGCCAGTCTGGCGTGTTGGGTTATCTGTGTTATCTTGTGAAAATTTGTCTGGCTGCCGCCCCGTTCCGGCCCGGTTTTCGCGTTCTCTCCTGGGGCGCGGAACGCAGATCGGCCCGGGTGGGGTGGGGCGGGACTGTTCTCGCCACAAGTTGGGTGAAGCGTGGAGTCCAATCTTCGATGGTACATTCGGCTGACCCGATCGTGTGCGTTCGCCATTGCTCTCCCCACCTGCGCCGTGCTGGTTTGAAACTTGTCGGAGCGCCCTGGGCCACTTGTGTCACTCCTGATGCGCTCTGCCTCATTCGCTCGAGCACGAGTTCCCTGGGGTGTCGCTGGGAGTCGAGACGCAAGCGTGGTGGGGGGGCGGCGGGCTCCGGCGTAGGTGCGGCGCTTGCCAATCCGTCCTCCCTCGGGCAGATAGTGAGCATGCAAGGCCATGGTCTGCCAGGGCGCCAAGCAATCGCCGCCTCATCGCCAGCCCTGCTCGCGCTGGTTGGACTGCTCCTGTCTGCATGTCCGCGCCAGACGCGCAGCGCGGAACCGATGGCCGAGCAGGTTCACCCCTTGCCAGTCGCGAGCCCGAGTTCAAGGACGGCAGCAACCCGGGCTCAAGCACCGCAAACTCGGACGTCAGAGGCGGCGCCGGAACGAGTCCCGCTGCCATCGCTGCGGCAAGCCGTGTGTGTGGATGACGAGGCTTGCAAGGTTGATTCGAAGGAACCCCTGGATCTGCCGAGCGAACGGGGACGACCCTACTTGACTCTGATCCTCCGTGACTCAGCTCGCCGCCAGTCGCTCGCCTCGAGCCGCTTCGATTTCAGGACCAGTCGCAAACTTGGGGAGGTGCTGAGTTTCGCGCCCGAGCGGGTCAACTGCGTCCTCGAGTCCGGTCGGCTGGTGCCTCGCTTCGCGGCAAGCGATCCGAAGCAGGTCCTAATGGAGCAGTTGCGCTAGACCAGGAATCACGATTCTCGACCCGGCTCGCGACGAGAGAGAGGCCCATCGCAGTTCCGGTCGACCCCTCTCATTCGCTGTCCCGGGTCGCTCTCCTCAGGAGCACACCGGGTCCACGCGGGGTAGCGTCTCGCTGCTCACCGCCTCCGCCGTTGCACGCCGCGAAGAACCGCGCCCAAGACCGCGGCGCTCAGCAAGGTTCCGAAGGCGTCTGAAGTGCTGCGGTTCGGGCCGTAGAGGGAACACGCCGGGTAGCCCTGCGCTTCATAATCCTCCTGGTTTTCGACGGAGTATCCTCCCTGCATGTTGCTGCGGAGCTGCGCCACCAGCGCAGCTTCTTCCTCGAGCTCGGCGTCGTCGAGTGTCGCAGCCTCTTCCAGGAGGAGAGCCTCGGTGCGGTTCAGCAAGCTGACGGCCTCTGATGCGTCTCCGTCCCAATAGCGTGCGCAGGCTTGGCGCTGCCCGAGGGCTGAGCTCAAGTAGGCGACGGTGCGGCGGATGTCGGGCTGAGAGTAGAACAGGCTCTCGTCATCGAGGGGATCGCGACCGCCATACACGGTCTCGAAGGCCTCGGTCTCTTGCGTTGATCCGGTGTTCTCGGTATCTGCCGGTTGATAGGTGAGTGAGAGACCGGCGAGCGGTGCCTCCCCGGTCGGCCACTCGCCGTCGGGCTCGAGACGCGCGACTACGGCGCCGTGCCCGCGAGAGAGGAATACAGTGGCTACGTCGATATCCACCGTGGCGGACTGGGTGGTCCAACTCGGGAATCCATAGACGCTGCGTACTCGGAAGCCGGAAGACGGAGTGAGCCGGAACTGCAGGTCGTAGGCGAGAGGCGTGACCAGGAAGTCGAAGTCCTGATCGAAGACCCGGGAGATCGTCGCGTAGTCCGCGAGATAGTAGTAGCTTCCACCGCGGAGCTTGGATATCGCGAGGACCAGGTCTTGGTTCAGGTCCGCTCCAACCCCGAAGACGGTGAGGCCAACCCCTTGTTCGGCAGCGCCGCTCGCCTGTTCGACGAAGGCGTTGGTGTCGGTGGTGCCGGTGTTTGCTTGGGCATCAGTGAGCACGAAGACGCGGCTTTGGTACCCGGGCTCACCCGAGAAGGCCTCGATCTGGGCGAACCCCTCGCCGAGACCCGCTGAGAGGTTGGTGGAACCGCGTTCCGAAATGTCCGAGATCAGTCCCGCGACCTCGGCCTTGTCGGTGAGCGGGGTGCTCGGCAAAAGGACATCGACTTGATCGTCGAATAGAACAATGGAGAGTCGATCGCGCTCGCTTAGTTGGTCGAGAAGGTGCCGGAGCGCAATTCTGACGGCTTCGATCTTCTTGCCGGCCATGGATCCGGAGCGGTCCACGACAACCGAGAGGTTCAATGGGGCTCGGGAGAACGTCTCCTCATCGATGCCCGAGGAGAACCCGATCTGGACGAATACCGCACTCTGGTCGGCGTCGAGAGTGGGTGCCACGGCGTAGGCGCTACTGATGCAGAGGGGCTTCTCGCAAACCGGTGACTCGAGCGGCAAATCGTGGGATGCGAGCTTGCCCTCCACCGTGATGTCCTCCGGCTTGGGCACCGCGCCGCTTGCGATCTTCTCTCCGGCGAGCGCGTCATACTGGGAGCCGCCTGGTGTTGCTCCCATCCCGTCTGTGCTGCTCGACGAGCCGCAGCTCGGGAGCGCCATCAGGGCAAATACCGAAGACAGAACCAACCGATACCCCCGTCGGGGGAAAGCAAGCTTCATCGCGGAATCCTCCAGGACTCAAGGCCCTGCTTCAGCGGGGCACGCTTGCTCGATGCGAGAACCGTTCCAGTCCCTTCGGATTTGCCCCGAGCCTCGAAATCCCCTTGCTGACGCACCACCGACCGGCCCGGGCTCTGACAAATGAGTCATGGATCATGGACTTGGGTCCACCTCTCCAGGTTGGCTGCGTACTCATTCAGGCGGGTTTTCCGCAGTAGGACTAGACGGCCATGTCACTGCGCGAGGCGCTCACGAACGCGCGCCGTGCTCGTGAACGCACCGCCGGACTGGGATCCTGGATTGCCGGCTCCACGATCTCGCGGAGGACATCCGGCACGAGCTCGAAGCGCACGCTTGCGGAGTCGACGGCAGCGCGACGCACGGCGGGAACGGGATCGGCGATCAGGTGGCTGAGCACTAGATCGGCCGCAGGCAGGGGCGAGCGCCCGGCAAGGGAGCGCGCGGCTGTGACCCGGTGGGCAGTCTGCTCCGACGTTGCCCAGTTGGCTGTTAGCTCGAGACGCGGAAGTGGCGGGATGCGCTCCACGGTTGCGACGAATGCTGCCGTCGCAGCTGCTCGAACCCCTGGCTCTGCATCGGAAGTGAGGGTCCGCAGCAGAGTGAGGGTGCCCTCGCTCCATTCGGGACTGGCCGATACCGCCTCGGCTACCGCCGCGCGAACCGACGGGCGTTCATCTCGCGCCAGTTTCGCCATGAGCCTTCGGGAGTCATCGCTTCGCTCGTCGGATGAGACTCCGCCAGCCAGTATGTCCACAAGAAGGTCAGCAGGCACATCCGCCAGGACCCCCGCTGCGAGTCCAACGCTGGATGCCAGTGCCATTCGTGCTGCGTGCTTGAGCCAGTTCTTTGCCATCGGGGAAGCAACCTGATCACGCATTGTCCCAGTGCAACCCCGGAGCCGCGAAGATTGTTCCCGCTCAGTCACGAAAACTCCGGGTGGCGCCTCCCGGCCCGCGAGAGACCCCTGGCTGGGGGCACCACGTTCTTCCATCTGCTCCCCGATAGAACGTCAGCTTCTCAGTGTGCCTTGCCGAGTTGTGGCAGATGGTTACCGTTGAGCGCGCCCCCCTTCAGTACGATGGAAGCGCCACCGCCGCGTCCACCCTCACGGTCCGCATGTGGGCGACGTGTTGCTCGAGTGCTTTCCCCCACCCCGCGTGGAAGCCGATGTCCTCGTGGCGCTGGCGAGCAGCGACGTCCTTGTGGAGTGCAACAGCGGTGTAGCGGGTGCGCTCTCCCTTGGGCTGCAGTGAGACGACTGTCGTGACGAAGGGATTGTCCGAGGGACGGTAACCAGCGCGCAGCGCCGTGGTCCACACTAGCCGCTCGCCGGGTACGACCTCGAGGTAGCAGCCTTCGTTGCAGTACTCTTCCCCGTGCGGCGAGCGCACGACGGTTCGGAAGATGCCCCCAGGGCGAACGCTCAGCTCACAGTCGACGACCTTCCAAGGGGCTGGCGTGTACCACTGGCTCAAGTGATGGGGCTCGGTCCATGCTGTCCAGATCAGCGGAGCGGGCAAGTCGACGATGCGCTCGAGAATCAGGTCGAGACTGGGATCGGTGTCGAGTGTCCAGCGACGAGGCAGTGTCATTGGCGATCTCCTAGTGCGATTGGGGCGGAGCATCCCCTGCGCGCCTCACGTTGCCCCGCGAGAGCAGATCCATCGTGATCGCTGTGACGCTCGAAAGCTAGCCTCTTCCTCCGCTCCGGCACCGTCTTCACCGTGAGTGCGCGGCTCCTCATCGTGTGAGCGCGCTATGCCGCTAGTTCTCTCTGTGGACGCAGGGTTCACGCGCTCTGCCCACAACTTTGCAGCGACGGGAAGGCGTAGACGGGGGCGTCGTCGCGACGTCCACACCTGGACACGCGGGCGTCCTCTCAGATAAGTCTCCGGCAGACGACGAAATTGACCGACGGTCCACCATCATGGATGAGATATCGGGCGAACCCTTGCTCAAGGCGTAGCGGCAGGGCCCCACACTCGAAGTGTGGGGCGCGCCCCACTTGATGGGGCGCGATGTCCGTGGGGGGACCCAAGCGAAGCTTGGAAGGAGAGCTCGCTCGGCTCCGCCCTGACGTGAGACTCGGCTTGGGCACTCGCAGCCGCCCCGAGCCCGGGCGTTCTGGAGCTGCCAATGCGTGCCGCTCTCCCAAGCATTTTCCGGGGCGTCGTCGCTACTGGCCACGTCGTCGACGGGCTCGCAGAACTTGGCGGAGAGGGAGGGATTCGAACCCTCGGTGGGCTTTCACCCACGCCCGCTTAGCAAGCGGGTACCATCGGCCACTCGGTCACCTCTCCAGGTCCAGTTTCCGAAGGCCGAGAAGTTACTCGGCTGTGCGGGCGCGTCAAGGAGGAAGCGGTGCCTCGGGACGCGGAAAGGGGCAGGAGAGCGGCCGCACGGTCGTGCCCGCCCCGCCGGGTGTTGCCGCAGACGAGGAGAGGCCGCCTGGTCGACACCGAACCAGCGAACTAGGCTTTGCCCATGCCTCAGTTCTCGGACTTGTCTGCCTCTGCCCGCGCTCGTGCCGTCGCTCTCCTCGAATCGCGCCTGGGACCCTCGCACGCGACTTCTGACCGCGCCATCCGTGAAGCTCATCGGCGCGACGAATCCGAGGCCGAAGGGGAGTTGCCCGACGTCGTGGTGTTTGCCGAGACCCGGGAGCACATCCAGACCACACTGGAGGTGGCGCGTGAGACGGGGATTCCCGTGACGCCCCGGGGAGGAGGGACCGGACGAACTGGCGGTGCCGTTCCGGTCATGGGCGGGATCCTGCTCAGTACCCTGGGCATGAAGTCGATCAAGGAGATCGACCGGCAGGAGGGGTTGGCTAGAGTCGAACCGGGGGTGGTCCTCAGTGAACTGCACCGGGCTGTCGAGGCCGAAGGGTGGTTTTACCCGCCAGACCCCAACTCCCTCGCGGACTGCGCCATTGGCGGCAATGTCGCGGAGAACGCAGGCGGGCCGCGCGCATTCAAGTACGGGGTGACGCGGGACTACGTGCTCGGGGTCGAGGCCTTTCTCGTTGGCGGTCAGGTCTTGAACGCAGGGCGCCGCACCATCAAGGGCGTCACGGGATACGACGTCACGGGGGTTCTCGTGGGTAGCGAAGGGACGCTCGCGGTGTTTGGCGACGTGACGCTTCGCCTGATCCCGAAACCCGAGACGGTGCGAACGATGCTCGCATTGTTCAAGGACGTGCGTCATGCGGCGGAGACCGTTACCGGGATCGTTGCGGCCGGTCTCATGCCGAGGTGCCTTGAGCTGCTCGATTCTGCCACGCTTCGGGTCATGCGCGAGGCGGGCAACAGACTCGATCCGCGCGCGGGCGCGCTGCTGATCATCGAGGTCGACGGGTCTCCTCATGGTTGCGACCTTCAGGTCGCTCGGGTAGGGGAGTTGTGCGAGTCCTTGGGCGCGGTATCGGTGGTTGCGGCACGCAGCGCGGAAGAGCGCGAGAAGCTGTGGTCGGCGCGGCGAGAAATGAGTGGCGTGGTGCGCAAGCTCACCAAGTACAAGCTGAGTGAGGACGTCGTCGTGCCGCGGTGCCGAATCCCCGAGCTGATCGACCGACTTGAACGCAGCTGCGCTCAGCGTGGCGTGATGCAGCTCGCCTACGGTCATGCGGGAGATGGAAATCTTCACGTCAACTTCCTCTGGAATGAGCCCGAGGAGCGGCCGCGCGTTCACGCCGCCATCGAACAATGCTTCCGCGACGTCATCGATCTGGGGGGCACGCTCACGGGAGAGCACGGTATCGGCGTTCTCAAGGCGCCCTACCTCGGCCTCGAACAGAGCCCAGAGCTCATCGCCATCGAGCGATCGATCAAGCAGGTTTTCGACCCTGCCGGGCTATTGAATCCGGGGAAGATCTTCACCGAGCCGCTGGACTCGCTCCACCGGGGGACGGGAACCGACCACGCTCCGGCGGGGGGCGCGCGCGCGCAGCTCCGCTGAGCTTGGGGTCAAGTCGATTTCTGCAGCCGCTGAACCGCCGGTGCTTCGCGCAGCTCGCCGCGGCCTATCTGCACTGCGCGGCGTACGCGCCCATGCGCTCATCGGCACGAGATACGAGTTCGCCGAAGCCGCGCGCAGTGAGACCCTGTCTCACGCTGGGATCTGCATGGTTGTATCGGTTCACGAGCTCGTCGCGCGCCTTGTTGGCGGCGCTCCACGTGATGTTCGTTGTCTCGAAGGAACTGCGTACAGTTTCGGCCTTCTCGGCGATCGCGGACCATGCTTCCAGCCGCGCTTGCTTCGTGTGCGTATCGATCTCGTCGAAGTCCCTGGGGTTCTTCAGGGAGGCCGCGGTGTCGCGGACCTCTTCCCAGGTGCTTTCGACCTGCAGCCGACCACGCTCACATTGCTCGTTCGCACACCCGACGACCAATGCGGACCCAATGAATGCCACCACCACGAGTGAACCACGGTGAGCCATTGCTCAGCCCCCTTTCTCGCTACCTGGCCTCTGTGGGAGGATACCCCAGCGCGCGGCATGCGCGCCAGGGGCTGCGTGGTTCGCTGAGCAGCCAGCGCGGGCGCGATGGTTGCTTGTTACGCCAGGACGCCGCACGCCGAGTCAGACTGTTGGCAGTGACGCTCCGGAGCGGCGTCGTCCTGAGGCATCCAACGCTCCACGCCTCACCCCGATGCTCCGAGCACCCACCTGGACCTCCATTATCTCAGCTCGCCGCCATCGCGTGGAGCATCACCCGCTGCCCGGAGGCGGCGAGCCTGCCGCGACAGTCGCCCGTTCGAGCCCGGGTCGGGGGTGAGCCGAGGGAGAAGAAGGGGGAAAGAACGGCCTTGAGGCCGCATGGAGGCGATGGGGGACCCCGAGGAGACTGGTGCTCGAAGAACGGTGTAAACGCTGGCGACGTTGGGACAAGGTTGTGGTCGCGACGATCGATTCTTGACGCCAATTACACTTGGACGGTAAACTAGAGATGCTGATGCTGAAGTATCCATCAGGTCCCGCTCCGCGACTTGTGTTTCCGATCCGGGCATACCGCGTCAAGCTCTGTCAGATTCCTCATCGGGTAGAGCCTCTGTGAGCGACTACGACGAAAAGACCCGGGTTACTCAGGTCGTCCAGACCCCGTCAGAGGGCGAAGTGGGTGGCAACGACTGCCTGGTGGTGATCTACACCAAAGAGCCAGGGTTGCTGGGCAAGCGCTTTGTCCTCGACAACACGGTGCTGCGCGTCGGACGGGGCACGGACAACACCATCGTCCTCGAGGGGGATTCGGTGTCGCGTCGTCACGCCCATTTCGAGCGACGCGGCAACCGGTGGTTCGTCGTCGACGATGGCTCCACGAACGGAACCTACGTCAACGAAGAGCAGATCCAAGGGACCACGGCACTCAACAACAGCGACCGGATCAAGATCGGGCCGACGATCCTCAAGTATCTCTCGGGGGCCGACGCCGAAGCGAAGTACCACGAAGAGATCTACCGGATGACCATCGTGGACGGTCTCACCCAGATCCACAACAAACGCTACCTCTTCGAGGCTCTGGAGCGAGAGTGTATTCGCGCTCGTCGTCACGGGCGTCCACTCTCGCTCGTGATGTTCGATATCGACTTCTTTAAGCGAATCAACGACCAGTATGGTCACCTCGCGGGAGACTACGCGCTCCGCGAACTGGCGCGGATCGTTCAGGAGCGTATCCGTCGCGAGGAGATATTTGCTCGGTACGGTGGTGAGGAGTTCAGCATTGTGCTCCCGGAGACGGACATTGATGGGGCTCAAGCGCTGGCCGAGGATATTCGGAAGCGCGTGCAAGAGCATACCTTCGTCTTCCAGGGGGAAACGATTCCTCTCACCATCAGCCTAGGTGCTGCCCGGCTCATGGAGGCCGACCGCTCCGCTCAAGACTTGATTCAGCGTGCTGACGAGCGCCTCTACGAGGCGAAGCACACGGGCCGCAATCGAGTCTGTGTCTGATGTGATAGGAACAGCGCCAAGCCTGGTGATGACGCGTCTGGAGCAAGTCGAAGGTCCAATGTCCGAACCCTCCCACTTGGGGCTACCGGAGATGGTAGTTGCGAACGCCGCGACTGGATTCGATCTGCCGAGCGTCATGGTGACGCCGCCCGGCCCCGTGTCTCGTCACTGGTTGGACAGGGCACGAACTTGCGGCGCACCGATGGGGCCTGGACCCAGGCCAGAAGCGGCCGAGTCGTCGCAGGCCACTGGTATCGTGTACACGCAGGCACGCGGCGCGAACGTCATCGACGCAGATGGGAATCGTTTCGTCGACCTTGCTGGCGGTTTTGGCGCCATGCTCCTCGGACACTGCCACGAGCGCATTCTGCAGGCCGTGCAGCGGCAGTCGGCGCGGCTCTTTCACGCTCTTGGGGACGTGCATCCGTCCGACGTCAAGATCGCGCTTTCGGAGGAGCTCCAGGGGATGTACCCCGAGCGTGGCGCTCGGATCATCCTCGGACAGTCCGGTGCGGATGCCCTCGCTGCTGCCCTCAAGTCCGCGCAGCTTGCCACGGGGCGTTCCGGTTGGGTCTCGTTTCATGCCGCGTATCACGGTCTCGGATACGGTCCACTCGCGCTGTGCGGACTGCGTGATAGCTACGCTGCTCCGTTTCGGGAGCAGCTCAATCCGCACGTTACCTCCGTTCCCTACCCGTCGTGGCGGGACGCGGACGAGTCACTGGAGGCTCTCGAGCTGGCTCTTGGCGCAGGGCATGTCGGAGCGGTGGTCATCGAGCCAGTGCTTGGCCGCGGGGGGATCGTGCCAGCCGCGCCTGGGGCTCTGGCGCGCATCCTGGAGGTTGCCCATCGACACGGTGCACTCCTGGTTGCCGACGAGGTTTGGACTGGGCTCGGACGTTCCGGGCAGTGGCTGTACAGCGTGAGTGAGGGCTGTGTTCCCGACCTCATCTGTCTGGGGAAGGGGCTCGGGGGTGGCCTGCCCGTGAGCGCGTGCATCGGACGCGGGGAGGTCATGCGGCATTGGCGGCAGCCCGACGAGGTAGTCCACACCGCGACCTTTGCGGGGGCACCACTTGCGTGCGCAGCAGCCCTCGAAACCCTCAGCGTGATTCGAGAGTTCGAACTCGCTCCGCGCTCGCGAGCCGTCGGGGCAGCGTTCCTCGCCGGTCTCAGAGAGGCCCTGGCTGGGTCTCCAGCCGTGTCGGATGTGCGGGGGGCGGGCTTGATGGTTGGCGTGCAGCTCGCGATGGGGCCCGGCGCTGCTTCTGTGGCGATGGATGCCCTGCTAAAGCGAGGCTATATCGTGTCAACGGGCGGAGGAAGACGGGAGGTCATTGTCCTCACTCCCGCTCTGAACATCCAACCAGAGCTACTCGAAGCATTTATTGCCGAACTCAGGAGTTGGCTGCAAGATCGCGGTCCGTGAACACGCCGATGGATCGCAGTGTGCCCCTGGTGGCTGAGTCGGAGGCGCTGCACGAGCGGGTGCGGCGTTTTGCACTCGGAGGCGGATCCGAGTCCTTCGAGGAACTCGCCCTTGCGCTCTTCGAGTTCCAGAGGGAATGCTCGGCTGGCTATCGTCGTCTTCTGGATGCTCGAAGTCGGAGCGTCCAGTCCTGGGCCGACATCCCTCCTGTGCCGGTTCAGGCCTTTCGTGTTGCCCGGGTCGCTATGCATCCGGCTGAGCTCGACGAGGTGCGATTCGTGAGCAGCGGCACGACGAGTGCAACTCGGAGCGTACACGCGATGCGCACCACTGCGACCTACGACGTATTGTCCCTTGCTCACGGACGTCGGGCGCTGCGGCCCGAGTGGGCGGGAGGGGCCGTGGTGGTGGCGCTGGCTCCGCTCCCGGAGATGCGGTCGTCATCGTCTCTGGGTCACATGATGCGGCACTTCATCCGTCAGTTCGACGGCTTGGCGCTGACGAGGGATCCCGTGGGGGTCGCCTTCGACGTGAACAGTTCGGAGCGCTGGCTCCTCGGGTCGTTCGGCGTCGACGTGGTGGGCTTGCGCCGGGCGGCCCGGATCGCATGCAGTCGAGACCAGTCGCTCTTGGTTCTAGGGACGTCCCTTGCTCTCGCCATGCTCATTGATGCCCTCGATGGCGAGCCGATCGAGGGTCCCAAACGGACGATTGTGATGCAGACGGGTGGGTTCAAGGGGCGCTCTCGGGTCATTCCGGCGGCGGAGCTGCGTCGCGCGATAGCGGAGACTTTTCGCATCCCAGAGGCGTATGTGGTGAGTGAGTACGGAATGACCGAGCTCACCAGTCAGCTCTACGACGGAGCGCTTCCCGGTAGCGACCTTGGGGGAGAGGCTGGAATCTACCATCCTCCGCCGTGGCTGCGCGTCGTGCCAGTCGATCCGGTTACGCTGGAACCGACGCCACCGGGGGAGCCTGGGCTGGGCAAGTTCGTCGATCTGGGCAATGTGGATTCGGCCGTTGCCATCGTCACCGAGGACGTCGTTCGGGCGGTTGGTGACGGGTTCGAGCTTCTTGGGAGACGTCTCGGTGCTCCGGCGCGCGGTTGTTCGCTTTCGGCCGAGCTCGTGGTCATGCCTGGTCACCTTGGAGAGGGATCGTGATGCCCCACCCTCGGGCACTGCATCGGCTCCAGGCGCTGTTCATGGCGGCGCGCCGCATCGCCGATGCGGCCGATCCCCTCGGAGGAGAAGCTCGGAGGCTGCTACCGAAGACGACTGGTTTGTCCCCAGAAGGGGTTGAGCTGGCAATCCAGCATTCGCTGGAACACCAGGCGAGCCGGACGGAGCTGCGGGCTTTTGCGAGCGTTGCCGTGCCTGCACCTCGCGCGCACGTACTACTATCGTCCAACGTGTTCGTGGCTGCACTGCGCGCCATTGCTTTGGCGGTCGCCTCTTCGGAACAGGTTTCGGTCAGGGCTTCGAGGCGAGAGCCCGTCATGGCGCGTCTGCTCTGCGAGGGGGCGGAAGGGGTGTTTCAGCTGGTCGACTCACTCGCGCCTTCTCCGGGGGAGCACGTGTGGGCCTACGGTACCGCGGAGACGCTGGCGTCCCTGCGCTCCGAGCTCCCCCGGGGGGTGTTTCTGCACGGTCACGGTCCGGGGTTTGGTGCGGCCGTCATCCAGCAACGGCCCTATGGAGAGTCGATGAGTGACAGCCTCGGCGGTCTGGCCAAGGACGTTGCGCTCTTTGATCAGCGAGGCTGTCTGAGCCCGCGACTCGTCGTCTTGGTGGGCGAACCGAGCTGGGCAGATGAGTGGGTTCGCCGGATGATTGGGGAACTCGCGGCGATTCAACAAGCGGTGCCGCGAGGGGGACTCTCTCCCGATGAGGCGGCGGAGGTCACTCGTTTTCGTGACACGGCGAGCTACGCCATGGAGACCTTTCCAGCGGGCAAGGGCTGGGTCAGCTATGACTCGGAGGGGCGGCTCACCCTAATGCCTCCTGTCGGCCGATGCCTTCACGTCATGCGGGTGTCGGACGCACGGTCTGTGCTGGAGCCCCTTGCCACAAACCTCACTGCGGTGGCCCTCGAACCCTACGACAACCTGGAACGGGCGTTTTCTCAGCTCTTTCCTCTGGCGAGGCTAACGCGGGTTGGCGCGATGCAGAGACCTCCTCTCGACGGAGCCGTGGATCGCCGGACGCCGAAGGAAGGAGACATGACGTAGCCCACACCAGCGTGCCGCCATCCCATGGCGAAGATCGTGACGGGCCGCGCGCGGGGTAGCGGCAGTACGCGACAACGGCAACGTCGACTTGGTCACGGGGGCGGCTCACCGGCCCACGTGCGAACCGAAACTGGCGATGGCGCGGCCACGGTACCGTCGCGCCGAGGCTCGAGTAGCGACGATGTGGTGTCTCGAGCGTGCGTCGCTCCACTGGGAATAATGTGGCACCGTTGTGCCGTGTCGCGGTTCGAGTCTGCTGCAGCCATGTCGCTCTGCGCGTTGCTCGGGACGAGCCTGTTTACCGGCTCTTGCGGTGATGGGGAACCGCAACCCACCCGGGCGGCGCATGCCGTGTTTCCTCTGGTCGTGGTTGCGCGCCGAGACGGTCACCAGCCTGTCGCGGGGGTCAAAGTTGTGCACGACAGGACGGTGCTCGGGGTGACGGACGCTTCGGGCTCGGTCAAACTGGAGCTCAAGGGCGTCGAGGGTAGCACGCGGTCTCTCGGGGTCGTCTGTCCCGAACAGTACGCATCGCCCGAGGCGCCGCTCGTCGTGGGCTTGCGCCGGATGGCCCAAGGTTCGCCGGCACCCCGGTTGCAAGCCGAGTGTATGCCGCTCACCCGCAGCTTGGTTGTCGGGCTTCGCGCAGAGAACGGACCGAATCTACCTGTCGTGCGGCTGAATCAGGTTCTGGGAACAACGGACGCAGAGGGCGTGGCCCACCTGATGATTGAGGCAACGTCCAGCGAACAGGTCACCCTCACGCTGGATACCAGAGCGTACCCACTGCTGCGACCACAAAGCCCCACGCTCACCTTCGTTGCCCGGGACCGTGATGAGCTCATCTTGCTCGAACAGAGGTTCAACAATCCGAAGCCTGTAGCGTCCTGCGTGTCGAGGCCTTCAGGTCCCAAGCCGCTGTAGTCTGCAGCCGGGGTTGTCGAAGTCCGCCCGTTCCGACCCTCGCACGATCTGCACTAGCGGTCCGCAATCGGAAGCGGGCCATGAGCCCGAAACGACCACGGTCACCCAGCGCGGCCGATCCGGGGAGGAGGAAGGCCCTGCTGGGGGTCATTGGCGACTGAGGGTCAGGCCAAGCCTCGCCGGTCCGTCTTGGCGCATGGGCTTGGGTTCGTGGAGTGGGGCGCCAACGCGACGCGTAACCAAGAGAGCCCCAAGGGTCAGCACGTGCCGTGCTCCCTCATGCGGACTACGGGCTCTTCTGGCTGATGGGTGACGCGCCGGCGCCTCCGAGCGTTCGGGTCCCGCTGGGTCAGGTCTTTGGGGTTCTGCGGGACGCGCTGTCTGTTTTGGCGTTGATCGGCTCGGGCTGAGTGAGTGCGAGCTCGAGCTGTCGGCTGGCCATGTCGGCAGCCTTCTTGGCAGGAGCCTTCTTGGCAGGAGCCTTCTTGGCAGGAGCCTTCTTGGCAGGAGCCTTCTTG
>CAYRKE010000002.1:14203-14597 GCA_964424695.1 uncultured Polyangiaceae bacterium
GCAGGAGGGGCCGCATCGTCTTCAGAGCCGGTCGCCTCGTTCTCATGCTCCTCTTCGTCTTCGGGCGCCTCGTCCAGCACGGGGAGCTCCGGAGTAGTCTCCGGAAAATCGAAGCTATCGGACTCGTCTAGGTCAACCGTTTCGCCACTCGCTGCGATTACATCGATGTCGATGGTTGGAAGTGGGGCTTCCGCCGCCTTGCCGCGCCCCATTTTGGCGGACGGAGCGGGAGTCTCGACGGTGCTGCTGGTCACGACCATGGTCTCTTCCACGGGAGCCGCGTCGGCCATTGGGAGCGTCTTCTTGGCGGGGGCCTTCTTGGTGGGGGCCTTCTTGGCGGGGGCCTTCTTGGCAGGGGCCTTCTTGGCAGGGGCCTTCTTGGCGGGGGCCTTCT
>CAYRKE010000002.1:14697-62516 GCA_964424695.1 uncultured Polyangiaceae bacterium
GGGGCCTTCTTGGCAGGGGCCTTCTTGGCAGGGGCCTTCTTGGCGGGGGCCTTCTTGGCGGGGGCCTTCTTGGCGGGGGCCTTCTTGGCGGGGGCGGGCCGCTCGCCGTCTAGCGTTACACTTGCCGGGGACGCCTCGGCCTTGGAGGGCCTACCCCTCACGGGGCCAGCCTTGGGGGGCAGCTTGGGACTCTGGCTCGCGCCTTTTGCTGCGGCCTTTGCCTTGTTCTGTGCCCGGGAAGCCGTTGGCAGAGAGGCAGGGGTCCTGCCGGCGCAGCTCTTTCTCATGGGCTTCTCCGTGTGGGCGACGCGCTTCTTCATGGCTTTCATCGCACTCCTTGTGTGACTCAGCTTACCCACTTGGCGGGATGCAGGGAAGCAGGGAATGCAGCGAGACCACGGCGGACAACGGTTTCGATCCCACCGCTCTGCACGAGATGGCAACCGCTCCATCTCCCGTCGCAGCTCCACCCACGGAAGCTCGGTAGCGAATGGGTGAACTCTGCCGCTCAAAGCGCCGGATTCCCCCTGGGGAGAATGCGCTCGAGGAGCACATCACGGCAGCCCGTGTCCGCGTCCACCCCTGCGTCAACCACGAGTGCCAGAATCGGCGAGCCATGCTTCTGACGCGCAGTCTGGTCTCCGCCGGCCATGGGACACCGGGAAACCTGGATGGTCCCATTCTGGGCGAGGCAAGCCGTCTGCGCTGGGGGACAACCCGAAGCGCCTCCTTAGTACTCGGGCTCCCTCGGGTCTGGGGGGGGCGTGCTCCTGTTGCCTCGGCGATGGGGCGCAAGACAAGGAGGGCCTTTCACCCAGGGGTCTCCGGTGCCCGAATGCAGAGCGCGAGCGGATCCGAAGGATCCTGCGTGCATTCAGCAGCGTCACCTCTGAAGTACACGGGGGCGCGGTTCTGGGGGGCTTCGAGACGGGCGAGCCGATCGGTGCTCAATTCGGCGCACGACAGTCTCTTGCGATTGTGTCTGCCCTGCGGGGGGTGAGGGCGAGCCAAACCTTTCGCCTACCGAAGGCTGCCCACATGCGTGTCGTTTGTCTCTCTGGGGGCTGCCCACGTCCTCATGCCCCGCAGGGCGGCACCCCGGGGTGCCTCGTTCCGCTCCGCCTTGGTTCAGGGGCGGCACGAGTGGGCAAGTGCCCCACACGGACGCAGCGAGCTACGCTGTTCCTTACCAACGGGCGAGCCCCAGGACCGATCGCCTAGAGGCCGAGGTCCTTGAGCACTGCGGCGAAGTCCCGGTCGAGGACGGTTTTCCGCCCCTCCGCGGAGGCGTGCCGCAAGGCGCGCACCGACAGGTCCCTGAGGTGGTCCGAGAGGACTCCAACGACTCGGTCTGAGGTGTTCATTCCGCTGCGAGCCCTGATGAAGGCTTTCAGTTTGGACGTGACGATGAGCACCTCCCGAGCCTCCTCCGAGGAGTCCTCCGCATCTGGTTCGGGTGCCGGCGTCACGACCCTGCGCCTTGGAGTCTCTCCAGGGGGTGATTCGCCGGAACGCTCGCGCTCCCATTCGGCCTGAGTTGGAGATCGCTCCTCTTCAGCCC
The DNA here is from genome assembly GCA_964424695.1 of uncultured Polyangiaceae bacterium. Taxonomy (GTDB): domain Bacteria; phylum Myxococcota_A; class Polyangia; order Polyangiales; family Polyangiaceae; genus JAEWRL01. The sequence goes on from CAYRKE010000002.1 coordinate 16,259, forward strand.
AAGCGTCCCGGTGGCGTGCCTCCGGGACGTGGGCCTGCCAGCACTCAACGGTGCAGAAGAAGAGGCCAGTTCGCTTGCCGTTGCATGTGGAAACGCTGCAGCGGTAGTAGGCTTGTTCGAAGCCGATTGGCTTTCTGCAGGTGCTGCACCGCTTGAATGCCCCTGGTTCTGCCATGGTGACGTCTCCTTGGTCTAGGTCTTCGCACCGGCCTCCGGGCGGTGCATGAGTCCAGCCCCGCGCCGAGAGCGCGAAGGGCGGCGCGGAGAGCGCTGGGGCTTCCTCTACTACAGCACGATGTCGAGCAGCTGTGCGCGGGTGAGGTGGCGAGTGAGCTTCTCGTCGTAGGCCGCGATCAGCTCATCGAGGAAGACCGCGGCTTCTGTCTCCGTGACATGCTCGACAGTGCCGCTGACGGCAATTTCTGCACCATCGAGCAGCAGGACGCCGCTCACCTCCGCGCCTGCCGTGACGGTGGCTGGTGGATTCAGGAAGTAGAGCCATTCGTTGGAAATGGCGGTCACGCGACGGACCTGGCCGTCGTCGAGCCGGAAATGGGTTGGCACGAGCCTGGAAGGTTCCACCAGGTAGTGAACTTTCCTGTTCTGCTCGATCAAAGCGTCGAGTTGCTCGAAGAGCGCCGCGTGGAGCGGATTGTCTTCGCTCTCCAGGATAGCCTCGCGCATGCGCTTCATCGCTTTCTGTGTGCTGATGATGTTTTCGCGCATTTCCCTCAATCTCCGGCGGTCTCTCCCGATCTTTCGTGCTGACAGGCGGAGCAGGTTTCGGTGGAATGCGAAGGCTACGGGGCCGTGCTCTTCGAGGAAGTGCTGCAGTTCGTCGAGGGGAGCCACGAGGAGTCGGGCACGAGCCGAAACGACGCAGGTCAGGTTGCGCAGCTCTCCAGTCAGCGCACCTAGCTCGCCGATGGGGGCTGGTGGGTGGATCTCGAAGACCTCTCCGTCGCTGTCTCGGGCCGAGATGGAGCCGTCTACGAGGAGCAGAAACCGAGTGGGGGGCTCGCCGGCCTCGAAGACCGTCTGATTGGGTTCGAAAGTCTCCTCGCGGAACGCCGAGAGCAGAGCGAGCAGCTCTGTCTCGGGGATGCCAGCGAAGAGCGGGATCGTCTGCAGATCTGCGGGCTGAACGGACATGAGCGTGGGGATCTCCTCATTCTGGGGTGACGCAAGGGGCAGTTACCACGCAGGGGCCGGGAGCGCGACGGCGCATCGAAGGATTGGAGCCGACCGGCGCATCGGTCGCGCAACCGGGATCCTCACCTGGCGCTAGCCCGGCGGCGGTGGCTCCGCTACACCGACCGCGATGACGGTGAGTCAGGCTGTGTCTCAAGGAAGGGTGCTCGTCGTTGCTGGTTCCGACTCCGGGGGCGGGGCCGGGCTCCAGGCAGACATCAAGACCATAACCGCCCTAGGCGGGTTCGCATCGACGGCTGTGACGGCGCTCACGGCGCAGAACACGCTCGGAGTGCATGGCGTCTTGCCTGTGGAGCCCAGGTTCGTCGCTCTGCAGATGGAGGTCGTTCTTCGCGACATCGGGGCCGACGTCGTCAAGACCGGCATGCTCTATTCGGCTGAAATTGTCGCGACGGTGGCAACCGTCTACGAACGATTCGCGCGAGGGGTTCCTCTCGTCGTCGACCCCGTCATGGTGGCCAAGGGAGGCGCTTCGCTTCTTGGATCGGACGCCTTGGCGATGGTTACGCACCGACTACTACCTCTCGCGGCCCTCATCACGCCCAACGCTCCCGAGGCGGAGGCACTGGCTGGCGTCGAGGTGCACGACTTGGACGGAATGCGCAGAGCCGCGGAGCGGATTCTGGAACTGGGTGCCGGAGCCGTGCTGGTGAAAGGGGCGCACGTTGAGGGCGAGACCATCGTCGACCTGCTGCGGACCGCTGACGGTGAGGAGCAGCTCTTCGAGGGGACTCGGTTGGCGTCGCGTTCGACCCACGGCACGGGTTGTACGCTCGCTTCTGCGATCGCCGCTGGCTTGGCCGAGGGTCTGCGTCTCAGCGACGCGATTTCGAGGGCTCGGGCGTACGTTGTCGACGCGATTCGTACCGCTCCCGGGTTCGGCGGGGGGCACGGCCCGCTCAACCACTCTCACCCGCTGGTTTCTCGGCTGCCGTCCGGATCGCAAGCTAGTGATAGAGCTGAAGATCCGCCAACATGGCTCGGGCGTCGTTGATGCGGGAGCTGGCCGGGAACCTACGGAGGAAGGCCCGGAGGGTTCCTTTGGCATCGTTCCACGCTTGGATGTCCACCTGAGTCTTGGCAAGTAGAAGGGTCGCGTCTTCGGTGGCTTCCTTGTCGGCGCTGGCCTCGGCGAGCTGCATCAGCATGGGAATCGCCTCGCGCTGGCGGCCGAGTTCGGCGAGCGCTTGTGCCAAGTGATGGGTTGCGCGGGCGGAATGTGAAGCGTCGCGCTTGTATCGGAGCGACTCGCTCATCGCCTGTTCTGCCTCGTGCCATCGTCCGACTCGGATGTGGTCGAGCCCGTTCTGGTACGCGATCAACGAGAGCTCTGCCCTCGCCCGGTCTGCCGCGTCGCTGAAGAGCGCCTGCTCGGTTGGAGTCAGCGCCATGCGACTGATCTCCTCGTAGCCATCCAGTACGGCTTTGCGTTCGTTGCTCTTGATGAGCTGATAGTACTCGGCCGCAGCCCGGCGGCTTCGCGTGGCACCAGCCTCCCGGCTTTGGATCGCCTTGAGCTCCTTGGTAACTTGCTCGAGAGCTACCTGGCTGTTCTTGTTTTCCGCGCGCACCGTCTCGAGTTTGGCGTCCCAGGCGAACTTCAAGAGTATGAAGAGAATCGCGATGGTAACGACATAGGCGGTTGCGTTGTTGACCACGAAGCGACGCTCATAGCTCTGCTGGCGCTTGGCAATGCTCTTGAGGTCCGCCGACAAGGCATTGATCAAGTTGTTGGTCTTGATCGTCAAGAGACGGCTCTCCACGATCTCTCGCTTGATTTCCTCGAGTTCGTACTCGTTCATGTGCGCCGTCCAGTTGGACACCGGTCTTACCCCAGCGCACCCGTTCTGGCGACCCGGTGCGAGCACATGCAGCGCGAGCACCGCCAATCCCAAGGGCATTCGATGGGGAAGCGGCGAAGGTCGGCGCCCAGCCACGGGGATCCGACGGCACTAGGCTGGTCGCCGGTGAGAGGACAGCAACGGACGAGGCCGGGTCCGCGACGACCTCGCGCCCGACCGCTTCGCCGACTCCAGCCTCAACGCAAATTGCAGCGATGCGGCCGGGTGGCCCGAGTAGGTTTCGCCCGTCGATTCCTTTCAGTTGCTCCTTGAATGTGCACCGGTCCCCCGCTAGAGCCCGGGGTCCGCGTGGCACCGGTTGTCCACGGGACATGATAGCAGTCAACGCCATCCCAGAATCCGCGAGCCAATGGACACTAGCGACATTCGCAAAGGCCTCAAAATGATGATGGAGGGTCAACCCTACATCGTCGTCGAGTTTCAGTTCGTGAAGCCAGGCAAGGGCCAGGCATTCACTCGAACCAAGATGAAGAACCTCCTCACGGGTGGGGTCATCGAGCGAAACATTCGTTCTGGCGAGAAGCTCGAACCAGCGGACGTCGAGGATCGCTCCCTCACGTTCATCTATCCAGAAGGCGACTCGTACAATTTCATGAATCCTCAGAGCGGGGAACAGTTGACCGTGCATGGCGAGGTCGTGGGCGATGGCGCTGATTTCCTCACCGACGGCATCGAGGTGACGATCACCCTCTACAAAGGCAATCCCGTTAGCGTCTCTCTGCCTTCGCACGTGGTGGTACAGGTCACGGAGACCGAACCTGGCGTGAAGGGCGATACGGCGACCAACGTCACCAAGCCAGCCAAGGTCTCGACTGGCGCCACGGTGAAGGTTCCGCTCTTCATCAACGAGGGTGAGTGGATCAAGGTCGACACGACTGCTCGAGCGTACCTCGAGCGGGCCAAAGACCCGAACGGCTGACCTCCAAGTCGTGGTGCTCATGACCGGTGGCCTTGTGCTGTCACCGGGTCATGCTCTCAATCTGGCCCTACCGAGAGCCTTCGCGGTAGCTCGATACGGGGACCCACCTTGTGTCAGTGCGGTGTGGATTCACTGCGCCGGGTCGATGAGCCACACCGTGGCCCCGTCGAGGCACGCAACCCGAGCCGCCCCAGGGGCCACGACGCAATGGTGCAGAACGTCCGGGCTCACCGCAGAGTCGAGTTCCCAGAGTTCCGCCTCGGCATTCCCCTGAAGCAGCACACCGAGCTCGGTGGGCACCACGATCCAGTTGCCGTCGGCGGACAGCGGAGATCCAGCGGGTACCTGACTCCGGGCCGCGGACAGCGGGCCCAGTTCCACTACGGTGCCCCCTACCAGGGCCGTCAAGCCGTGGACGGTCCACGCGACGGGAACTGGCGGTCGTCGGTCCTGGAAAGCGTGGCCCGTGCAGGGGCCAGGACGAGCGGCGGGGACGTTGGTCGGCAATTGCGTACCCGCGCTCCCCGGACTGCCGGAGAAAATAAAGGAAACCTCTGAGCGTCCGCATGCATGAATCGCCCCGACCCAGCGCTCTCCCCTGGGACTGACAGGTTCGATTGGCCACGGGGCGGGCAGCGGGACGCCACCATCTGCGCCAGGCTCCGAGGCTCCGAGCTGGGTGCCAGTGGCGCGGACGACGCCTGACTCGGTCTGGACGAGCAGGGCACCGCCGGGCTCGAAGGCAAGCGCCGAGTAGTGGGGGCTTTCCGGGCCCCGGCGTGCGCGCACTGAGAGCGCAGTCGCCCGAGCCGAGCGCGTCTTCAAGCTGCTCTTCAGCAGTCGTTCCAGCTTGGCCCTCTCGTTGGTCGAGATCTTCCGTCCGTACCAACCGTCGCGCTCGAGCACGCTGAAAGCTCGGAGCACGTTGCGCTGGATGAGCGACGCCTGAAGTTCGGCGTGGGAGAGACGATCGACGCCCGTTCCCAAGGAACCGCAACGAAGACTCGAGCCGTCCCAGCTCCAGAGCCTCTCGGTCCCGCTCTCGGCGCACATCGTTGCCTGGAGCCGGCGGGCATTGTCGACTGCCTCCAGGGTGGTCTTGCTCGTCTTCTTACCGGACGATCGCACCTGTTCCACTGACGCCAAGCTGGCGAAGGAGGCACCCGGTTCGCTCTCGTCGCGCGACGTGCCCGCGGGTCGATCGAGCCACACCCAGTGCGCGCTGGCTGGTCGTTCGGACCCAACTCGCGACACGGTCACGGTGAGATCCACGTCGTCCAGACCGTCGGCGTCGCGGTCCGTCGTGACGGAAGAGAGAGAAAGGTCCTCGTCAGGAGCTGGTTCGGCGACGCGCAGGCCCATCAGCTGGGGTTCCGGGCGTCCCGGAGCGATCACCTGGAGCGACCGCGCTGGGCTCCTCGGCAGACGGGGGGTTGAACAGGTTCCCAGCGCTTCGACGGTAACTGTCTTCGGACCGGTCCGCGCAAGCCCGACCGTCACGGTGCAGCCCGGGCCGCTGGGGACGAAGCCAGGGAGCTCTGACAGCTGCCGAGGCGGGGCGCCTCCGGGGTAGTACCACAGCGCGGCGCGATACCCGCCCCCGTTCGCTGGGTCACGGCTTCCCGACTCGACCCACGCAACGGCGTCCTCGGAGTTGTCTCCATCGAGATCTGCCGCGAGGCCTGAGTGGAACACCATCCCCTCCGGGGCCGCTAGGGAATGGCTGCCGAGCCGCCACTGGCGGGCTTGACTGGGGGCACGCGTCGCCTTCTGTGGTGCGAACCTGGCGATTCCGGCGTCCCGTGGGTCCATGCTCACAGCGGCAACGGGCGGCGTCAGCGTTTGCGGGGGCAGGGACGACGCGACGCCGAAGGGTGTGTACGGCCGATCCTCACCACACCCCTTACAGCTCCCCAAGGTCCACGGAATCGTGAAGAGCAGTAGCGGCCAGGCCGAATGCCGGGGGTGGGGGATGGTCATGCGCGCCACCGACCCCATTACAGGGGCCTCGACGGAAACGCAAACATCGCGTCCTCAGGCTCCCTTGCGCCAAGCCCCCTCACGAGCTGGGGCGACGCCGCCGAACCGTCTGGACCATGGTGGCTGGGACGCCTCCGGTGGAGGCTCGTTGGATCCCGCTCGCTGGTCGGTATCCCCGTTGAATCCGGGGGGCTCCGGCTCGATTCACCTGCCGGGAGAGGGTCGTCTGCCTGGGGCCTTCACGTACCACGGACTACACCGCGTCATGCCCGCCCATCGAGTGGCGCTCGTCCTTGGCTGGATGGCGCAGGAATCCAAGAAGAATCCAAGCCTTACAAGGCTTGTAACCCCCGAGCCAGCGGTCTACTCTCGTCTCCTCGCTGGGACTTGGATTACGAGATCCCGAAAGGCCGATGGGACGGGACGACATGGATGCTGACACGATTCGGACGGCGCTAGGTGAGTTGCAGGTCAACCCGGAATCAACGGAGGCGTGGTCAACGCTCGAGACCGCGACGTTGGCGATTGATCGTGAACGCGATCTGCCCGAGCTGCTCCGGCTCGTCGGCGCCGCGCGGGATCGACATCAAGAGCGGGGCGAGTGGGAGGCCGTCGCTGCGCTGTTGCTTCTCGAGAGCCGCGTGGTTACGGACAAGACGCAAGCGATAGGCATCATATCGGAGTTGGCTCGAGTCCAGCAGGACGAGCTCATGCAGCAGGATGCCGCAGATAGCGCATTGGGGCGACTGCTCGAGCTCGATCCCGGCAATGCCTCAGCGAGCAGCGCACTGGCCGATAGTCAGTCGAAGCGCGAGCGGTGGCGGGAGATCTCCGCGAGCTACCAGGCCGAGGCCGACGAAGCGCCCGACGACGTATACAAGAGTTCGATGCTGATGCGCTCGGCAGAGGTCGAGGTTCGCTACTGTGGAGATGCCCTCGAGTTCGACACGGTCGTGGAGCGGCTCACCCAGGCCATTCGTCTCGACCCGAGCAACACTCAGGCGGGCAGGATGCTGGAGCGTCTCTACCGTCGTGCAGGACGCACAGACGACGCCATTCGTGTGTTGGAGCGGCTCGCGACGCGCAGCGAGAGCAGCACGCATCGGATCCAGGCCGGGGTAAGGCTGGCCCGGTTTGCACTTCGCAAGCTCGCGGATCCTGAGCTCGCCATCAAGGCCTACGAGAGGGTCCTCCGCGACGCGCCCGATCACCAAGAGGCCATGGAGTTTCTGGCTGGTCACTACGCCGAGGCCGAACGCTGGCAGGAGCTCGTCAGCCTGTTCGAGAAGGAACTCAAGGTTAAAGACCTCAGCAATGCCGAGCGATTGGGGGACATGCTGCAGATCGCAATGCTTCACTGGAAGAAGCTCGGGCATCCCCAAGACGCGGAGCCTTGGTTCGAACGGATTCGGCAGCTGGAGCCTTCTCACGATTCCGTACTCGCGTTCTTCCGGGAGTACTGCGCTCAGCTCGGGGACGAGGCGCGGCTCATCCAGGTGCTCCAGGCAGCGCAACGGGTCATGCATGAGGGTTCTCAGAAGGCCGGCGTCGCCGCCGAGTTGGCGCGGCTCGCAGAGGGACAGGCCAACGCGCAGAAGGCTATCGAGCAGTACAAGGCGGTGCTTCGCCAGGAGCCCGACAATGCGACGGCGCGCGAGGCGTTGAAGCGGCTCTACACCCAGACCCAGGGGTACAACGCGTTGGTCGAGCTGCTTCGGCAGCAGCTCGAACGGACGCAGCCTTCGGCATACGAGTCTCGTCTTGGCATCCTCCGCGAAGTCGCAGCGGTCTATCGCAGCTACCTGAAGAGCGATACCGCGCTCGTCAGTGTGCTCAATCAGATCGTGCAACTCGACGACAAGCTCGACGAACACGATGTGGAGGAGTTGCGCGAGCTCATCACTCTCTACGACAGGCTCGGACGGTGGAGGGATCTGCTCACGTACCAACAGAAGCTTGCCGAGGTGACGCCCGACATCGCCGAGAAGAAAGCCCTGTATCGGGCTGCGGCCCGGCGTTGGCTCGATCAATTCTCGAACTTCCAGCACGCAACGGACGCGTACGAGGCCTTGCTTCGCGTCGAACCCAAGGATGAGGAGTCTCGCGAGCGGCTGCAGGAACTCTACCGAAAGCGAAGGGCGTGGCCAGCGCTCTACGAGCTTTTCGAGCGCGACTTGGCCCATGCCGAAGGCTCCGAGCGGCTGACACTCATGAAGGATATGGCGCATCTGGCTGCGGAGCGCCTCGGGCGAAGTGACGATGCGCTGCGCCTCTATCGAGGGATCCTCGATGCTGATCCGTCGCGGAAGGACATCCTGGACTCGCTTGAACGTTTTGCGGAGCGACAGAAGGAGTGGGCGATCCTTGCCGAGACTCTCGAGCGTCGCGTCGAGCTCACGGACGACGTGGCCGCCAAGGTTGGCGTGCTGCAGAAGCTCGGCACCGTTTATGCCGAACACCTCTCGGACAAGCAGGGAGCCGTGGGGGTGTGGAAGCGGGTTCTCGCGCTGCAGCCGGGGCACCATCGGGCACTTCGGGTGCTCAGAGATTCGCTGCTGGAAGCCGCAGATTATCAGGGAATCGAGGCGCTCTATGCGTCACAGAAGGACTGGGAGGGGCTTGCCGAGGTACTCAGCAACGCAGCCGATCGCCAGGGTGATGCGCAGGTCAAGATTGAGCTCAGCTACCGTGCTGCTCGGGTCTACGAGCAGGAACTCGGACAACCGGACCGCGCGTTCCGCTGCTACGAACGGATCCTTGCCGTTGATCCCACGGACGTTCGAGCGGCTCGGGCGCTCTTGCCGCTCTATGAAGAAGACGAGAAGTGGGCGCGTTTGCCGCCCCTCTACGAGCTGTTGGTGAAGCAGTCTGATGATGTCGACGCCAAGCTCGAGCTCCTGCAGCGACTCGTGGAAGTTACTTCCCAGAAACTCGCTGACCGGAGGTCCGGCGTCGGGTATGCGCGGCAGGCATATGCGCTGGCTCCTACCTCGCCGGTGGCACTGGCGTTGCTGGAGGGCGCCGCGGAGCTTGCCGGGCTCCCCGGAGAGCTCGCCGACGCATTCGAGCAAAGGCTCCAAGCACCGGTCACCGTTGTGGCAGTCGAGCCCGAGGCCCAGAAGGGCAAGAAGCAGAAGCGAAAGAAGGGGGTGGAGTCCGTTCCTCCCACAACGTCCGGCGAGTTGTCTCGGGAAGAGGCCCGCGATCTTCGGATGCGCCTTGCGCGCATCTATGAGCAGCAACTCGGTCGTACCGATGACGCTGTCGCGACCTACAAGAAGCTGCTGGCTGCGGAACCAACCGACGACCGAGCGATCGACGAACTCGAAATCATCCTGCGTCGGGATGGGCGTCGCGACGACCTTCGGTGGCTCTTCGAGTGGCAGGTGGAGCACGCCGCGAGAGACAGTGCGCGCATCGGTCGACTCCGCGTGTGGGCCGAACTCGAGGAAACGGCTTTCGGGGCTCCTGAGCGCGCGGTAGAGCTGCTGCGCCGTCTGTTGGAGATCGATGCGGCAGACGATGGTGCCTTGCGCAGTCTGGCCCGCCTGCTTCTTGGGCTCGACCGCGTGGAAGAAGCCGCGGCCGTTATCGCTCAGCACCGTGATCTGCTCGCCGGTAGGGAGCGCTTTGAGCTGGAGGTCGAGCTCGCTCTGCTCTACTCCCGCAAGTTGGGTAGGCCTCGGGATGCGTTGGATTGTGCCGTCCGAGCACTGGAGTTTGATCCCGCGGCTGCTGGGCCAGTGCTTGTGGTGGAGGAGCTGCTCGATAATGAAGAGGCTCGAGGGGACGCTGCCAGGGTCTTGGCCGGGCGCTACGCATCCGGTGGCGAGCCTCGGCGCGAGGCACAAGCGCTGGGCATCATTCTGGATCAAGCCAGCGCTCCTGAGGAGCGGCACGAGCTCTACACGCGTCTCGCCCGCGTTCAGCGCGAGAAGCTGGCGTCGGCCAGTGCGGCTCTCGACGTCACCTTGCGAGCCTTGCGCGAGTTCCCTACTGACTTCTCGTTTTGGGAGCGCGCTGACGAGCTAGCGGCAGAATCTGGCCGTCCCCAGGAATTGGCCGAGTCGCTTCGGGAAGTCCTACGTGGTCAGCTAGATTCAGACGTTCGTCTCGCGCTGTGTGAGCGTGCGGCTCGGGTGCACACCGACAGGCTCGGTGACCCCATCGGGGCTGTGGGATACCTCGAGAAGGTCCTTGAGCTCGAGCCCACGAACGACTCCGCGTTCGTTCGGCTGAAGGATATCCTCACCGGCGCCGAGCGTTGGGGTGAGCTCGAGTCCTTGTACGAGCGTACCGCGGCAGCCGTGGACGATGACGCTCGTCGTATCGAAATGCTTACAGAAGTGGCCCTCATCTGCGACGAGATCATCGAGGATCCGGCGAAGACGACGAAGCACTACGAGGCAATCCTAGAGCTTGATCCGCTGCACGAGACCGCTCTGGAGTCCCTGGACCGGCTCTATGTTCGGCAGGAGCGCTACGCGGATCTGGCGAACCTGCTGTCTCGACGTCTGGCGACTCTCGCGGGTGACGAAGCGCACGACCTTGCACTGCGGTTGGCCAGGATCCAGCTCAACTACCTGCACAAGCCCGAGGTCGCGATGGGCCTCGTCGAGCATGTTCTGGTGGCTCGCCCGAATGACTACGAAGCCAGGGAGCTCGCCGAGCGGCTCCTGGGAATCGGCACCATGCAGGGGCGCGCCGCTCGGGCGCTCGAGACTATCTACGAGGCTCGCGACGAGATCCGCGATCTCGTTCGAGTGCTTCGTGCTCGACGCGAGGCGAGCCGCAACGCGGCGAAGGACGGGAGCCCCAGCGATCCAGAAGAAGAGAAAGAGGTGCTGCGGCGCATCGCGACTCTCGAGGATGAACGTCTCCACGACGATGCGGCCGCGCTCGGATCCTTCTCTGAGCTCGTGCCTCGCGATCCTCTCGACGAGCACACTCGTCGGCGGTTGATTGACATCGGTCGCAGGCTGAACGAGCACGAGAGGGTCGTCGCCGTATTGATGAATGCTGCAGAGAACGTCGATTCAACCAGCTCGCGCGGCGAGATCCTGATGCAGGCGGCGGCCATCCAGCTCGACAATCTCGGCAACGTGGCGGCGGCTGAGGAAACCTACCGCACCGTGCTCGGTCTCGATCCACGCGACTCCGCGCTGGTGCTACCCGCCGCGGCTGCGCTGCAGAGGATCTACGAGACCCAGCGCGAATACGCGAAGCTTGCCGAAATGCTGCGGATCCAGGTGCGCTTGGAGAACGAACCGGAGCAGCGCCAGAGCCTGCTGGGTGCACTTGGCGAGCTCTGCCAATCGACGCTGAACGACCCGGAAGGGGCCGTGAACGCATGGCGCATGCGCCTTGAGGAGGACTCCGGTGACAAGGTCGCCATGGCAGCGCTCGATGCCCTGTACACGCGTCTGGAGAGGTGGCAGGAACTGGTCTCGGTTCTCGACGTTCGTCGCGACTTCAGTGACGGTCCTGAGCAGCGAAGGGACCTGATGAGTCGAATCGCTCGGATTCAGGGCGAGAGGCTTCAAGCGTCGCCCGCCGCCATTGATGCGTGGCAGGCGCTGCATGCCGAATTCGGCCCAACCGAGGAGAGTCTGCTGGCTCTGGAGAAGCTGTTCCGTGGTGCCGAGCGCTGGGAGGACCTCAACGAGACCCTCGAAACGCATCTCGATCACGCGGAGTCAGACGAGCAGCGGCTCGAACTTCTGGCTGACATCGGCGACCTCAAACGAGCGTACTTGAAGAGCCCAGCTGACGCCCTCGAGACCTATCGGCGCGCGTTGTCGCTCAGCATGACGCACTCGCGGTCGCGAGCCGCCGTCACTGAGATGCTTGGCGCGGCGGATACCGTGACGCGTCGTGAGTCAGCCGAGATACTGAGACCGATCTACGAGGCGGAGTCTGACGCCCAGAACCTGCTGCAGGTCATCGAGGTTGAGATCGAGACTGCGGACGATCCGCTGGCGAGGCTTGAGAGCCTGGCTCATGCAGTGACGGTTGCCGAGGAGTCTCTCGGAGATCGTGCCCGTGCTTTCGAGTTCGCTTCACGTGCCCTCAAGGACGCCGCCGGTCACGCGGACCTGACTCCTTGGCTCGATCAGGTGGACCGTCTCGCGGGCGCCGTCGACCGACGTCGCGAGCAGGTCGTATTGCTGAGCGGAGTCGTCGGCGACATCTTCGACGGCGACGTGCAGCTCGGAGTCGTTCTCAAGGTGGCGGAGCTGGCCCGGTACCAGCTTGGCGATCGCGCCACCGCGCGTGAGTACTACAGGCGAGCGCTGGAGCTTCGCGCCGATGAGCCGCGCGCCCTAGCAGCTCTGGAGTCTCTCTACGAGGAGCTCGATGACTCGTCGAGCCTGCTCGAGGTGCTGGCTCGGCGTGCGGAGATCGCTGACAGTGATGCAGAACGCAAGCGCCTGCTCTATCGGCGAGCGAAGATTCTGGCTGAGCGCACCAAGGATTTGCCCACGGCCACGGAGGTTTACGAGACTATTCTCGACATCGACTTCGAGCCCGCTGCCGTCGACGCACTGGAGGCTCTCTACGTCGAGCAGGATCGGTGGACGGACCTAGTCGACCTCTACCAGCGGCAACTCGAACGTCCCGGCGCGGACGCGCCCGGTCTTCACGTCAAGATCGCGGGCGTCGCCTCCCAACACCAGAGTGACGTTCCGCGTGCGCTGGACGAACTTGAGCAAGCCTTGTTCGCGGACAGGCAGCACGCTCCGGCGGTGGCAGCCTTGGAGGCCGTGTTGGAGACGGTTGCCAGCGCGGAGCACCGTTCGAGAGCGGCGGCGCTCCTCGAACCCGTGTATCTGCAGCGGGCAGACTTCGGCAAGCTCGTGAAGGCTATCGAGGCAAGGCTGGACTATAGCGCCGACCCGGATGAGAAGCGGGAACTGCTGAGCCGATTGGCGAAGCTTCACGAGGAGCAGAACGAGGACTACGTCGCGGCCCTGGAGACAACCGCTCGCCTGTTCCACGAAGATATCGGGGCGCCGGATGTTCGATCGGAGCTTGAGCGGTTGGCGAAGGTGGCAGGCGCGGAAGGCCGCCTCGCTCAGATCTACCGGGTCGAGCTCGACGCTGTGACCGTCGAGGAGCCGGGGACAGCCGAGCTGGCGCGACGCACGGGCGAGCTGCTGGATCAAGCGGGGGATCTCGAAGGGGCGCTTGACTACTATCGGCGCGCGCTCGCATTCGATCCCGAGAGCCCGGCACTCTTCCGATCGGTCGATGATCTGCTGATACGGTCCAATCAACCTTCGGCTCGCATCGAGCTGTATCGTCAGACGTTGGAGCACCGATACGAGGCGAATGAGCGCCTCGCGCTGTTGCATGCGATGGCCAAGATTCAGCGCGTCGAGCTGGGTGCGGGCGACGAAGCCATCGAAACGTACCGGGCGGCGCTGGAAGTGAACGAGTCGGACGCGGCTGCGGCCGATGCTCTCACCGAGCTCTATCGGGAGAAGCGGCGATTCGATGACCTTGCCGAACTCTACCAGAAGCGTGCCGAGATGGCCGAAACACCCGAGGAATCGGCGACATTCCGGCTCGAACTTGCGGCGATCCGGCGTCGGGAACTCGGGGATGCTTCGCGGGCGATCGATGAATTGGAGGAGATTACTCGAGTCCTGCCGAGACACGCAGACGCGATTCGAGCCCTCGAGGAGTTGCGCGCGGCCGACGTGGAGAAGGCGCGGGTCATCGAGATTCTGCGGCCTCTCTACGAGAGAGCCGACGAGTGGCAGCGCATGATCTCGCTGAATCAGGATCGGTTCGATCTGGCTCGGGACACCATGGAGCAGGTGGCCGTGCTGCAGGAAACCGCCCAACTCTTCGAGCTTCGCGCTCGGAAGCTGGATAAGGCGCGGGTTGCATATGCTGCGGCTGTCTCCATCGAGCCGGATGACGCGGGTCTGCGTGACCAGTATGAACGACTGGTCGGAGTGACGGATGCGTGGGGCGAGCTTGCCGAGCGCTACGAGGCGGTGCTTGCCGAGCGGCCTGACCTGGTGAGCAAGCGAGACCTCCTAACCAAGATCGCCGAGGTGCACGATGTTCGCCGCGACGATCCACGTCGCGCGTTGGAGACCTACGGCCGTCTGCACGCCACCGACGAGTCGGATCTCGAGCCTTTGCTCAAGATGGAACGTCTTGCGACGCTGCTGAGTGATTGGCCCGTGTTGGTGGACGTCCTCAGCAAGAAGGCAGAGCTCCTGCTCGACGACGAGGAGCGTGCCAGCACATGGCGCCGTGTCGGTGAGGCGCGCCGCGACATGCTGGACGATCGTCGGGGCGCGATTCAAGCGTATGAGCGAGCCCGCGACGTGGAACCTGGAAACGCTTTCACCGTCGATTGCCTCCTCGATCTGCTTGAGTCCGAAGAGCAAGACGAGCACCTGGTGGAGCTGTACCTGCAGCGCGTGGAGCTCTCTGGTGAAGATGACGCTGACCTCAAATACGACCTCTTGCGGAAGGCCGCCCAGGTCGTTGAGGTGAGACTCCAGGACAATGGACGTGCCATCGAGACGCTCAACATGGCGCTCGCGGTTCGCGAGGATGACTCCGCGGTGCTCGCAGAGCTTGCGCGGCTCTACCGAGTCGAGCTGCTGTGGTCCGATCTCCTCGACGTCTTGGGCAGGCAAGTGGCGCTAGCGCCCGAACCCGGCGAGCGGGCGGCGCTGCGTCGTCAGATGGCTGAGATCCTCAGCGAGAAGCAGCAGTCGTACGATGACGCACTGGAGATGTACCGCCTCGTCCTCGACGACTGTCCGGACGATATTGAAGCGATTGTCGCCGTACGGCGCCTGGGACAGGAGCATGAGGAGCTGCGAGCAGTAGTCGCTGCGATCCTGGTACCGGTCTTGGAACAGGGGGGGCGACACGAGGCGCTGGTCAATGTGCTGGACATGCGTCTCAGCGCCGAGACTGATCCGAGCGACCGTCTGGCGACCCTGCGCTCCATTGCTGCGGCCTACGAAGCGCGCTTGGGGAATCCCGGCGAGGCGCTCGGAGCGTACCTGCGGGCTCTCAGTGAGCAGCCCGAGGCTCCAGAGCTTCACGATGAGATCGAGAGGCTTGCGCCACTCTGCAATGGCTGGGAGCGCTACGCAGAAGCCTTGCGGGAGCGGGCACAGTCGACGTTCGAGCCTGACATCGCACGGGACCTGTGGCAGCGACTAGGGAAGCTCGCCGAGGGCCGGTTGGAGGACAAGAAGCGGGCGCTCGCCGCATACAAGCGGGCACTGGAGCAGGCTGGCGAACAGCCCGACCTGCTCGAGGCGCTAGATCGGCTCTACACCGAGCTCGGCGAGCACCGACTGCTCGCCGATATTCTCGACCGCCGGACGGCAGCCGAGGTCGATGGTGAGGTCCAGGCGGAAATCTACTATCGGATAGCCCGGCTTCAGCTCGACCACTTCCAAGACCCACCAAGGGCGTTGGCGTCCTTGAGGATGGTGCTGGAGCGTGTGCCGACGCACGAAGGGGCGGTGGCTGAGATGGAGCGGCTCACCGACTCTCGTGACCTTTTCGACGAGGCAGCGGAGGTCTTGGAGCAAGTGTTCCGCAGCCGCGGCGAGACGCGGCGGCTCGCTTGGTTGTATGAGAAGCGGGTGCTTCACGCCGATACCGCCGGACAGCGCGCGGACATGCGGCGCGACCTTGCGAGAGTCCTCGAGGACGAATGCGGGGATCCAGCCGGAGCACAGCGGGTGATGCAGCAGGGGCTCAAGGACAGCTTGGCCGACGAAGTGGTGTTTGACGAGATCGAGCGTCTAGCACAGGTCACGGGCGATTTTTCCAGCGCGGCCGAGACGCTCGACGAAGCGCTTGACAGTGCGACTGGGCTCGCTCCCGATGTTGGGCGGGATCTGTCCATGAGGCTTGCGATCTGGCGCCGGGATCGTTGCGGTGACGTGGCCGGAGCGGAGTCTGCTCTTCGGCGTGCGCTTGGATTCGACGCTGACAACGACGACGTGCTGCTCCAGCTGGAGGACCTGCAGCGGCGGACGGGGCGCGAACCAGAGTTGATTGAGACTCTTCGGATGCGTGCGCGGCTGCAGCTCGACGAGGTACGTCGGGTTGACCTCTTCAGGGAGGCTAAGGCCTTGTGCGAGCAGCGCGGTGATGCGGTGACCGCGGAGGCGATCCTGAGGGAGCTGTTGGAGATCGACGAGCTGAACCTTTGGGCATTGGGGGAGCTCTGTGAGCTGCGCAAAGGGGCCGGCGCGGATCTAGAAACCTATGACCTGCTCATCAAGATGGCGCGACTCGAAGTGGACGGCGCGCGGATCCGAAGCCTTCGCCGCGAGGCAGCCGAGCTCGCTCGGAGTCGGCTCGGGCGTCCCGTGGACGCGATAGACCTCTATCTCTCGCTGTACGACGATGATCCGACTGACACCGAGGCGGCGGAGGCTCTCGACGCCCTCTACACGGAGACCGGTCGATGGTCGGAGCTGGCGGCTCTCCTGGCTCGTCAGGAGGAGCATGCGGAGAGTGGTACGGAGCGCGCCGCCATCAAGGTTCGCTTGGCGAGTCTTGCGGCCGAGCGCTCCGGGGATCCGGACCGAGCGATCGACATCCTGCGTTCCGTGTTGGAGGACGAGCCCGGGCATTCGGAAGCCGTGGTGGCGCTGAGTGCGCTATTCGAGAAGACCGAGCGAGACCAAGAGCTGGCCGAGCTATTGGATGCGCAGATCGCTGGCGCGGTTGAACGAAGAGATGTCGAGTCGGAGTTGCGGTTCCGAGTTCGACTTGGGGAGATCTGTGTGTCGCGCCTGAAGGATCCGGCTCGGGCTGTGGAAACCTACACCGGTGTGCTGGAGCGCGAGGCGCACCACGTGGGCGCGCTCGAGGCGTTGGCGCGCCTTCACCAGGAATTGGGCGAGCTGGCTGAAGCAGCTAGCATGCTGGAGCAACTCGTTACGCTCGTGGAGGGGGATGCGAAGCTGTCTCGGCTACTCACCCTGGCTAGGTGCTACCAGGGGCTCGGGCAGGTTGAGGGTGCGGTGTCGGCGCTTGAGCGTGCGCTGGTGGTGGACGAACGAAATCCGGAGACGCGGGCCCAGCTGCGAACGCTCCATGAGGCCAGCCAGAATTGGGACAAGCTCGCGGATCTACTCGTGGCTGACGCTGGCCTGTCGCAGAACCGGGAGCAGAAGGTCAGTCTGCTGCTTCGGGCTGCCTCGATACACGCCGAAAAGCGAGGCGACACCGTTCGCCAAACGGATCTCCTCGAACAGGCGAGCGAGCTGAAGCCCGACGATCGCGAGATACTGCTGCAGTTGTGCGACGCCCAGAGCGCGTCCGGTCGCGGAGATGCGGCGGTTGCCACGTTGCAGCGGATCGTCGATTCCTATGGGCAGCGACGCTCCAAGGAGCTGGTTGACATCCATCGCCGATTGGCCAACGCCTACCTTGCCACCGGGAACAGTGAGGCCGCACTCGAGGAGCTGAATCGAGCGTTCCGGATTGAGCCAGGCAACGTCGGGATTCTCAAACGACTCGGGGAGGTTGCTCTCGATGCTGGCGACCTTGCTAAGGCGCAGCAGATGTTCCGGGCGCTCCTCTTGCAGCGCCTTGACGCGAAGAGCCCGATCTCCAAGGCGGAGGTGTTCTTGCGGCTGGGTGAGATCCACGAACGCCTGGGCGAGACCGCCAAGGCGATTCAGAATGTGGAACGCGCAGTGCAGCAGGATCCGAACTGCGTTGCCGCGCGGGAGAAGCTGGCTGCACTCAAGGGATAGCGCTCCATCGTGGGACATCGGCATGGGGAGCCGTCCGCGGCTCCCCCAGTTTTGCCGCTAACCGGCGCCACGGGTAGGCGGGACACGGCTTTGGGGCCAGGGCGTTGGATCGCTGGTATTGCGATCGGTTGCATGCTCTGGCTCCTCACGCGCACGTGGCGGGTGCGCTGGGTACGAGCCGGCGAGGCTCATCGGCCGAGGATTCTGTGCTTCTGGCATGGTCGGCAGCTGCCTTTACTGAGCTACGAGCGACGTCGCGGTGCGGTGGTCATGGTCAGCCTCTCGCGGGATGGAGCCCTTCAATCTGTCATCCTTGGACTGCTGGGGTTGCGGGTCGTAAGAGGGTCATCTTCCCGGGGAGGCGCGACTGGACTCCTGGCGTTTACCCGGGGGATGCGCAGCTCCGCGGAGGGGGTTTTTGCATTGGACGGCCCCCGTGGTCCGGCTCGACACGCGAAGCCAGGGGCTGCACTGGCCGCCAAGCTGAGTGGGGCGAGTCTGGTTCCTCTCGGGGCGGCGGCCTTTCCGGCGCGAGCCGTGCAGGCTCGCTGGGAGGAGTTCCTGGTTCCGCTGCCGTTTGCCCGAGTCGTTGTGGTGGAGGGCGACTCGCTCGATCCGGCCAGTTGCGACGATGGTATGCAAGTGCTCGAGGCTGCCGTCGACGCAGCCGAACGCTCCGCGGCGACGTTACTCCGCAGATGGCGCGGAGTAACGTCGACTTCGGGATCGGGGTGAGGGACTTGGTGGGCGATTAGGCGACGTCTACGTCCGACCCCAGAGAGATCGAACAGGACCAAACGCCACTGGGAGCCTCGTTTCCAGCCCGCGAAGAAGCGAGGAAACGGGCCGTCACACCCTTCTTGGTGCCGCGCTGGCTGCTCGCGACGGCGTCGAACAGGTCGTACAGGTGGGCTCGCAGCACCTCCGGGGCTCCCGGTTGGGCCATCAGCGAGAGCTCCCCCTCGGGATGAAGAGAGTCGGATAGGACCATCGCAAGCTCTTGCGCATCTCCGGCGTCGTCCACCGCTTCTGCCCCGACCATGAGAACCGCGCTCTCGACGGTCTGTTGGCGGGAGGCGAGGATGCTGAGCCGATGCTCGAGTCTCGCGCGCAGCTCGGCCACCGTTTCACCCTGCAGTTGCGAGACGACGATTCTGGAATGCGAGTCGCGCCCGCTGCCCTGAATGGACTCCGGCATGGGCGCCGCTCCAGTCGTAGTCACCACCAAACACACCTTGCCCGAGTTGACGCCCCACGAGCCGAGCTCTCTCTTCACGATGCCACCCGCAATCACAGTGGGATGGGTTACGGTCGGCCAGCTCAGAACTTAAGGGGGTGAGTGGCCGAAAACGACACTGCTTCCATGCACCTCCGGAGAATGGGTCGACGGGTCGGGGGCCGGTGGGCGGCCAGCTGGTGTTTCGGTGAATCTTCCATCAGAATGTGCGTCGAACTGTGCCTCTTGCCGCCGTCACGATTAAGATCGGTTTCAACCCCGTGGCCGGTGGCGAAGGATGGGATGACAGTGCCACAGAGCGCGGCCCATCAATGCATGGAGAGGTGAGTGTCATGAATCCAGGTCGGAAGAATGCCGCACAATTGGTGCTAACCGTGGGCGCGGTGTCTGTGCTCGCGGGCTGTACCGTCAAGTCGACGAAGCTCTTCGAGGGAAGCAGAGCAGAGGAGTCGGTGGAGTGGCGGAGCGGAGACGAGCTCTATATCGAGAGCGCCAATGGGGACGTTGTCGTCGACGTTGGCTCTGCCGACAAGGTTAGCGCCGAGGTGACGCCGTTCGTGCTTCTGGACCATGACGCCACGGACGAGGAAGCCCGCGACGAGCTCGAGAAGCTGGATTTCTCCGTCAGCGCCCGGGATGAGCCGAGCGCCCCGAGCGGCACGCGAATCGTGGTGGATCTCGATAGAAACGGTAAGGTCAAGTCGTCCCTCGGCGGAGATCTGGACGTGGAGATCCCACCGACATTCGATGGGGCGCTCCGCGTCGAGCAGGAGAACGGTTCTACGGAGATACGCAATTCCGGGAACGCGTCGATCATCAGGGTTCGTAACGACAACGGTTCGTGTGACATCAACCTCGACTCGCCCTCCGACGTCGAGGTCGGGTGTGACAACGGGCAACTCGAGGGACGCGTCGTTGGCATCCCGGACGATTTCGACGGCGGCGTATTCCTGACCGGCAACGGCGACATCGAGCTGGTTCTGCCAGCTGACGGCACCTACCGTGTCGTTGCGGAGTCCAAGGGCGGTGGCATCGTCGCCCAGGGCAACGCGGAGAGTGCCGGGTGCACGGTGGAGGAGGAATCCGAATCCAGCAAGACCATCAGTTGCGGTGGGGCCACGTCCGGCAGCCCCGCTTACAGGGTCGTCGCCGATGAGGGCCTGGCACACGATATCACCCTTGCCTTCAGGTAGCAGGGCACGAGGTTCGTCTCCGTCCAGGTGACGCGTCTAGTTAAACGCCGCGTGGGGAGCACGCGGCGTTTCGCTATTAGGGCGGGCTGATCCGCACTACTTCTGCTCGTCCGAAGACTCCCAGCCGACGTCAATGCTGAGGGTCCCGGGCGCGGATGAGCCTACCTCGGAACCCTCCTCCGCCTGTGGGGCAAGCTCTGTGGATGCTTCGGTGCCAGAGTCGGACTGCTCGCTTTCGAGGGAGCTGTCGGCGTTCTCCGTTGCTGGGACGTCGCCTGTCGCAGCCTCCTTCGGAGCAGTGGGGACTGGGATCTTCAGGCTACCTCCGCCTTGGCGAGCCAGTACACCAATTGCCTTGTCGAAGAATGCGCGCAGGAAGCCGACTTCGTGGGGCGGATCCGTGATCAGTCCCCGACTCTCGATGACCTTGATGGCGGCAACTACCTCCAGGGCCTTCTGCTCCCCAACCCGAGCCAGCACTGAGAGTCCAGCGTCTTTCATGGCGGGTACGAGTGTTGCGCGCCGCTCCGGCGAGAAGTAGCGATCGGTTGCGGCCTTGAGCTGCGCATCGAGGAGCGTCTTCATGACGTCCGGCTCGGGCTCTTCACCAGGCCGGAGCTGCTTCCCGACTTCTCGAAGCAAGTGGTCGACAGCGCGGCGGCTTGGCAGCCAGCTGCGGAACTCGTCAAGCAAGTGGAGCTCAGCCGATCGCTGGGCGATGTCCTTCGCGTCCTCGTCGTCCAGCACGAGCCCCTCTTCGTCGAAGGGATGAGGTGGCGCTTCTGCGGGAACCGGGGTGAGCAACGTGGCGGCGCTCGTGAACCCCAACGGCTCTGGAACGCCGCGCTGCGCGTGTCGCTTCCGCGCCTCGGCTATCCGCCAGCGAGCCCACTCGACTGGCACTTCTACTGGCTTGATCGCCTTGCTGGTGGCCGCTCTGCTGAGGGAATCCCTGAGTTGGGACTGGCTCAGCACACCGCTATCGACGCGGTGAACGCCAAGGGCGTCATGCAGGAACACGAATGCCGTGCGATAGCGTCGCGCCGTTGAGTGCGTGGCAATGGTGACGAGCACCGTCCCGTTCGTGTCCGGGGGGAGGAGCCATGCTTGCAGCTTCTCCTCGGTGGTGTCCGCCAGCTTCGCGATATGGCGCTCTTCGGGGATGGGGATGCGACGCGACTTCAGAACCCCGAGGCCGCGCCGCGCAGCCTTCCTTGCCGCGCCGGTCGCACTACGTGCCGCCTCGGCGACGGCCGCGGCGTTTGCGGCGGCGACCCAAGCGTCGACAAGGGCTGCTGCGCTCGTTCCCGCCTTTTCGAGGGCAGCAAGAGCCCTCTCGGCTGGGGCTTGCAGTGTCGAGGCGTCGAACTGTCGCTTCTGCGTTGAATCGGTCATGTGCAAGAGCCTCCCAGGGCCGGCTTCACCGGTGCCCTAGTCTGATGGGCCACCCACCTGCGCGATGGCGTCAATCTCAACGTGTGCGCCCCGAGGCAGGGCTGACACTTGGACGGTCGCACGCGCTGGCGGAGAGCCAGGGAAATATTCGCCGTAGATGCGGTTCACGGTGGCGAAGTCTTGGAGGTCGGTGAGGTAGATGGTCGTCTTGAGGACTTGGTCGAAGCCGATGCCCGCCGCCTCGAGTACGGCTTCGAGGTTCTTCATGACGCGTCGGGTCTCGTCCTCCACTCCACTCGACACCAGGGTGTTTGTGGTGGGGTCGAGAGCGATTTGGCCGCTGACGAACAGCAGACGATCAGTGCTCACTGCTTGGGAGTAGGGTCCAATCGCGGCAGGAGCGTGCTCGCTGCGGATGCTTCGTTTGACCATGTGTGTTCACGCTTCTCGGCCGGAATCGACTCGGCGCATCTTTACCTCTCGCCCGCACCGAATCAACAGCCAGGTTCTGGCAGTGGCTTTTGGACTGGGTACCCCCAGGCATTCGAGTCAGCGCCGGGCCGGGGTCCCAGGCATGTCGGTGCCCACGGTGCCCCCCACCAAGGGAGCGGATTCGGCGGGCACCGTCTGTCTTTGCGGGGGCCGCGCGGCGGCCGGATGCGCAGCTTGGCGGGGGAACCCTGACCATTCTCCGCCTGGACTGGGTATCTCCGATCAGCGGGCCGCGTGGCGGGGCCGCTCCCAGGCGAGGCAAGGGGGTAGGGGAGTGACGGTACCTCCAGAACACCCCTCCTTGTGGCGGTCAAGGGGGAACCGATCGACGTCCATCGATCGCGCGCCCAAGCGTGACCTGATCGATGTACTCGAGCTCGCCACCATGCGGAACTCCACTGGCAATTCGGGTGACGCTGACACCGAGTGGCTGGAGCTCTCGGCCCACGAGCAGCGCAGTAGCCTCGCCATCTACTGACGGAGGGGTGGCGATGATGACCTCCAGGATCCCTTCCTCGCGTACTCGGGTCTTGAGCGCGTCGATGGGCAGGGCTTCTGGTCCAACTCCGTCGAGCGGAGACAACAGTCGCCCGAGGACGAAGTAGCGCCCCCGCATGACCCCGCTTCGCTCGATCGCGATGAGATCCTGCACTCGGGAGACGACGCAGAGCAGCGCGCCGTCGCGCTTCGAGTCGAGACAGACGTCGCAGAGGGCTCCGCCGTCTGGGCCTACCGCAGCAAGATTTCCGCATCGCTCACAGGTTCTGACTCGTTCAGTGAGATGCAGGAGTTCTTCTCCAAGTTGACTGCTCAGGCCCGCCCCCTCGGTCAGAAGGAAGAGCGCGAACCGCTGTGCGGTCTTCTCGCCAACCCCAGGGAGCCGGCCGAGCAGGTGGACCAATCTGAGTACGGGTCTTGGCAGCAAGGCTCATCTGTCTTTGAGCGGAATCGACCCCGACGCAAGGAAGAGCTCTCGCTCCGTTTGCCCGGGCGACGGGTATCTCCGGACCCCGTGCACCCACGGCCGGCCTCCATAGTGCATGGGTTCTGGCTAGGTTGCCAGGAGAACCTGAGAGTCTTCGGCAGCAAGAGTAGGGCGGTCTCGGAGGGAGGCGCTTGGGTCGTGAATGCGCGGCAGCGACCTTGGGTTGAGGAAACGCTACTCGGGGAGCTTCACTTCGCGGACCCGTGCGCCTAGTACATCGAGCGCCTCCCTTACCACGGGATGGTTACGCGCTCGGGTGATTGCCTCGCGGGTTGCTGCCTCTCGGGCGGCGGCGGCCATCGATGCGAGTGTCACTTTGCCGCGAGCCTCTTCGGAGTCGAGCTGATGCTCCACGTTTGGCTTGCTCCCCAGCACTTGGGCAGCTGCGGCCCCCAGCCGTTCCACGTGCTGTGCGGTGCAGGCGGCTGACGCCAGCGGGTGTCCCGGTTCCCACGCGATCGCCAGGCGCAACGGGGACGCTTCCAGTGGCACTCCATGCTCGAGAAGGGCGGCGAGTTGCGGTTCGGACTCGCGCAGTTGGTCGACGATGTGTTCGTAGAGCGCCAACGCCTCGCGGCTGTGCACGCGTGGACTGGCATGGCCTGCCCGGGTTCGCGTCTCTTGGGTTCGCGTCTCCTGGGTTCGCGTCTCTCGCGCAGGTGGCATCGGCCCACCCTTGGCATCATCGCTCGGCGGGGTGGCGGAGGGGTGGAGCGTCGGTCCTCTCTTCAGCGAGGTATTGGCGGTCGTGTCTTGGCTGGGGGGCGCTGGCTCCTGCGACACAGTTGTTTCCGCGAGACGCGGTTGTGGGGCGTGCGTCTCACGTGGAATGCTCGGGCGTGAGCAACCGCTCGGGGGGCTTTCGACGGTCAGCGATGGTGGAGGGGGAGAGTCAACCGCTGCCGGAGCAAGTGGCGTGGGTGGGTGCGGCTCCTCCGAGTCACTTCCGTCTGCATCGCTTGTTCGGGGATGCCGAGGCGCTTGGGGTTCTCGGGGACGCGGACGGTGTCCCATGCTAGGAACTTCGTCCTTGTGGGGGGGAGCGCTCGGTGAAGGAGCGCTCGACCTGGCGTTTTGGACGGACGCGCCGAGACGACGTTCAAGGGCCGTGAGCCGCTCCACGAGGTCACTCACTGGGAGCAGTGGCGGGCGTCGGGAGAGCTTCACCAGCAGCATCTCCAGAGCGGCACGGGGTTGACCGCTCCGGACCACGTCGTCGAAACCCTTGGAGAATGCCTGATGGATTCGGATCAAATCATCCGTTGCGGTCGAGTGTGCCAAGTCGGCGATGTCGCGCCGTTCCTCTTCCGGAGTGTCGAGAAGCGTTCCCGGGTCGGGGCAGACCGCTGCAACCACCAGGTCACGAAGTAGGCCAAGGAGGTCGCGCGCGACGTGGCTCATATCGTAGCCCTGGTCGGCCAGGGTCTGGACGATCTCGAGACACCGTGCAGGCTGTCCGTGAACCAGGGCTCGAGCGACTTCGTGGAGCACGCTGCGAGACGCAACGCCGAGCACTCTCGACACTACGTCTTCGGAGAGCCCTTCGTCGCCCCATGCGATGACCTGATCGAGGAGACTCATCGCATCCCGCATGCTTCCGGCGGCCTCCCGCGCGATGATCGACAGGGCGGCCTCTTCGGCGCGTACCCCTTCTTTCTCCAGAACGAAACGGAGTCTGGAGCGAATGAGTTGGGTACCGATGAGCTTGAAATCGAAGCGCTGGACGCGACTGAGAATCGTAACGGGAACCTTGTGGACTTCAGTCGTCGCAAAGATGAACTTGACGTGGGGCGGGGGCTCCTCCAGCGTCTTCAGGAAGGCGTTCCACGCGTTCTGGCTCAGCATGTGGACTTCGTCCACGATGATGATCTTGTACCTGTCTCGCGATGGGCGGTAGGGGAGGGAGTCCTGCAGGCGGCGGACCTCATCGACACCGTTGTACGAAGCTCCGTCGATCTCCTGCACATCGATATCAGTGCCGGCTGCGATCTCCCGGCATGGCGCGCATACCAAGCACGGCGATGCCGTAGGGCCGGGATCGGTGCCCGTCGCCACAGCTCCCGGAGGCCTCATGCAATTCAACGCCTTGGCGAGGATTCGGGCGCTGGTCGTCTTTCCCACGCCTCGGACACCCGTGAAGAGGAAGGCATGGGCCACGCGATTCGATGCGATGGCATTGCCGAGGGTTCTGGCGACATGGTCCTGGCCGATCAAGTCGCCAAAGTCCATCGGGCGCCACTTGCGGGCGAGCACCAGATAGCTCATTCGGATCCTCGGAGACAAAGTGGATATCGAGGCGGCGCCCCGCCGGATGCTATCTCAATCTTCACCGGCATCGCGCTGGGTGGTCTAGCAGAACAATCTGCATCGTTCCATCCTTGGTGTAACTGGCCGGTACGGCATGACCTCCCGGCTCCCTTGGCGCCAGCGGCGGACGCAGGGTTCAGCCGCGCGGCCGCGCCATCGCCATGGCGGGACGGTTTGGTGCCAACGCCCCATTGGACTGCGTCAACAGCCGCAGGTGGGGGGGGACGCAGGGTCGAAACGCACTGAGCGGGCGACGACGGCCAGGAGCTCGGTACGATCATGGTGGTCGCGCGACTCGAGCGTTGGGCGCAATGAGGAGCCTCTCGCACGAGACGTCACCCGAAACGCTGTCAAGGGGGGGAATTCGTCGATGCGGTCTGGGTGGGGCGGCGACCGCTCACGGGCGGAGGTATTCCTCCCCGGCGGTCAGTGCCGTCGAGGTTCCCGCTCGGCGTTCGAGCGCGGCGAAGCCGCTGCCGAAGCGCGACCGCCGTCACCAGAACTCCAGGACCGGAAGTGCAGGTCCTGGGGTGCCGGGCGCCCGCAAGACGGTCCGGGTGGCAGTGGCCGCCCGCCGAGCGACAGCACGGAGCTTCGCGGCACAGAGGCTGCTCCACGCCGGGCTCTGGCGTTCCGTGGAACTTTCTGTAGCGTCGAGCCGCGCCCGACGGTAGTTAGGGGGCACGGTTTGCTCGGAGGCCATGGTTAGCGCGTTTCTTACTGGTCTGCTCGTCGCCTGGGCAGTGGCACAGGTTGGCTTCGCGGTTTTCTTCATCGTCGCCTACTTGGTTTCGCGTAGAGAGGTGGAGTACCTGCTGTTCGGGCTTCTCTGCCTGGCCCTGGCGGTTGCCAGCGCAGGCAGCGCGATGGTGCAGGGAGGCGGCCTCGACCTGGCGCCATCGGGGGCCGCCGTGCTCAATGCGGGAGCGATTCTGGCGACAGCGCTGAACCTCCACTTCGTGTTGAGGTACGCTCGCGTTCAGCGGGCGGGGGGGATAACGGCGGCCGCTTACGCGCTGGCCGTCTTCTACGAGGTTGTCAATCTGACGGGGGGCTGGTGGGTGTCAGGATCTTGGCACGTCGCCACTTCCCGCGTCCTCGGGTTCGAGCTTCCGCAGAACTTGGCGACATGCACGGCGATCGCTACCTCGTTCCACTTGGTGGGGCTGGCCGAAGTCATTGCGTCGATATGCGTGCTCTACTACGCGTGGCGTTCGGGGAAGCGCGACGCGCTCGGGGCGCTCTCGGCGATGGTGCTTGCCAGTGTGGTGATCGTCAACGACGTGGGATTCTTGCTCGGTGCGTGGGAGTCGCTGTTGATCTTCCCGCACTCGGCGTGGCTCTATGGGCTTGCTGTGGCCGGAACGCTCTTGATGCGCTACCGGGCTACTGCTGGGGAACTTGAGCAGACCGAGTCTCACTTGCGTCGGCGCACCGAGCAGCTCCGCAACTCCTATGCGGAGCTGCGCGAGATGCACGACGAACTCGCTCGCAAGCAGCAACTCGCTGCGGTGGGTGAGCTCGCCGCCGCCATCGCGCACGAAGTGCGTAACCCTCTGGCGATCATCGTCAACGCGGTCTCCGGTCTTCGTCGCAGTACTTTGCGCGACGAGGACCGACGGATGTTGCTGGGGATCATCGACGAGGAAACGGCGAGGCTCGATCGGCTGGTGAGTGATCTGCTGCGTTTCGCACGTCCGGTGAAGGTGCAGGCCTCGAAGATTTCCCTTGTCGACCTCGCCCAGCGGGTCGAAGTCCTGGCTGACGACACGCATACCGTTACCGTACACGTGGAGGATGAAGAGGCGTTGAAGGACGCTCAGGCCGATCCAGGGCTGCTCGGACTCGTTTTCGACAACCTGGTATCGAATGCGCTGCAAGCCACCTCTCACGGAGGAGCGGTGGACGTCATCTTGGCGCGCCAGATGGTCGAGGGGGTCGACATCGTGCGGATCGACGTCAAGGATGACGGACAGGGCATGGATGAGCGGACTCTCGAACGGGCTCTCAAACCATTCTTCACGACGAGGCCCAGCGGCACGGGGCTCGGTCTGCCCATCGTGCAGCGAATCGTCGAAGCGCATGGTGGGCGCGTGGAGCTAGCGAGCGCGCCCGGCGTTGGAACCACGGTGACGCTCCTGCTCCCGCTCTTTGGTGGGTGCCTGAAACCCACGCCGATGAAGTCCGGGAGCTGAGCGCCAAGACGTCACGTCTGCGTTTACCGCTCCAGGCGTTCGCGGCCCGGGACCGCCTTGCCCGCCGTGGCCCCCACGCGCGAGCCGGATCGCGGTCGGTCCTCCATGCAGGGCGTGAACGGATACGAAGTCAGCCGTGACGGGCACGAGTGCGTGGATCTCCACGACCGCCTCGCGTGACGACTGGGAGTCATGGTGGTCAGGGCAATGGGTTGGTGCGGTTTGCTGGAGCTGGAATCGCGGCGGGGGCGTCTGGTTCGGTCAGGTTGGGGCGTCAACACGCGAGCGCTTGGGCTCGGGACGAACACGAGGCCGTTTGGCGCACCGGTTCATCCGGGTCTCTGGCTTAACAGTGTTGACGAGGGGCTTGAGAGGCTGCTTGAGACCATGGCGCAGGGCCGTGAGCGTGGGTTGGGGCAGAGTGGCAGGCTCCGGCGAGGGGCTGCCGAGGATTGACGGTGGACTTTCGCGGAACGATGCTGTCCTCGAGATGGCTCGACGACAGCGATACCTCTTTGTCTGTACCAACGAACGTCCCGCCACTGCGCTGAAGGGGAGCTGCGCCGCCCGAGGCGCGAATCGAATCTTCCCGCGGCTGAAGGCATTGCTCGAGGAGCGGGGTATGGCGGAGATCGAGGTCCGGGCGTGCAGAAGCAGCTGCCTGGACGTGTGTTGGGGGGGGCCAATTATCGCGGTCGAACCGGACGACTACTTCTACGGTGCTGTTACAGAGGCCGACCTTCCGGAAATCGTGGACGCGCTGGCGCGTGGGGATCGGGTAGAGCGATTGGTGGTGCCTCCTGAAGGATTCGTCGAGCCCGATTCAGCCAACAGGACCGGCAAGAGCGAGTGAGCGACCAGCGTTGCGATTCGGCACTTCGCTGTCCCCGCTCGGCGTCCCGCGTACGGTGTGGCGAATTGGGGACGACAAGTGTCGGGGCACGGGGCGGTGGGGCTCTCGAAAGGAGCGGGTGGCCGGCGCAGGGGCCGACTGGTCCGTAGGTACCTGACAGCAATGGTGTTTGACAGGGTGGCTGCTCGTGTCAATGTGGCTCACATGGGTGACACTATGGCAACTGAGGCTGCTGGTGAATCTGTAGCCGTGGAGAGCGGGGGTGAGACGACCCTCCTCATCGTCGATGACGACCCAAGCAATCTCGCGTCGCTCGGCAAGATATTCGGGCGCGAGGGGATGCGGGTGCTCAGTGCGTCGGGCGCAAGGGAGGCACTCGAACTGGCGCGTCGGCATCGTGTCCAGGTCGTGTTGACCGATCTGATGATGCCAGGGACGAACGGCGTGGAGTTGCTTCGAGCCATCAAGGAGGTTGCCCCTGACACCGAAGTCGTACTCATGACTGCGTACGGAACCGTTGAGACGGCCGTGCAGGCCATGCGTGAGGGCGCCTACGATTTTGTCGAGAAACCGCTCAAGCGGATGTCGATCGTGAAGAGCGTGCGCAAAGCAGCCGAGCGCCAGTCGCTCGTCGCCGAGAACCGCTCGCTGCGCAAGGAGATTCAGCTGCTCACGTCGCGGGAGATCATTGGTCAGAGTCCGGCCATTCGCCGCGTTCTGGAAGTCGCCGGTCAAGCGGCTCCATCGAGTGCCACCGTCCTCATCCTGGGGGAGAGCGGGACTGGGAAGGAGCTCTTGGCGCGGTACATCCACAGCAAGAGCGGACGCTCCGAAAAGAGCTTCGTCGCCGTGAACTGCGCTGCCATTCCCGAGTCGATCTTGGAGGCCGAGCTCTTCGGACACGAACGGGGAGCGTTCACCGGCGCAGTTGCGCGGCGCGAAGGGCGCTTCGCCAAGGCCCGTGGCGGAACACTGTTTCTCGACGAGATAGGGGAGCTCTCCCCGGCCGTTCAGGTCAAACTGCTGCGCGTGCTTCAGGAGGGGGAGTTCGAGCCGATTGGCGGCAGCACGGTGCAGGCCGACGTCCGCGTGGTGGCGGCCACGAACCGAGACCTGGCATCAGAGGTCGAGGCAGGTCGGTTTCGGGAGGATCTCTACTATCGTTTGAACGTCATCGCGATCACTGCTCCGCCCCTGCACGCTCGCCGAGAGGATATCCCGCTGCTGGTCGACCACTTTCTCGGAGTCTACTGTCGGAAGAACTCTCGTCCGCGGCTCGTGGTGCCCAAAGAGGTCGAGGAGAAGCTCATGGACTACAACTGGCCGGGCAATGTTCGGGAACTCCAGAACGTGGTGGAACGGGCAGCTGTGCTCTGCCGATCGGATTCCATTGGCCTGGATGATCTGCCAGAATCCATTGCGCGAGCGGCGCCGAGGGCGCCGTCCGCAGTGAGCTTCTCGATCGGCACGCCGCTGCACGAAGTCGAACTCCGGCTCATTCGCGAGACCCTCTCGCACACCGCTGGTGACAAGTCGCTCGCGGCGCAGCTCCTCGGGATTTCGACGCGCACCATCTATCGGAAGCTCGGCGAGCCCGAATGAGCCCGGGCCGTCGCTATCGCCGCCATGCTTCGGGCTGGCACCGGGGTGAGCGTACAGCCCGAGCACGATGCGCCGGACGGGAGCGCCCGTGCTCGGCGAATTCGTTCTCCCGACAGTCTCCTGTTCGGGCAGTTGGCCTGTGCCTCCGCTCCCCAATTCGAATGACAGATTGTCACCGCAGCCGTTCCATTGCCGCGGTGCGTGTCAGCTTGGCGTGCCGAGCCGTCTGCCTGGCAGAAAATAGCTGCAAGATAGTCGGAGAATTGGAGTTCCTGTTGACCATGGCATGCATCTAGCAGTAACGCCGAGCGAACACGTGTCCTTCGATGCACTCCTAAAACGTTACTTCCCCGCGGTGGTGCTCGCGCTCATTGCCGCTGCAGCCTATTTTCAAGCGGCAGGGCTCACGGAGCTGATCGGGACGCTGATCACAGGCACGCCCAAGGTCGGGGTCCAGGCCGCAACGCGCAAGCCGGTGACAAGCAGCATGCTGCCGCGGGCTTCCAAGGACGCGACACCCATTCTGGAGCGCAACGTCTTCGATTCCGTGACGGGGCCCATCGGCAAGGACATAGATGTGGATCTCGGAGGGGGATCTGGCCCAGACAAGCCCAATCTCTCCGACCCGTTGGGCGCCCCGGAGTGTTCGGACCTCAAGGTCGCGATCATCACCGAGTCGAATGATCCGGTATGGTCCATCGCGGCTCTGCAGGGCAGTGGCGAGACCAAACCCAAGCTTCGGCGCGTTGGCGATAGCGTTGGGGATCGGCAGGTTGCTTACATCGGGTATAACCCGAAACATGCCAGCCCAGCCGTCTGGCTCACGTCAGGCGCATCCCTCTGCCAGGGGCTCCTGTTCTCCGTGGCGGTGGCGGCCGATGCCAAGACCCCGACTGCTGGCAAGGATGACCCCGGTGCGGAGGATCCCAGCAAGGCGCGGCGTGGCCCGTCGAAGGTTCCGGACGATATCGCCGCCGGCATTCAGAAGATCAGCCCCACCGAGTTCAACATCGAGCGATCGGTCGTCGACAAGATCCTCGAGAGCCAAGCTGAGCTGATGAAGTCCGCGAGAATCGTCCCAGAGCAGAAGGACGGTCAGGTGGTCGGTATCCGGCTCTTCGGGGTCCGCCCCGACACACTACTCGGGGCTCTCGGGCTTCAGAACGGAGACCGGCTCGAAACCATCAACGGCTTCAACATGGCAAGCCCGGAAAAGGCTCTTGAGGCCTACGCGAGGCTACGGACTGCCAACAGCCTGGCAGTGAAGATCAGCCGCCGCGGCAAGCCCCAGACCATCGACTACCACATCAAGTGAACGGCATGAAAAGACTTGCGCGACTGCCCTGGCTAGCGGGGGTAATGGTTCTCTTGTTCGCGGACATTGCGAGCGCTCAGGCGCCTGGGGCGGCCAGGCCCGGAGCCAAGCCGGGGGGCGTCGACAAGCCTGCCGGAGACGCCTCCGGCGAACCCGAGCCCCCAGGGGCAAAGGGGGCGCTACCGGACACGATGGAAGCGATTGCGGCTGCCACCGACGTGCCCTATCGGCCCAAGCCACCCGGGCACATGGTCAAGTTCAACCTCCAAGAAGCCGATCTGGCCGAGCTCGTCAACCACATCTCGGGGATGACTGGCAAACGTTTCATCTACGGCCCGAAGGTACGTCAGATCAAGGCGACGGTCGTGTCGCCCGAGCCCATCTCTCTCGAGGAGGCGTACCAAGCCTTCCTTTCCATCCTGGAATCCAACGGAATGACGGTCATTCCGCAGGGGCGCTTCCTGAAGATCGTCGACAGCGGAGGGGTCTCGACCCAGACGACGCCCGTCTACTCTCGTGCGACTCCAGTTCCGGATACCGACCGATTCATGACCCGGCTCTATCGCCTGCAGTACGTCTCTGCTGCCGAGGTCATGGGTGTTCTGCAGAAGTTCAAGACGAAGGACGGGGACATCACCGCCTACGAGCCCGGACAGCTGCTGATCATCACCGATACGGGCGCCAACATCTCGCGGATGATTCGCATCATCGAGGAACTCGACGTCGGCGGGGCCGGCCAACAGATGTGGATCGAGCCGGTGTACAACGGCGCCGCCGAGGACATGGCGAAGCAGGTCAACGAGCTCTTCGACCTGGGCAAGGGTGACGGGGCAGCCCGGTCGGGGCTCACCAAGGTGTTTGCTGATCCCCAGACGAACTCGATGGTCATCGTCGGACAAGAGGACGCCTACCTGCGGCTCTTGGAGCTCATGAAGCGTCTCGACGTGAAGGCCGATGCCACCGGGAAAGTGCGGGTCTTGCCGCTGCAGCACGCCAACGCCGAGGAACTGGCAAACACGCTGAACCAGACCCTCCAGGGAGCTGCGAAGGGCAAGGGAACCGCCAAGGAGCCCGGTGCTGCGGGCGACCTGTTCGAGGGGGAGCTGAAGGTCACCGCCGACAAGTCCACCAACTCACTGATCATCACCTCGTCCGGTCGGGACTACGCCACCCTCCGCTTGGTGATCGCGGAGCTCGACAAGCCACGTCGGCAGGTCTTCATCGAGGCTGTCATCATGGATCTGGCTGTGTCCGACGCGACCAAGCTGGGTGCATCCTGGCATGCCGGGACGATGGCGGACATCGGTGGCGGCGAGGACACGCTGTTTGCCACGGGTCTCAAGGCACAGAACACCCTTGGGTTTCCCGCGAATGAGGAGTTGCTTCAGGGCTTTGCGGTGGGAGCACGCGGTCCCGGTCTCGAGGGGACCGAGTCGCTGATGGATACTGGCGTCAGCATTCCGGCGTTCGGGGTCGTGCTCCATGCGCTGACGAACAGCGGTAACTCCAATGTTCTCGCTACCCCGCACATTATCGCAACGGACAACGTCGCGGCCGAGATCAACATCGGCGAGAACATTCCCCTGCAGGACAACGTCGGCGGCGGGCTCGGCAATCTCAGTGGGCTCCTTGGGGGGGGCCAGAACACGGGGATGAACGCGCTCTCGGCACTCAGCGGCGGCCTCGGTTACAGCGCTCCGCGGCAGGACGTTGGCAACAAGATCAAGGTTACTCCGCACATCAACGACAGCAACCAGGTCCGCCTGGAGATCGAGCAGGAGAGCAGCGCGCGTGGGGCGTCGTCGGGGGCGCTCGGCGCCGTGACGATCGTCAAGCGGACAGCGAACACCACGGTCACAGCCGACGACCAGCAGACGGTGGTCATCGGTGGGCTGACCAAGGAAGACTACATCACCCAGGACGAGAAGATCCCGCTTCTCGGCGATATTCCGGTGCTCGGCTTCCTGTTCCGACATAGTTCGACCGAGAAGCGGAAGGCAAATCTTCTCCTCATTCTCACGCCCTACATCATCCGGGATCAAAACGACCTTCGGAAGATCTTCCAGCGGAAGATGGAAGAGCGTCAGGAGTTTCTGGACCGATACTTCGTGTTTGGCGCCACGGAATGGGAGCCCCCGCAAGACTTCTCGCGTGCGAACGGGCTCGTCGAAGACGTCCGTCAAGCCTACTTCCGGCTCGAGGAGCAGGAGCGTCTCGAGCGGGAGAGTCTGCCGCAAGAGAAGCCCGAGCACGAGCCGAGCGAACCGATCGATCTTCCCGCAGATGCCGTAACCTCGAGCAAGGGCGGGGCGGCGAAGCCGCG
The DNA here is from genome assembly GCA_964424695.1 of uncultured Polyangiaceae bacterium. Classification (GTDB taxonomy): domain Bacteria; phylum Myxococcota_A; class Polyangia; order Polyangiales; family Polyangiaceae; genus JAEWRL01. Next base: position 49,894 of record CAYRKE010000002.1, read on the forward strand.
TGCGACGACGCCTGCCACCAATGCGGCGCCGAAGGCGACGCCGAAAACGACTCCCGGGACGACTCCCAAGACTGCACCCCGGCGCCCCAAGAAGCGGACCGAGATGCCGCTCGATATCAAGCCAATGGCACGAAACGTCGGCCCGTCTCAGGAGCGCGTGGAATGACCGATGTTGCCGAACAACGGAGCGTCGGCAACATTCTGGTGCGACACGGCGTCGTTCCGCCGGAGTTGCTGGAGTCGCTTTTAGCGCAGCAGCGCGACAAGGGGGCGTCCCTTACCGAGCTGGTGGTGCAGACGGAAGCCGCCAGCGACGTCGCAGTCGCCAAGGCACTTGCCGAAGAGTGTGGTTTTCCCTTCGTGGAGCGGATCGATTCTGGCGCGGTCGAGCCCTCGGTCGCGGCACGCGTTCCGCTGAGCTACGCGCGGACACACCGGCTACTCATTGTGGCCGACCACGCGGACCGCATGCAGATAGCGGTGGCCGATCCGTTGGACACGGAGGCGCTTGACGATCTGCGTGCGATGTTCGGCAAGGCGGTGGACGTCGTCGTGGCGACGACGGACGTCGTCCTCGATGCCATCAACCGAGTGTACGAGCGACACGATACGACGGGGGAGCTGCAGAGCGATGACCAGGCCGAGGAGGAGGAGGCCGAGGACATCCTCGAATCCAACGAGGAAGCGCCCATCATCCGTTGGGTGAATGGGCTCTTCTCGCGCGCGGTTCGGGAGCGAGCGAGCGACATCCATATCGAGCCGGAGGAGCGCGAGATCGTCGTGCGCTACCGGGTTGATGGTCAGCTCTATGTCGCTCAACGAGCCAGCCGGCAATTCATGCCTTCCGTGGTGGCGCGCGTGAAGATCATGGCGGGGCTCAACATCGCAGAGAAACGTCTCCCTCAGGACGGGCGCATTTCACTGAAGATCGCCGGCCGGAGTATCGACGTGCGCGTGTCGACCGTGCCAACGAGTCGCGACCAAGAACGCATCGTGATGCGGCTTCTGCACAAGGCGAGCGTCTTGCTGGACCTTCAGGACCTAGGGTTCTCGAATCGCGACTACCACCTGATGCACTCGCTCATCACGCGGCCCAACGGAATCATCCTGGTGACCGGTCCCACGGGCAGCGGCAAGACGACGACGCTGTACGCGTGTCTGAATCGAATCAACAAGCCGAATATCAACATCCTAACGGCGGAGGATCCCGTCGAATACGAGATCGGCGGTATCCATCAGGTCCACGTACAGCCCAAGATCGGGCTCACGTTTGCCGGGGCGCTCCGGTCATTCCTGCGGCAGGATCCGGACGTCATCATGGTGGGCGAGATCCGCGACCGTGAGACGGCGGAGATCGCCATTCACGCATCGATGACGGGACATCTCGTGCTGAGCACGATCCACACCAATGATGCAGCAGGCGCGATCACGCGGCTCGTCGAAATGGAGATCGAGCCATTCCTGGTTCGGTCCACCGTGATCGGAATGCTGGCTCAGCGTCTGGTGCGGCTGCTGTGCGCGTCATGCAAGGAGCCATACATCGCTACTCCGTACGAGCTGGAGCAGCTTGGCATCGACCCGGATCGAACACGGATTCGCGACAAGCGAAAGCTGTCGTCGCGCTACCAGCCGCACGGTGCGCAGTACGAACCGATCGGCTGGCGAGGGGAGGGAATGCCAACCTTCTACCGCGCGCGGGGGTGTGAGCTCTGCGACAACAAGGGCTTCGTCGGGCGGCTTGGGATCTATGAGCTCTTGGTGTGCGACGACGTGGTCGGTTCACTCGTGCTGAAGAACGCAGACGCGCAGACCATCAAGCGTGCAGCGCAACAGCAGGGGATGGATTCGTTGCGGGATGACGGGGCTCGGAAGGTGATGGAGGGGCGAACCACGGTCGAGGAAGTCGTGGCCGCGACCCAGGAAGACGTCGTAATCGACGAGTGAGATGGGGACATGGCGGTCTACGAGTTTCACGGCGTCATTGTGGAGAGTGGAAAACCCACGAAGGGGATTCGTGACGCCGATTCCGTGAAGGCACTCCGCGCCTCGCTCCGTCGGGATGGGATCCTGCTGACTTCTGCCCACGAGGAAAGCGAGAAGGCGAAACGTGCGAAGCGCGAGCTCGACTTGTTCGCCTTTCGGCGGCGTGTCGGCGCCAACGAGATCGCGGTGATGACGCGGCAGTTGGCAACGCTGGTTCGGGCGGGGATCCCTTTGGTGGAGTCGCTCGAGGCGCTCTCCGAGCAGGTAGAGAATGAGTCTCTGGTGAGGATCCTCACCGCTGTGCGAGAGAGCGTGAATGAGGGTACCAGTTTCGCCAAGAGCCTGGCCGCACATCCACGAGCGTTCCCCGTACTGTATGTGAATATGGTGGCGGCAGGCGAGGAGTCCGGCACCCTTGAAAGCGTGTTGGAGCGGCTCGCCGATTTCATGGAGAGTCAGGCGAGGTTGAAGGGCAAGGTCGTTGCTGCGCTGACCTATCCTCTGGTCATGGCCGTCATCGGAAGCGGGCTGGTGACCTTTCTAATGATCGCGGTGGTTCCCAAGGTCACGAGCATTTTCGAGAACCTGGGGCAGGCTCTGCCCTGGTACACCAAGCTACTCATCTTCATCTCGACGGCGGTGGGGGACTACTGGTGGCTGATCCTGCTGGTGGCGGGCGCTGTGGGCTACGGTTTTCGTCGCTGGAAGCGCTCCCCCGCTGGACACTTGGCCTGGGATACGTTCAAGCTTCGCGCGCCGATCTTCGGTCGGCTGAACCTGCTTGTCGCGGTGGCCCGTTTCTCCCGGACGCTGGCCACGCTGCTGGCGAGCGGGGTGCAGTTGCTGAAGGCCATGGAGATCGGGCGCAACGTGCTCGAGAACGTGCTCCTGCAGGATGTGGTGGGTGAGGCTATCGGGGCTATTCGCGAGGGGGAGAGCATCGCGGAACCGCTCAAGCGCAGCGGGGTATTCCCGCCGATGGTAACCCACATGATCGCGATCGGGGAGAAGAGCGGACAGCTCGAGCAGATGCTGGAGAACGTGAGTCGGGCATACGAGTCCGATGTGGAGACCAAAGTAGCGGCCCTCACTAGCCTGCTCGAGCCCGTGATGATTCTGGTTCTCGGGGTGTCGGTTGGTTTCATCGCGATGGCGATTCTGATGCCCATGGTGCAGATGAATAGCTTGGTTCAGTAGTTGCTATGGCAAGGCGTGGGCTGAGCAATGAGACGAGAATCCTGTTCCCTTGGGAGGGGCGGCGTGGGCTTAGCCGCCTTCGGGGGCTTGGCCACCTGCGTCCCGTGTTCGTCGTCCTTGGCGTTGTGGGGCTCCTGGTGTTGATCGGAGTGCGGGAGCGGCGTCAGGCGGGAATTAGACGTACCCGCGCCGCGTTGTTCGACTTGCGGCAGGCGGTTGACGCCTATCAGGCGGAGCGTGACGGTGGATGTCCCAAGTCGCTCGACGAAGTGACCCAGTTCGGAGGTCTGGAGGCGGTTCCCAGAGACGCCTGGGGCCGGGAGTTCAGGTTCGTGTGTCCGGCCAGGCTGGGCAACGCGCGTTATCAACTGATGAGTGATGGTCCTGACGGAGAACCCGGTGGGCTCGATCGCATCGACTGAGAGGAAGCAAATGCAGATTCTATCCAGATTTCATAGAGAGCGCGGTGAGGACACCACGGCTACGGCTCGTAGGGCACTCGGTCGTCGGTTGGCGCGGGGCACCACGCTGGTCGAGGTATTGATCGTGGTGGCCATCATCGCGCTCATTGCCGGAGGCGTCGGGTTCTTCGCGTTCCCGCAGCTCCAGAAGGCACGCGTCACGAGCACGGAGACCGCCTGCAAGACCATCCGCAACGCGGCGCAGACCTGGATGGCCACGGGTAACGAGGGGTGCCCAACGGTCGCTCAGTTGCTCCAAGACAGGGTCCTGGATCCCGCGACGAATACCAAGGATCCATGGGGGGGCGAGTTTACCCTGAGCTGCGAGTCCGACAGCAGCGGCAACTTCGACATCACGGTCTCGTCCAATGGCCCCGACAAGAAAGCCGGGAGCGCAGACGACATCAGGGTTCCCAAGGGAGCGCCAGCCGGACAGAACTGAGGCGAAGGTCGATGCGATGGAGGCACAGAGCGGCGAAGGTGCGCACCCGGGGCACGACCCTGATCGAGGTGCTGATCGTCGTCGTGCTCATCGCGGTTCTGACAGGCAGCATTGTGGCGGGTTCGGGCATGCTGGGGGCCAGCAGGCTGCGTGCTGCCGCGTCGCTGGTCGTTAGCACGGTGCGGATTGCGGCCACGCGGGCCAACGCGACTGGAAAACCGGTGCGCATGGTGTTCGATTTCGGGGCGCAGACCCTCCTGCTCGAGGAGTCGAGTTCAGGGCGCATGCTGAGGGACGTGAGCGAAGGTCCCGCGGTTGGGGCTGAGGCAAGTACCGAGCTCGAGCGCGAGGCGCTTGCCGAGGCAGAGCGGCTGGTCAAGGGGGTGACCAAGCCTCGACCGAAATTCACGCCGGTCAAGGAGTATGGGGCGCAAGGAAAGCCCTTGGAGGGAGGAGTGCGGTTCCGCCAAGTGCAGACGGAGCACGATGAGGAGCCGATTGTCGAGGGACGGGCCTATCTCTACTTCTGGCCTGGAGGTGGCACGGAGTGGGCATCGATACAGGTCGCGCGTTCTCTTGAGGACGAGGGGTTGAGTGTGCTCGTCAGTCCCTTGACCGGGCGCGCACGGATCGAGGGAGGCCGCGTCGGGCTTCCTGAGCGCGTCCAGGATGGCGAAATGGGCGAGCGGGAGGAGGAGTGAGCATGTGCTCGGAGTGCTCTCCTGCGAACCCCGCGAGCGGAGCGCTTGCGAAGCCCTATCGTCGGGGACGGCACGGCTTTACGCTGTTGGAAGTGATGGTCGCGATATCCATTCTGGGAATGGCTCTGACCGTCATTCTCAGCTCGCAGGCGGGGCTCTTTGCTAGTGCCTCGCACGCACGAAATCTGACTCTGGCGGTGCCGCTGGCACGATGTCGGATGGCGGCGACCGAGATCGACCTAGGGAAGTTCGGGTATCCTCTCGTCGATCAGAACGACTCCGGGCAGTGCTGTGGCGAAGACGACCCGCCCGGGTTCAGCTGCGAGTGGAAGATCGAGACGATCGAGCTGCCGGATCAGAGCCTGGGAGAGCTCGATCTCGGGATGGGAGATGATTCCGGCTTCGGGAAGGGCGCCGGTGACCTCTCATCTCCGGGGGGCAACCCTTTGAGCACGCTCTCGGAGCTGAAGAGCAATCCCTCGGTGTTGGGCGGTACCGAGCAGCTGGGGGACCTTGCGGGGCTATTCGGTGGCGACGAGGGCGTAGCGGGCCTGACTTCCATGGTGCTGGGGATGGTATATCCAACGCTTCAGCCGATGCTCGAGGCCAGCATTCGGAAAGTAACGGTGAGCGTCAAGTGGGTGGAGGGGACGACTCCGCGTCATCTCGACGTGGTCCAGTTCGTGACCAGCCCGCAGCAGGGCGGGTTCGATCCGAATGCGGCAGAGGGATTGGAGGCGCTCGACCCATCCAATCTGCTCTCCGGTTCGAGTTCGGACGAGTCAGAGTCGAGTTCGCAACGTTCCACAGGATCGCGTTCCACCACTCGGGGCACTTCAACTCGAGGCACTCGCTCGTCGACCAGGGGGAGCCTGTGATTCGCGACCTGAGCAACGCTGGGCGAACAAGGCGGATGCTGGGACTGGCTCTTGTCGAGGTCCTCATTGCGACGGTGGTGCTGGCCTTCATCGCGACGCTCATCTACGGGGCGTTCGCCAACATGCGCACGAGCAGGGCGGCGATACAGCGGGTCACGGACCGGTACCGCGAAGGTCGGCTCGCCATGAGCCGCATTACCCGGGAGCTGCAGAGCGCCTACTTGTCGATGCACAAACCCATTGACCCGTCGCTGTTGGTGCAGCAGACGGTGTTCGTCGGTCAGTCGGGGACGCCTGGCGATCGAGTCGACTTTGTATCGTTCGCTCACCGGCGACTGGACGCCGACAGCGCGGAGTCCGACCAAGCGGAGATCTCGTACTACGTCATGGAGAATCCCGACGAGCAGGGGGTCTACGATCTCGTTCGTCGGGAGGACGCCACGCTCGACATCGAGCCGCAGGCGGGCGGAAGAGTCGACGTGCTCGCAACGGACGTCGACCTATTCGAGCTTCAGTACCTCGAGCCGATCACAGGGCAATGGGTCGAGGAATGGGATTCGACTCAGGCCACGGGCCAACCAGATAGGGTTCCCCCGCAGGTACGGGTGGTCCTGGTTCTCAATGGGGGAGCCAGGAGAGATAGCGACCACGCACGTCAGCCCATCAAGCTGGCAACGACCGTCGTTGTTCCGATGAAAGACCCACTGAGGTTTGCGACGCAATGACGTGGCGCATTCTCAGAGCAGGTGCCGGGCGGGCGGTCCCCGGCGTGGAAGACCCGTCACGGGGAGGGGCGGACTTCTGCCGCGTCATGGTCCGAAGAAGACGACGGAAACGGCAGCGGGGTGTCGCGCTCATCATGGTGCTGAGCTCCATCACCGTACTCACGGTGATGCTGGCCGAGTTCCAGGACGAGACGTCGGCTGAGCTTGGCAGCGCTCTGTCCGAAAGGGACGCGCTCGTCGCCGAGTACGCAGCCGTCAGTGGGATCAACCTGTCGCGTTTGCTCATCGCTGCCGAGCCCACGATCAGGAAGTCCGTGGCCCTCCTGCTCATGGGAGCCAAGCAGCTCGCCGTGTGGGAGTTCGCGCCGGACATCATGGGGGCATTCAACGGCGCGGAAGGGAAGACGCGCTTCGAGGCGATCACCAATCTGAAGGTGGAAGAGGGGAAGAATCTCGGCTTTGAGGGTGCCTCGTTCGAGCTCGAGGTCGTCGACGAAGATGCGAAGCTCAATGTGAACTCTCCGGCGCGAGGCAGCATCTTCTACAGCGAGCGACTCGCTTCTCAGTTCATGGGGCTAGTGCTTTCCCCTCAGTACGATCCGTTATTCGAGCAGCGGGGCGCTGATGGAAACTACAATGACCGCGCGGCGATCTGCTCCGCTGTCATCGACTGGGTGGATCCGGACCAGCAGAGCTGGGTCTGCGGAGTCGAGGGCAGTGAGAGTCAGCAGCAAGCCTCAGCGGAGGACAGCTTCTACGAACTCCTCAAGAAGCCCTACTTCCGCAAGAACGCTGCGTTTGACAGCCTGGAGGAGCTGCACCTGGTCCGCGGTTTTGGAGAGGAGTTCTGGGCGACGTTCGTGGAGCCGGATCCTGACGAGCCGAGAAAGCGGCTCTTGACGGTCTGGGGCGGGGAACAGGTCAACGTGAATACCGCCGAGCCGCTGAGCCTCTGGGCGCTGATCTGCAGCCGCCATGGTCAGCCCACTCATGCTGTGTGCACGGACCTCGAGCAGGCTCGCGCGCTGTTCTCCATTTTCTCGATGATTCAGTCCTTTGCCCGGGGAATGCCCTTGTTTGGGAGTCCTCAGGCGTTTCTGGACACGCTCAAGGGCAAAGGGATGTTCGGTCCAATGCTTGAGCAGCAGTTTGGTCTTCCTCCCATGGAGTTTCTTGCGGAGGGCGATCTGAAGAAGTGGATGACCACCGAGAGCAAGGTGTTCAGCGTCTACTCGACGGGGGTGGTCAAGAACGGTCAGCGCGAGACGAGAGTGCGCGTCCACGCAGTCGTCGACTTCCGCCAGGCGCCGCCTCCGGGGCAGGCCCGGCAGCTGGACGAGGTGGCTGAGAGTCTTGGAATGGACGCCTCCTCCTGGGGTGCGAACTCCAGCTCAGCGCAAGCCAACCCAGCCGGGGACGAGGAGGAGGCCGCGCTAAATTCGCTGCTTCAGCCTAGCCCCGGCGGGGAGATCATCTACTATCGCATCAACTAAGGTTGGTCATGGCCCGACTGGTCGGTATAGATATTCGCGATTCGCAGGTACGAGCAGCGGTTCTGCAAGTCCGCTACAGGCAGCTCGTTGTCGAGCAGCTGGTGGTTGTGGAGCGGGGCTCGACTGAGTCGCTCGAGGAAGCGCTCAGGTCGGTGTTTGCCAGTCTTGGCTCCCCCATCGACGGCGTGGCCACCGCCATGGATGGCGAAAGGTCCTTCATCCGTCGCCTCGTTCTGCCACCCACGGCGGCCAAGCAGCTCGGGGAGATCCTTCCCTACGAGCTCGAGGCGCAAGTGCCTGTCGATCTCGGCGAGCTTATCTACGATTACCGCCTCCTCAAGAGGGGTACCGGAGACGGTCTTGTGGCTCTCGCTGCCGCGGCCCGCACCGAGGATGTGAGCGCCATGCTTGCGCTCGTGCGCAGCGCTGGCGGTCCTGAGCCGGAGCGGATTGGTTGCGGAGCACTCCCGCTTTCGAACGTCGTTCGGTTCTCCGAGGTCCTGCGGGGGCCGGGTCCGATCGGAGTCGTGGATCTCGGTGGAGCGACGAGTGATGTCGTCGTTTTCGCCTCGGGCGAGCCTGTCTTTGCTCGCACGATTTCGCAAGGGGTATCCGGCCTTCCTGGATCGGCTCCAACGCTTACGGCCCGCCTTCGGCAGACCTTTGCCGCAGTGGGGGGCGACCAGGTCGTTGGGGTGTATCTGACCGGCGCTGGCGTTGAGATTCCTGGGGCAGAGGCCTATCTGGCCTACGAGCTCAACGTTCCAGTCGCGATTCTGCCCAAGATGGAGCTCCAGGGAAAGGAAGCGGACCGCCAGGGAGACTTCCCGAAGTTCGCCAAAGCCATCGGTCTCGCGGCGTCTCTCAGCGGCCGTCACGAGGACCTGAATCTGCGACAGGGGCCTCTAGAGTTTCAACGCGGGTTCGGGTTCTTCAAGGAGAAGTTGCCGCTGCTGGCCGGGCTAGTTGTGTCGATAGGCATCAGTTTCGGATTTGCCACCTGGGCGGAGCTCCGGAGCCTGGCGCGTGACAACGAGGTTCTGACCCAGTCACTCGGGGAACTCAGCCAGTCCGTGCTGGGCACGCGCACCGAGGATCCAAGCACAGCGCAGGAGCTTCTGTCATCCAAACTGAAGGCCGGCGAAGATGACCCGATGCCTCACATGGACGCATATGACGTCATTCTCGAGCTCTCGAAGGTAGTGCCGGATGATGTCACCCACGACATCGAGGAGTTCGACTTCCAACGAAACAAGCTGCGCATTACCGGCATCGTAGGAACGACCGGTGAAGCTCAGCGGATAGCCACCTCCTTGGGGGAACACGAGTGCCTCAAGGACACAAAGATCGCGAAAGTGACTCAGGTCATCAATTCGGATCGGCAAAAGTACGTGCTTGAGGCCGATGTCAGCTGTCCCCTTGACCAGAAGAAGGCGGGATCAACGGAGACGAAGCGATGAGCATTCAAGAACGGATGGCGCAGCTCGCACCGCGGGAGCGGCGACTACTCGGAGTCCTAGGTATGGTGGCGCTCGCCTTTGTCGTGCTGGGGGTGCCCACAGCTCTCATGGCCATGGAGAGCGCGAAGCGGAGTGAGAACGAGGCCTTGCGCCAGGCAGTGCAGGCGATCGAAGGCGCTGGCGAGGCGCTCGCAAGGAGCGCGGCAAAGCGGGAAGCCGTTGTCGCTCGCTATCGGAGCGAGGCTCCGCCAATCGCTTCGTGGCTTGACCGGCTCGCGCGGGCAGAGGAGCTGGAAGCCATTGAGAGTCAAGACAGGGCCGTCGTCCCCCACGGCAAGAAATACGACGAGCGGTCGACCAAGGTCATGTTCCGGCGCGCCGGGCTTGCCAAGCTCGTGCATTTCATGGAGAGCGTGGTCAAGTCCTCGCACCCGGTACTGATCTCAAAGCTCAATATTCGCAAGCGAAGCTCGGAACCCGATTCGTTCGACGTCGAGATGTTCGTCAGCGCGTTCGACAGAAAGGAGCAGGAGAAGAAGGTCACGACGCCGGCTCCCGACGCTTCTGCGGTGCACGACGAAGAGACCGAGGAGAACCCCGACGAAGCTCCTGAGCTGGAGGAGGAGTGAAGCCATGAGGCCCGTACTGCGGTCGGTGCTTACCAACGCTGGTTACCCCGTGTTTTACCTGGTGGCCATGGCGGGGTTCTTCCACGTGACCTTCCCCGACGAACGGCTCAAGGAGCGCATCGAGTCGGAGTTCAACGAGCGGCAACCCATGGGGGAAGGCGTGCGACTCGAGGTTGGCCACGCCAGTCCGCACTGGTTCAATGGGATTGAGCTTGAAGGGGTGCGGCTGATCGACACGACGGCAGAGGCTGAGGCCGCTGAGGCTGCGGAGGAGCAGCGGAAGGCTGCTAGCTCGACGAAGCCGAAGCACGGAGCGGAGAAGCAGTCCGCGCCCGGCGCTTCAGCAAGCGCAGGCCAGGTCCCAAGCGCAGTGCCCGCGGCAGCCCAGCCGTCTGGGGTGCCAGGGACGCCGCCAGGCAATTCCGAGGGAATGGTCGTTGACGAGCTCACCGTCAGCGTTTCGGTCCTTCGGGCGCTACTCGGGACGGTGGCGGTTGTGTTTGAGGCCGAGGCCTTTGGGGGCAGCTTCCAGGGCAGCTTCGCCAAGTCCGACGAACTGCAGACGATCACCGCAGAGCTGGACCATGTCGGAGTCGGCGGGCTCCCTCTCTTCAGGGATTTGGTCGGCCTGCCCATGGGCGGAACCGTGTCTGGAGCGATCGACCTTGTGACACCCGAGCAGAAGTTGGCGAAGGCAGAGGGTACGATGAAGCTCGTCATTGACGACCTCAAGGTTGGTGACGGCAAAGCGAAGATTCTCAAGACGATCGCCCTGCCCCTTGTCAACGTGGGCAGGTTGGAACTCGAGGCTGAGGTCGTGGCCGGGGTTCTTCGCATCGTGAAGCTCAACGCTGCAGGCAAGGATTTGGACGTCGAAGCGGATGGGCGGATCCGGCTTCGTGATCCGGTGGATCGGAGCATGCTGGAGCTCAATCTTCGCTTCAGGTTTGCTGATTCGTACAAGAACCGGAACGACATGACGCGCGCATTGTTTGGCGGCGATGGCGTACCAGGCCTCCTGGAGCTTGACTCAAAGGTGAAGCGCTCCAAACGAGAGGACGGGTTCTACGCGTGGCGAGCGTCTGGGCTGATGTCCAGGCCAAGCTTCTTGCCCGAGAGCGGAAGCCGTGGAGCTACGCGGAGGACCGGTAAGGTCACTCCGCGCTAGTTCCTTAGATCTCGATTCTTGACCACATGTGGCAGGATCGCCGCCAGTGTTTTCGAGTTCATTTGCCCTTGGGGGTCAGCCATCGGCCGCGAGACGTCCGATTCGGGTGACTGCCAGTTGCTGATGGCTGATGGCCAGTGTCCAGTATGGAGCCGGCTCAGGCGGCATGGGTGATCGGGAGGCGCTGCTGTTCGGGAGGTGCCTCCCCGGCCGGCAGACGGAATGCAGACACTTTCGGCCTGCGACCTTTCCGGTTGCCACTACCCAACGGGTTCGGCCGGAACCGAACCCGCGGTCGTGCATTTTCACGGTAGGGCCACGCGATGGACGTGGCGCATCTGTCTGCTTCGGGTGAGGAGGGGTCAGCCGAGCGTCGTGACCGGCGTGCAGCCTGCCGCCACGGTGATCGACCCGCTGCCCATGCGGGAGCAGCTGCACGGGCACAGGGAGATCTGTCGATCTTCCACACTCCTGTAGTACCAGCCGCCGAAGGGGCTGGACTCGCACGCTGCTTCGCTCTCGACCTTCGGGAGCTCCTCCACCATTCCTCGAAGTGGCGACTCCCAGGTCACCACAACCTCGTTCGGGTTGAACTCCTCGGTTGGGCTTGATGGCGGAGGAAGCTCGAGGTTACAGGCGAGGTCGGAACTACCGAGGCTGAGGAGGCGATCCACGAACGCCGTGGTAACGTCGCCTTCTTCCGGATCTAGGATGTAAGCGTCGTTGGTCCCGCCGTACATGGCGATCTGACCGAGATTGAAGTCCGCCTCGATCCCCATGACGAACGTCCGGATCGAAGGGTCGTCGTCGTATCCCTTGCCTGCGACCTCTGCCATCTGGCTGATGGGGTTGTCCGCCATGCATAGGGTTGGATACGCGTCCGTCACCAGCATGACGACGGCCTCTCGTTCGGGGTGAGACCGTTTGTACTCCTTGACATATCGAATCGCCCCCTCGAGCGCGGGGGCGGTCGGGGTGAGCCCCGCTGGCTGGGTGTTTGCGACTTCGTCTACGATGTCTTGCCCCACGTCAGCAGGAAGCCCAAAGGGAACGATGGGCTCTGCGAAGTTATCGGCGTTGCAGTTGATGGTCTCGCTTGTGCCGCCATCGAGGCTGAACATGCCGTACCCGACCTCGATCTGGGCTGCCTCTGGATGCTCGACGAATTTCTCGACAGCTGTGTGGATCGCGTCCCAGCGGCTGTCATAGCCCTGCGTCTCGTAGGTCATCGAGATGGAGCGATCCATGAGGATGTAGACGCTGACGGGCATGCCCTCGGGTTCAAGCGCGACCCCTGTGCAGGCGACGTCCTCATCACTTGTCAGCCGCTCTGCCCGCTCAGAGGGGGACAGTCCAGCACAGTTGCGCCCGCCACGCTGCGGCATGTGCTCGGAGGGATCGTAGAGATCGTCCGATAGACCATCGTCGTCGCTATTGCCGCCGTCGTCGTCGCTATTGCCGCCGTCGTCGTCGCTATTGCCGCCGT
>CAYRKE010000002.1:62616-104037 GCA_964424695.1 uncultured Polyangiaceae bacterium
CTATTGCCGCCGTCGTCGTCGCTATTGCCGCCGTCGTCGTCGCTATTGCCGCCGTCGTCGTCGCTATTGCCGCCGTTCGTTGCGTCTTCATCCGAGCTGCACGCCCCGAGCGCAAGCCCGAGGCCGGTCAATGTCGCAAGAACTCCCAACCAGTGAGTCGATCGATGCATGGTGTTGCTGCTCCGTCGAGAATGTAGTCCAACTTCTTCGATACCCCGCCTAGCTCAGTCCATGAATTGCTCCAGGTGGCTCCGTCGTGGCCTGGTGCCAATCCAGAGCCACCTGTGCAATCGCTCTCGCGCGTAACGCGCGAAAGGGGTCGGTCAACTGACGCGAATGCTAGTAGACGCCGAGGGTTGGGCACCCCAGGAGGACGTCCACGCGCCGGGCGCCGTTCTCTTCGATTGCCTCGCAGTCTTCGCCAAGAATCGTCACAACGGTGGCATCCTGGTTGAGTTTCCACTGCTCGTTTCCGTCGGCGTCCTCCTTGGGTAGCATCACGCAATTGACCGCCACGTTCACCTTTTCCGGTTCAGGCGCTCCGCTAGCGAGCGGAATCTTGCAGGAGGTGACGAGCTCTTCGGTGATTCGCTTGAAGGTGGCTGCAAGGGCCGCAGAGCCTCCATCCTCCGATACTCGATAGTACTTTGGAGCGTCAGGATCGTCCGGATCCTCGTTGGGAACCCCGCCTGCCTCCGCGAAGGCATCGAGATAGGCCTCGTATGGCTCGCTTCCCGGGATACCGACGACATAGGTCTTCACGCCATCGCCGGCCAGATCTGCGATCGCGCTTCGCGTCTCATCGTCGTCCACGCAACCAATGGGGACTGCGCCGCAGCAGTTGAGTTCGGGGCGATCCGGATCACATTTGCCGTCGATATTGGTTGTGCACTGCTCGATGCTGCAGGACGACGCCTCGGGGTTGCAGTTCGGTCCGCCGTCCGTGGCAAGTAGGAGATACGTGGCCCCGTCCAGCTTCGCGCGCTGGAGGTACTCACGGGCGTGTCGCAGCGCCAATGCGGTTGGAGTGCCGCCGCCAGGCTCCGTGTCGTCCAAGGCATCCAGGATTCTCCTGTAGGCTGGGTCCTCGGGAGCCTCACCCGTTGATGCCTTGACTTGCTCATCGAAGCCAACGTTCATGTCCGCTGCCGCAGGCATTTCGCAGCAGTTTGTCTCGCAGTCCATGCGAATCGGCTCCGCCGGATCCTCCGGGAATGGATAGAGCACCATGGCGTAGTTGATTCGGTTCTTGGTATCATCGAGAACGCCCTCGAGCGCGGACTTGACCGATTCCCAGAGAGTCGCGTCATACCCGGCCGGAACGTTGTTCATGCTCCCGGACTTGTCGAGCACGATGAGCATGTTGACCTTCAGCTGTTTGGCCTCGGAATTGGACGAGCCGCACGCCTCCATTTTGTCGATGGTGTCTTGGTCCATGTCCGCGGCGCACGCTTCGGAGAACGACGACCCCTCGTCCTTGGGTGCCTCACCGGCGGCACCTGCTGTCGCATCGTCGTCATCGTCTCCGTTGCCGCTGCCGGCTGCGGCTGTTCTGCCCTTGTCCTTGTCGTCGTCTTCCTTGACGCAGCTGGATGCCGCGACGCCGAAGATCGTCATGACGGTTCCTATGACCGCCCACCTGCCAGCCCTGCGCGCCAGATATGCCACTGTTGAAGTGTTGTTCATCTGTGAATCTCTCCCGGCCGTACCCATCCAATTGGAAAGAAGGCCAGGGGAGTATCCCACGCACGACCGCAGCACACCACCCCTCCAGGCGGAGCGGACTTCTCGTGACCAGTGGGCAAATCACGGACAGTCAAGGACTCTCCGAGTACCGTGAAAAGCTAAACTTCCGGCGTAGCGTGTTCCTGGTGGCGTCGGCGTTCCCGTGGCTCTGGCCTGGGGGCTGCCCCAACCTGGCCGCAGCTGTGAGCAAGTGTCATCGAAAGGACGCGGCGGTAGAGGAGCGCGTCCTCTGCGTCGGGGTAAGGACGGCGGATTCGTTCCGTCTCGCAGGGAGGCGGTCTTGGTGACCCTCTGCGCCGGTGCTCGATTCGGCGTGCGCGCGGATCCGGCCCCGGGCCGTTGCTCTTCGGGGCCGTGAACACTGACACCACAGCGGACGTCGTCGGGCGTCCGCTGGCCTGCATCTCGTCAGGAGTCGACTGCGACGCCAAGACGCTTGCGCATCTCGAGGTATTGATGGCTGACGGAGTAGATGATGAGCTCCCGTTCACGCTCGGCCTTGGGTACGACCGAGGCGCCATCGTCAGATGCCCTGACAAGCTCGAGCGCGGTGGCAAGGTCGTGGGCGACGATGAGCCCGACGCGGTCTGCAGTGAGATCCACGCCCGCGATCCACTTTTTCAGATCGAGTGAGCCTCCCTGCTGAAGCAGCTTGGAGACGATGCTCGACATGGTGTCTCTGGCTTGCCCTTGGACCTGGAGTTCGAGTGCGCGCCGCGCCTCCTCCATTGGCCCCTGGACGTCCGGCGCCCCGGGGAACCCGGGGGACACCATCTTGATGGCGCCAAACAGCCATGCCTTGAGGGCGGTGAGGGTGGGCATCAGATGGCGGAGATACGTGCCGGGGCGGTAGAAGGTGAGGTGGCGAGCCGCGATGAACGCCGCGGCCTGTGGGGGAACGCGCCTGCTCAGCGCAACTCTGCCTAATCCAATCGCTGGCTGTCGAGAGTGGATGAAGCCGAGGCCGCCCTGGTCATTGGGGTTCTCGAAGCTTGGCGGGGGGCTCATGCCCAGAACTCCCGCGGCATAGTACAGGGTTTGCGGCATCGGGCGTTCGTGAGAGGCCAAGTCCAGCGCTTGCGACGGATTGAATCCAAAAGACTCGAGGGGTTGTGCGCGCGCTGCGATGACTGCAGGCTCAATGGATGCGAAGAGCCCGGTAAGCAGAGGATCGGTCTGGGAATGCGCGATCCGATCGCGCCAGTCGTCCTCGGTGAAGACGGTCTGGGCAGGGGCGGCGGTGTCGGCGCGCATTCGGGTGTAGAAGCGTTCCTCGTCTGGCTGGGCTTTGCCGAGCACGCTGAGGGTCTGGCAGACGCACCAAGAAGCATCGGCTTGGCGAAGATCCGTGTAGAGCTTGCGCATGCCTTTGTAGGTGTCGACCCGATAGGGATCCTCGCGGAGGGTCGCTTCGAGTGCCGCGATTGCGCGCAGCGAGTAGCGATCCGGATCGAACGAGTAGAGACGCCCCAGGATATCCCGCCACTGCTTGTTGTCTGGATCGAGCTTTTCGACGGCCTCGTAGGCGTCCACCGCGAGGTCGATCTGGTTCATCTCGGTCTCGTACAGTTTCGCGAGCGAAGTGAGAATGCGCAGCTGTTCGACTTTGTTGTCGCTCTTGGTCGCTGCATCGAGCTTTCCCTGGAGCAACCGTTCGACGCTCTGGAGATCCCCGCGCTGGCGGTGAAGCTCCACGACCTCAGTGAAGGCCTTCTCAATGCTGGGATCGAGCGCGATGACTTGCTCGTAGAACCCGATCGCGCGACTGACGTCACCGAGCTGGCGTGAGCAGACCATGGCTGCCGAGCTCAGATACTTGGCCTTCTGTTTGGGGTCGTCGACGAACTCGGCGAGCCGCAGCACGACGTCGAGCAGCTTGTCCCAGTTCTTCTCCTCGCTGTAGAGCTGCATGAGACGAGTCAGTACCCGGCGGTCGTCCGGCTTCTCTTCGAGGGCTGCGCTGAAGGAGCGGGAGGCTCGAGCAGTGTCGTGGAGCTTGTCAGCAGCCACCTCGCCCATGTCCAGCAGGAGCTGGATTCGCTCGTCTGAGTCTGCGATATCGAGGTGGCGGTTCTTGATGCGGAGTACTTGCTCCCAGTCGCCGCGATCGGCATGCAGGTGCGCCAGTGCCTTGAGTGGGGCTGCCGCTGACGGGTCGAGATCCGCCGCTTCCTCCAGCTGTTGGAGCGCCTCCTCTGTGTGGCCGGCCCGACGCAGGGACTCGCCGTATCGGAATGAGACCAAGGCCTGGGTGGTAAGATCCAGCTCTTCGGCAAATCGCTCCAGCAGCGAGTAGTGGAGCTCTACTGCGCGCTTCGGATCCCCATGATCGAAGATCACTTGGGTGACGCGCAGGAGCGCCTGGCAGTTGTCCGGGGCAAGGCGCAAGAGCGCGTCGCTGGCAGCCATCGCCTTGTCCGTGGAACCGGCGCGCGCCGCCGCGTCCATGTAGCGGCTGAGGACCCGAATCGCCATTTCCGGCGGCAGGGTGTCGTGGCGTTCGACGATGGCACCAAGGTGGGCCGCCGCCTCGACGAAGCGGCCCTCATCAAAGGCGATCTCGCCGAGCACCGCGTGGCCATTCACGTTTGCCGGATCGAGGCCGAGGGCCGTCTTGGCAGCGAGCTGCGCGTGGTGTGAGTCATGGAGTTTCGTGTAGTGCAGGTCGGCGATCTCCCCGGAGAGCCGAGCGCGTGCCAGGTCACCTTCGGTAGTGGCCAGCTCCTTCTCTGCGAGTTGGACCGCCGCCGCCGCGTCACCGCGATCGACGTAAGCGCGACGGAGCTCCGCAGCGGTCTGGGGATTGCCAGGGGTAGCGTCGAGCGCGCGCTGATAGCGCTCCACAGCACCGTCGAGATCTCCACGGCCTTTCAGAAGGCGAGCCGCACGTAGCCACTGGCTTGCTCTGGCTTCAGGGGAGTCGGCCTTATTGGCAAGCGCCTCGATCGCTTCGAGCGCCGCGGTGGAATCGCCGGCTGACTCGCGGAGTTTGGCAAGAGCCTCGAGCGCGCCGGAGTGGGTGGGCTCGGCCTCCAAGACCATCTCGTACGCAGAAATGGCAAAGTCGACGTCTTTCAATTGCTCGGCGGCGACCTTGCCCAACTGGAGCGCCAGCGGGAGCCGTCGCGCTGGCTCGGTGATCAGGGCGAGATGGCGCTCGTACGTGCTCGCAACGTCCTGCCAGCGGTCGAGGGTTCGGTAGTAGCGCGGCAACTTGGCGAGGGCCGGCTCATAGCGTTCGTCGATGCGCAGCGCCTTCTCGAGCACCTCGGCTGCCTTCGCGTTGTCGAGGAACTGCTCCTCGTACAGGCTGGCCATCCTCTCCAGCAAGGTGACCTGGAGGCGTGGGGTGGAGACAATCTGGAGCTCCGCTTCCAACATCTCGAGGAGCTCCTTGTACCGGTCTCCTTTGGCGTACAGTCGCTCGAGGGCACGATAGGCTTCCATGCACTCGGGATCCGTCTCAAGCACTGCCTTCAGCCGCCGGATAGCCTCGCCGTCGTCCCCGAGGCGGACCTCGTATAGTTCGGCGATCCGACATTGGACGGCACTGCGCTCGCTACCGCCCAGGGCTTCGGCTCGGCCCTCGAGGAGCTTCACCAGGGCCTGGTAGTCGCCGCTCTGCTCGTAGAGGCGAGACAGCGACTCGGTGGCTCGCACGTGAGCCGGGTCGTCGTGGATGACTTGCTCATAGAGCTGGCGTGCATTCACGGGGTCGTTCAGGCGCTCGACCAGTATGTCTGCCGCCTCCGCGCGGAGGTTTCGGGCCTGCGCCGGCGTGCTCGCGACCTCCGCAAAACGCAGCAGCACTTGGCCCAGTTCCGGCCACTGCTGCTGCTTCCGGAAAACCTGTACCATACCCTCGACGGCCTTCTGGTTCCCCGCGTCTGTCTCAAGCACCGCTTGGTAGCAGGGGAGGGCCAGATCAGGGCGGTTCAGCTTATCGAGGTACCAATTCCCGGCGCGCGTGAGAAGCTCGGCCCGCGTTGCCGGAGGTACCTCGGCCTCGCCGAGTGCATCGTTGAAGATATCGATCACTTCGGCCCAGGCCTGCTGGTTACTGGCAGCCAACTTCTCGATCTCGGCCGCATAGGCGGCCTTTGTATTCTCGGTGAAGGCGCGAGCGTACGCGACCAACGCCTGGCCGGGATCGTTGAGCTCCTCGGCGTAGAGCTTGCCAATCTCGGACATCGCGCGGCCGCGCTCGGCGCGAGTTTCGGCGTTCTGACCGACGTGCAGGAGTAGCTCGATGAGCTCCTCGTGCTTGCCGAGCTTGCGGCGGAGCTTCTCGAGCGCCTTGAGGGCGGCTTGGTCGTTGATGTCGAGCTGAAGCAGCCAGATGTATTGCTGCTCCGCCTGGTTGTGGTCGCCTGCAGTGGAGTAGAGGTGGGCAGCCCGGTGCATGAGGGACCGGGCCAGGGCGAGGGCCGAAGGATCGCCTTCAGTGTCGAGCCGGTTGGCAGCGATCACGAACGCTTTGGCGATGTGGGACGCATCTGCGCCAGAATCGGCGGCAGCCTCCAGGGCCAGGGCGGAGTCCTCGTCTGTCGGGTCCGCAATGAGCAAATTGCGGCGATCCTCGATCTCGTCGGGGGTCAGCACGGGACCGCGGTACATCGAAGCACGAGCGAGGGCGTTGAATGCGTCGAGTACCTCCGCCGCAGAGGCGGGCCGCTGAGCGGGATCCTTCGCGAGGAGCTCGTTGATGAAGTTGTCGACGTCTCGGCCGACACTCCCAGGTGGGGCCACTTGACTCGCCGGAATCGGTAGGCCGGAGAAGTGCCCTCGCGCGACGTCAAGGGCAGTGGCGCCTGGGAATGCGGGATGACCCGTCACAACTTCGTACAGGAGCGCGCCGAAAGAGTACACATCGGACCGCGGATCGGCGGGCGCGCCGATGAGTTGTTCCGGTGCGGCCGTCGTCAACGGCGCGCAGGTCGAAGGAGCCTGGAGGACCTCGACGTCCTTGACAGGCCTGATTCGAAGGCGATCCGTGCCTGGATCCATGAGCAGTACGCCGTGGCCGCCCTCGTCGTCCCGGAACAAAAGCACGTTGGCCAGGTGCAGCGCGCCGTGCGCGATTCCATGCTCGTGAAGCACCTGCAGGGCGCCGAGGAGGGCGGCCAGCAGCGACTTGAGCTGATTCACGCGAACCGGCCCGGTCTTGGCCAAACCCGCGGCAAGGGTTTGGCCGTCGACGAGGTCGCAGCTCACCGCGGTGCGATCGTCGATCTGTTCGACGCGGATGCCGCCCGGAAGACCCGGATTGCCAAGGCTTGCGGCGATGCGCTGGACCGTCAGAAACGAGGTGAGTGCGCCTTCGTCCCGGACCGCATCTCGTCGCAAGACCTTCAAGCGGACGTCGCGTCCGTCCAGGCGAGCCTGGTAGCTGTGGCCGGCGCGTCCGGCCCCAAAGGCACGCACGATCGTGTAGGGGCCGAGCTGCTCGCCGACCTGTAGTTCTTCGTTCTGGCTGAGTGCCCGCACCCGCAGTTCCGAGAACAGCGCATGAACTCGGCCACGGGAAGACGCAACGGCGTCACCGAGAGCGCCCAGCGAGTTGTGCTCGTAACAGTGACGTACCAGGGCACCGGCGAAGGACGCCAGTGTCGTGGTGCCGCCGACGCGGTCTGGGGTGTAGCCGAGGACGTTCCTGCATAGTCCGAGCAGCTCATCGAGTGTGTAGAGACGTTCGAGCTCGGCCTGGAGGGTCTGGATCTCCATGATCAATCCTCTATCGATGCCCGACCCGCGGTGGGCAGGCTGATTTATGCGCTCTGAATCGGGATGGCTCCGCGAGGTGCTACTCGCGGATGGCTGCGCACAATACCTGGGACCGGCCCGGAATAGGCCAGCTTTTTTTGCGACCATCGGGTTCTGAAGTGCAGATTTCTGGACGTTCAGGAACTCGGATGCGAACCTCCCCTCATGCCTAGCAGGGCCATCTTGATCGAGCGTATCTTGCCAATCGGCATACTCGCGCTTGCGGTGGTGGCAGTGCCAGTGATGATTTTTAGTCGTTCGGGACTCCCCCGGCTAAAGAGTCTGCGGGAAGAACGTCGGGTGGCCCAGCAGGAAGCGTCCAAACTATCTCAAGAAATTCGAGAGCTTCGGGTTCAGGTGGCTGACATCAAGGGGGACCCGACCGCGATCGAACGGGCAGCGAGGGACCAGTTGGGGCTGGTCCGTCAGACGGAGCTCGTGTTCCAGTTCGACCAGTGAGGGCGCATCGGTCGGAGCGATCTGAGGCGAAGTTTCGACTCGCATCGCACGATGACTCGCAAGACGAGAGCCGCGCGGGGTATTCGTGGCCGTGGGTACCAAACCCGCCTGTGCCGGGCTGCTGACCGTCCTGGATCACCGATCCCTTGACCAATCGCGTCGCGGTAGCTGGCGCGCGACGTAGGGCGGGGGGGCGCTGCATGTGGGCGTGAACCGACGCGGTCAGCGGTTTGCAGTTGACTCTTAGTACCTACCCTGCGCGCCGAACTGGACCTCCATGTTGGTGTGGATCGCTCGGAGCACCCCAGCAGTCAGACCTGCGCCGAGGAAGAGGCCCACGTTCTCAGTGATGTCGTACTGCGGCCCGGCGGCGATGTGGAACACCAAGTCCGTGTCGTACGAGGGGCGGTTCACCTGGTAAGCGGCGGAACCCTGCCCCCCTTCGAGCTCGAGCCCGAGTGCAGGTTCGACGAATATCTTGAGGGGCTCTTCGGAGCGGGAGTAGAGCCGCACCCCGACGCCAAGGACCTTGAGGGCTTCTGTGTCGGTTTGGTCTTCGGCAGCGAGCCCGAGGCGCGCCCACAGGTACGGCTCGACGAAACCCAGCGGCGCAAACCCGAGCGCCAGATCCAGGCCAAGCGGGGCCGCGAAGCCGCATAGGCGTTGCGGGTCGCCCTCGTCGTCCTGCGGAGGGCGGCACAGCGGAGACTCATCGTAGCGGAACACGACACGATATCCGGCGGCGAGGCCGGCCCGAAGTGAGAACTGGCCCCCGTGGCCGAGATCCGCTCGAACGCGGTCCGTCCTCTCGGGTCTGCGATCCGGCGCCTCCTTTTCGTCTCCGCGCTCAGCCTCGGCTGCGTAAAGAGCTGGCGCCCACGCCAGCACCGTTCCCCAGAGTGTTGCGAATAGCAAGAAAGCCTTCATTGCGGTTGACCTCAGTCTCGCCGAACAGGCGTTTGGTCGCACGAGCGATCGGGGTTGCATCAGCTTCGCGGCCTGCAGGGATCGGCCCTCTTCGTCAATGGCCGGCGCGACGGTATCCGGTGGAATGCGGGAGGGTCAACGGCGTTCTAGCCTGAGCGGACCGTGCCGAGCACTCCGGCTAGCGGTGATCGGGTCGGCTGGTTGGGTGGCTGCGGAATTCCCTGGTGTTCGCAGAGAAAATTCACTCGACGCGCCAAACCGGCTAACGTGTCGTCATCATGTTCAAGCAGGCGCTAGAGGGCGTTGTTGACCAGACCGATGGGGGCGTGGCGGGCCTCCTCATGGACTTCGAGGGCATCCCACTAGAGACCTATTCGCGCGCCGATGCCGGGCTCGATATCGAGGCGGTCGGCGCGGAGATCAGCGTGCTGGTCAAAGCCATCCAGCGTGCGACCGAGATGCTGAAAGCCGGTGAGACTCGGGAGGTGTCCTTTCGCTGCGACAAGTTTGTGACCGTCATTCGCGTGTTGAACGAGACCTATTTCGTCGCCATCACGCTCAAGCCCGACGGCAACCTCGGCAAGGCCCGCTACCTACTCCGGGTGACGGCACCAACCTTGGCTCGCGAGCTTACCGTCTAGGGGCAGGCACCAGATGACAGCGACGAAAACCCAGCCTTCACTCATCCGGGGAAAGGTGCTTGTGCTCAGCGGGCCCAACCTCGATCGCCTGGGGCGTCGTGAGCCCGGGATCTACGGTTCGGAGACGCTGGCCGACATACACTCCCGAGTCCAGGCGCTTGCGGCGTCGCGCCAGGTGGTGGTGGACTGCCGCCAGAGCAACTCGGAAGGTGAGCTCGTCGGCTGGATTGGGGAAGCCGCAGATACGGGAGTCCTCGGGGTCCTCATCAATCCCGGCGCGCTCACCCACACGTCGTATGCGCTCTACGATGCAGTGAAGGGGAGCGGGCTCGCCACGGTCGAGCTTCACCTCTCCAACCCTGACGCACGAGAACCCTTCCGGCGGCGCTCGCGAATCGCCCCGGCCTGCATCGGACGCATCGCTGGGTTTGGGGCTGCCTCCTACACCCTCGCGCTGACTGCCCTCCTCGACAAGCTGGGGGTGTAGGCTTTTCTTCGCGTTTCGCTGCGCGCCACGCAAAAAAGGGGGGCGCGGCGCCGGTGGGGTGTCGTCTGCCCTGCGGGCGTCTTAGGTTTGTCGATGCGTCTGGACGCGTGAGGTGGCTCTTGGAACTATCAGTGAAGCAGTTGGATCAACTCCTGAAGGTACTGCAACTCGCGGGGGTCTCTGAGTTCGACTACAAGGACGACAAGTATCGGCTTCGGCTCGTGATGGGCCGCGCGAGCTCGGCTGGGCCTGCCGCAATGCCCGAGGCATTGGCTTCGCCCGGCCAAGGTGGAGCCGGGTCGGGCGCCCCTACCTCGGATCGGGAGGACGCCGGCATCGTGTTCGTCACATCGCCCTTCGTCGGAACGTTCCACACGGCTGCCTCACCCGAGGCCCAGCCTTTCGTTTCGGTCGGCGCGAGGGTGTCGAAGGGGCAGCCGCTCTGCATCGTCGAAGCCATGAAGCTGATGAACGAGATCGAGACCGAGGTTTCGGGCACCGTGCTCGAGATCCTGGTCGAGAACGGCGCCAACGTCGAATACGGGCAACGGCTGTTCAAGCTCCAAACGGTCTGAGTGCGCGCGCAGCGCCCATGTTCAAGAAGGTTCTGATCGCCAATCGCGGTAAGATCGCGATGCGTATCGTGCGAGCATGTCGCGAACTCGGCGTTCGAACTGTCGCGGTGCACTCCGAAGCAGACGCAGACGCTCTGCACGTGAGGTTCGCGGACGAGGCTGTCTGTATTGGTACACCGCCAGCACTCGGGAGCTATCTCCACGTTCCGGCCATCATCAGCGCCGAAATTGTGCGCTGGATGAGACCATCATCGGCGGTATCCGAACCAATGTGGCGCTCCACAAGCGGATCCTGCGTGATCCGGAAGTCCTGGAGGGCCGCATGACGAAGCGTACCGTGGAGCGCTTGTTGGGGGGAGACGACTCGGCGCAGTAGTCGGATGAACGCGCCTTGAGAGGACGCGCGACTCCGCCGGCTACTTGGGCGCCTTGGGGCGCCGAGCATCCTTGGGGGACGCTGGCTGTGTGGTGGGCGCCGAACGCGGCCGTCGAGGGGACCGCGTTCTGGTCTTCCCACTCTCGTCCTCAGCCGTAAGCCGTCTTGGTCGAGGCGTTTTACGTCCGACCGCTTCTGCTCTGAATGCCGAGGGGCAAGCGTCTGCCACCACGCATGCGGAGCAGGCCGGGGCTCGCGCGGTGCAGACGCGCCGGCCGTGGAATATGATGGTGTGTGCGAGAATGTCCCAGGATTCTCGGGGAAACAAGCTCATGAGATCGTGCTCGATGGGACCCGGCTGGGTCTCGAGTGTCAGCCCGAGGCGTTGGCTGATTCGCTGCACGTGCGTGTCTACGACGACTCCTTCGGGCGCACCGAAGGCCACACCAAGTACGACGTTGGCAGTCTTGCGGCCCACCCCCGGGAGCCTCACGAGCGCGTCGAGCGTATGGGGTACCTGGCCGCCATGTTCCGCGACGAGTTGTTGGGATAATGATATGATACTCTTGGCTTTTTGACGGAACATCCCGAGGCGAGACAGGACGGCTTCGACGTCAGTAAGCTCCGCCGCCCCCAGTGCTTTGGGGTTCGGGTAGCGATCGAAAAGCGTCGGCGTCACCTGGTTGACGACCACATCTGTGGTCTGTGCGCTGAGCACCGTCGCGACCAGGAGCTGGAACGGCCCCGCGTGCGCCAGCTCGCAATGGGCGTCCGGATGCGCCGCTTTGAGGCGCTCGAGGAGGCGAAGTGCTCGATCGCGTGCGGCGCGCTTGGGGGCTGTCATCGGTCGTCGTCGTGCTCGTCGCTCTTCCCCTCCGACTCTGAGGCTTCATCCTCCGTCCCAATGGCCTCTTCGCCCTCGCTGGAGTGGCCGTCGCGCGCTCCGGATTCGCTGTCGGGATCGGAGGAGATAGCCCCATCGCCGTTTGCCGCTTCATCGCCGTTTGCCGGTGGAATGAGGCTATCCGGAGGCTCGACGTTCTCTCCGACGGTTTCGAGCGCGACGACACGCTCGTCATTGTCGACCGCCATCACTCTTACGCCTTGGGCATTCCTGCCGGTGAGCCGAATCCCGTCGACATGGGTCCGAATCGTCTGGCCGCGATCGGTGATCAAGACTACCTCGTCACCGGGCTTGACCAGTGCGATGCCGATGACGGGGCCGTTCCTGTCCGACGCGTCAATGAGGATGATGCCCTTCCCCCCACGGTTCTGGCGTCGGAATTCGTCAAGCTGGGTGCGCTTCCCATAGCCGCGCTCGCAGACGGCCAGTACCTGGTCTCGCTCAGGGTCCGTGCAAGCTAGGCCAACCACTTCGTCGTCTTCGTCGAGTGCGATGGCACGAACGCCAGCCGTGTTGCGACCCATGGAACGGACCTGCTGCTCGTCGAAGCGCACGCTCTTGCCCTTCTTGGTCGCGATGATGATGTCCTGATTGCCATCGGTGATGAGCGCCGTCAGCAAGTGGTCCCCTTCGGGGATCCTCACGCCAATGATACCGCTCGAACGGTAGTTGCTGTACTCGAGGACGCTCGTCTTCTTGATTTGGCCGTGCCGGGTGACCGTCGTGATGTACGAGCCTTCGGCGAAATCTGGGACGGGCGTGATGGCGGCGACCCGATCGCCGGGATCGATCCCAATGAAGTTGACGATGGCCCGCCCCTTGCCGTTTCGCGCTGCTTGAGGGACCTCGTAGATCTTCTTCACGTAGAGCTTGCCCGAGTCGGTGAAGAAGAAGACGTAGCTGTGGGTGGAGGCGACGAAGAGCTGATTGACGAAGTCATCATCACGTGCCTCCATACCGCGGTTGCCCTTGCCGCCGCGCTTTTGCGCTTTATACGTCGAGAGAGGCGTGCGCTTGATGTAGCCCTGGTGCGAGATGGTCACGACCATCTCTTCCTGCTGGATCAGATCCTCAATCTGGATCTCGGCTTCGTCTTCGACGATAGAGGTTCTGCGCGGGCTGCCGTGCTTCTCCTTTACCTGCTCGAGTTCGGTCACGATGAGATCCATGAGCACGTGTTCGTGCGCCAGGATTTCGCGGTAGCCGGCGATCTGGTTGCAGAGCTCCCCGTACTCTGCGGCAAGTTTCTCCCGCTCCAGTCCGGTGAGGCGAGCCAGTCTCATGTCGAGAATCGCTCGAGCCTGTCGTTCGCTCAACCGGTAGTCTTGCTTGGCTGCGGCGGCCTGGATCTCCTCCTCGGGGCGCCCGGATCGCCGGACGAATTCCTCGAGCCCACGCAACGGCAGTGCCATGAGTCTTGCCTTGGCTTCATCCGGATTTGGTGATTCGCGGATCGTTCTCACCACGATGTCGATCTCGGTCGTTGCCATGCCGAGACCCTCGACGAGTTCCCGTTGGGCTTCGGCTTTCGCGAGCTCGAACTGGGTGCGGCGGCTGACGACGTCGCGCCGGTGCTCGATGAAGATGTGTAGCGACTCCTTGAGGTCGAGGATCTTGGGTCGAGAACGGACGATCGCGAGGTTGATGATGCCGAAGGATGACTGCAGCTCCGTCAAGCGGTAGAGCTGGTTGAGCACCACCTGAGGAAAGACATCCTTCTTCAGTTCGACGACCAGGCGCATTCCTTCCCGGTCGCTCTCGTCTCGGACCTCTCGGATTCCCTCGACGCGCTTCTCACGAATCAGCTCGCCAATTTTCGCACAGAGTCTGGCTTTGTTGACCTGGTAGGGAATTTCCGTGAACACCAGCTGCTCGCGGTCCGAACCGCGAACCTGCTCGACCTCGTGCTTCGCACGCATGACCACGGTGCCACGCCCAGTCTTGTAGGCCTGGTAGATCCCGGCACGGCCGTAGATGCTCGCTCCGGTGGGGAAGTCTGGTCCGGGCACCGTTTGCATCAGGTCTTCGATGGTGAGGTTTGGGTCGCGTATCAGCCGGATGGTGGCTTCGATGACTTCCGATAGATTGTGCGGCGGAACATTGGTTGCCATCCCTACCGCGATGCCGCCGGAGCCGTTCACCAGAAGGTTGGGGAACCTTGCGGGAAGAACCGTCGGCTCCTGCTGCGAGTCGTCGAAATTCGGAGTGTGATCGACGGTGTCTTTCTCGATGTCCGTCAGCAGCTCCATGGCGATGCGCGTCAAGCGGCATTCGGTGTAGCGATAGGCTGCGGCGGGGTCGCCATCGACGGAGCCGAAGTTGCCTTGGCCGTCAACCGTTGGGTGGCGCATCGAGAAGTCCTGCGCCATGCGGACGAGAGCATCGTAGACGCTGGCGTCACCATGAGGGTGGTACTTGCCGAGCACTTCACCTACGACGGTCGCGCACTTGCGGTACGAGTTGCCTGGCGTGAGGTTCAGGCCCCGCATGGCGAAGAGTATGCGGCGATGGACGGGCTTCAGTCCGTCGCGGGCGTCCGGGATGGCGCGCCCGATGATCACGCTCATGGCGTAGTCCAGGTACGAGGTACGCATCTCGTCCTGGATGCTGATGGGGTGTTCGTTTGAGGTGCTGGTGGGAAGATCGTTGTCCATGAGGGGTGATCAGAATCGTGTCGGCAGTGGCGGACGAAAATGCAGGCCCGGCAGCAGCGCGCCTTGCGGAAGGTCAGCGGCGCCAGCGCGTGCCGGTAACGAGTTGGCCAGTGGCCGTACACGGTGGCGGGATCAGTCTGTCCAACTGACTTGATGGCCCCCGGACGGTTGCATGGCTGATTAACGCGACGGGCTGGTCGGTCTATGCTGTTTAGTGGAACTCTGGAGCTCGTTCGTACCCCAAGCAAAGCTCCCTGACAACGCGTCTCGGCGGGGCTTGGTGCGTCCACGGAACCCCGCTCGACATCCCAGTCCGGTACGCACGCGGCGGCCGGTCGGGGAAGGTCGCCCCCGGTCGGGCTCGACATGCCGCCGAGCCGTCCTGGAGGGTCCCGCGACGTCTTTGCGGTGGTACTTGGGAATCCCGCGGCGGCGCGAGCGATCGGATGCGCGTGCGGGATCGAGGCGAGCCCGACACCGGCAATCCGGGGCGGTTGCTCCTAGAAGAAGTTGCCGATGGTAAACTCGAACACCATGTCCTCTTCGTAGGGAAGAGGATCGAACGGGAAGCCCCACTCGAAGCGCAGCGGACCCAGAGGCGAGAACCAGCGCAAACCAGCTCCGTAGGAGGTCCGCAGACGCCTTAGGCTGTCGAACCCATCGAAGCACGGACTGGTCTCGGGATAGGGACTGGCCGTCGCGTCGCAGTACTTGTCTTCCAGGTTCCAGGCATTGCCCGCGTCGGTGAAGACGACGCCTTTGATGCCGGCAGACGCGAGGATATCGAATTCTATCTCGAGGTTCTGGAAGTACGAGAGGTTGCCGCCGATGTTTGCTCCGGCGGAGTACGGCGCGCTGTTCGGGTCGAGCGCGCTCCGGATCTGGAGCCGAGGCCCGAGGGACCGGTAGTTGAATCCACGAACATCGAGAATTCCGCCCAAGAAGGTTCTTGCGAACAGCGGAACCCCGAGGTCATCGGGGCTGGTGACCAACTCCGCCTCGGCGTTGATCTTGAATACGACTCCGCTCCAGATCGGGTAGTAGAAGCGTCCGACGCCGCGGTTGCGCCAGAACTCATTCTCCGAGCCGAACATGGTGGACGCAAGCTCCGTGGAGCCGGAGAGATAGACCCCGCGCGTGGGGAAGAGTCGATTGTCACGCGAGTCATAGGTGAGCCCCGGCCTGAAGCTCGACGTCAATCCATCATTGAACAGACTGGCGAGGGGTAACCGCCGAAACACACTGGTGTAATCTGACGTCGTCGTCCCGAGCAGTGTACTGGTGGTACTGGTCGAAATCTCATCGAGCTCGAGGGTGTAGGTGAGCGACGCGGTGAGCTCCGGCTCGATCAGCGGATAGCCGAACGTGAGAGCGCCGCCCTCGCTGGACTGCGAGAAGTCGTTGTACACCCTGAGCTGCTTGTAGAGGCTCACTGTCGAGCTGAAGTCGCTGTCGAGGAAATAGGGCTCGATCCAGCTCAGATTGATGAGCTCTCGGGCGCCACTGAGTTGGGCCTGAAGTGATACGCTCTGGCCACTCCCGAAGAGATTGGCCTGTTGTACCTGCGCCGTGACGATGAAGTTCTCGATGCTGGAGAACCCGGCGCCAACCTGGAACGTACCGGTTGCACGTTCCGTGACTTCGACGAAGACGTTAACGGTGTCCGGCGTCGAGCCCTGTTCGGTGGAGATGTCGACGCGTTCGAAGTATCCGAGCCGCGTGATGCGTTGGCGAGATTTCTCCAGCTTCGTCTCGCTGAACTTGTCCGTCTCGGCGATCTCGAGCTCACGGCGAATCACCTTGTCGCGCGTCTTGGTGTTCCCTCTGACTTCGATCCGCTCGAAGTGAACCAGCGGTCCCCGTACCACGGGAACGATGACGTCGACCTCGGCCTTCTCCGGGTACAGGCGAGTCTGGGGACTGGCGTCGACATTCGCGAACCCGTTGTCTCTGTAGAGGGTGCGGACGGCTTGAAGGTCTTCGAGCAGAGCTGCCCGGTTGAAGTAGTCACCGGGGTCTGCCCTGACCATCATGCGAAGGTTGCGCCGCCCTTCGATGGGCTCTACCTCGGAGCCATCATCCCCGCGCTCGAAGATCCGCAGCTGGCGAATCTTGAAGCGGGGGCCCTCGTCGATGTGGATCGAAAGCTCGATGCCGCTGCGGTCCGATGTGAGCATCACGCGGGGCTGACTCACCGTTACCGCGAGGTACCCCTTGTCGTAGTAGAGCGCGCTGATCATGGCGATGTCGCGCTCGAAGGCGTCTTGTCGGAACGGCCCCCCGGAGCCCCAGGCGAATACCCCTGGGTTGCCGGTGAACATGATCGCGCGCAGCTCACTCTCCGGAATGCTGTGGTTTCCGATGAAGTTGATGCGCTTGACGGTCACCTCGTTGTGCTCCGTGACCCGGAACACCAGGGAGACCTCGTTGTTCTTACGCGGAACGTCCTCGCTCGTGACTTCGGCCAAGAAGTACCCACGCTCTGCGTAGAGATCCCGGATCTTCTGGATCGTGCGCCGAACGGCGGGTTGGCTCAGGACCGTGTTGGCTTTCAGTTCAACGGCTTCGGCCAAGTCCTCGTCGCTGATCTCGTCGTTGCCTTCGAAGGTGATGTCGGCAATCGCTGGCCGCTCTCGGACCACGAAGGTCAGCGCGACGCCCCCGTCGAGTCGCTGGAGATCGACCTCGACATCCTCGAAGAAACCCGATGCCCAGAGTTCCCGCACGTCCCGCGTCAGCGCGTCGGGAGAGAACAGCGCACCCTTTCGCAGCCGAAGGTAGGTCAAGATATCGTCGGAGCTGACCCGACGATTGCCAGTGACGCGTATTTCGAGGATCTCGGACCCGGACGCCTTCTCTGCTTCGCCTTGGGGGAGCGGCGCAGGTAGCGGCGCGCCAGCCGCCTCAGATGGATCGGCTTCGGGCGCGCTGGGACCAGGCTGAGCGCCCTCAGGACCTGCCGCTGGTGGGGGGGACGTCTCGGGTGCCGGGGCTGCTTCAGGTTCGGGCGTGTCCGAGACGCGGCTCCCTTGGCCGGGCTCGTCAGGGGCCGGGTTGCCTCTTGCTGCGTCGCCCTCGCCCGCACCCGGCGGGGGGGTTTGAGCGCGAACATCCACCCCGGACAGGGTCAGCATGACGCTGAGCGCCAAAGGCGTGAGCCGTCGTGCTGCTAAGTAGTGGGAAGCCATTGGGAGAGCGGCAGGGGAGTCGGGTGGGAGTACTTTGGCGAGACTGCCGTGCGAGGCGAGCCCAAGTGGAACTCGTCGGCGCGAATCCTGGAGGACGGACAGGGCTTCAACGGTGAAGCACTGATAAAGTGCGGGCCTGAGTAGCCCATCGGGCGCTGGGTCTCAAGTCCTGGAGCGCGGCACCGGGGAAATACGTCCGTCCAGGGTGTGGTCTCGTCCAACGGGGAGCCAGGTATACCAGGAGGCCGGCCGGGGATCGGTGCTGTTGAGTACCGTCGAGTCAAAGATCGAGCTCTCCGACTTCATCGGCACGGTCCATGATGAAATGGAACCGAGCCTGCGCGTCTCGTCCCATGAGATCGCTGACGACGCGATCGGTTTCGAGGTTGTCGGCGATCTCGACTCGGATCATCCGGCGGGTCTTCGGGTTCAGCGTCGTGTCCCAGAGCGTCTTTGGCATCATCTCGCCGAGGCCCTTGAATCGCGTGACATCCGCCTTCGCATTGCCCTTGACCTTGTCTCGGAGGATGTGCTCCTTGGCTGCATCGTCAGCCGCCCAGTAGGTTTCTTTGCCGACGTCGATGCGGTAGAGCGGTGGCTCGGCGACGAAGACCTTCCCCTGCCGGATGAGCTCGGGCAAATGGCGATAGAAAAAGGTGAGTAGCAGGGTCGTGATGTGATGCCCGTCGGAGTCGGCGTCCGCCAGGAGTACGACGCGTTCGTAGCGCAGCCGGGCGAGATCGAACGTTTTGCCGACCCCGCAACCGAGCGCTGTTATGAGGTCGGCGAATTCCTTGTTCTCGAGCACCTTGCTCAGCGACGTTGCCTCGGTGTTGAGGACCTTGCCCCGCAGCGGCAAGACCGCTTGGTGTGCCCGATTTCGTCCCTGCTTCGCAGAACCTCCAGCTGAGTCCCCTTCCACGATGAATAGCTCGGAGCCGGTGCGATCGGAGTTGGTGCAGTCGCTCAGCTTGCCCGGCAGAGTGAGCCGGCCGCTCGTGGCGCTCTTTCGGGTCACCGACGCCGATGCCGCTCGGGAGGCTTCTCGGGCGCGCGCAGCCAGAATGATGCGGCCGACAATCTGTTCGGCGTTGGAGCGGTTGGTGTTGAGCCACTGTTCGAGCGCAGGACGAATCGCCCCATCGACTTGGCTCTGCATTTCTGGGTTGTTGAGGCGGTCCTTGGTCTGGCCTTGGAACTGGGGGTCCGGGATGAAGATGGACAGGACGCCCACCATGCCCTCGCGAATGTCGTCGGCCGCGAGAGTCACTCCGCGGGGCGTGAGCCCATGGGTCTCGATGAAGTTGCGCACCGCCTTGGCCACACCCGCACGAAAGCCGTTCTCGTGGGTGCCGCCAGCGCCCGTCGGAATCCCGTTGACGTAGCTCTTGACATACTCGTCGGTCGCCTCGGTCCACTGGAACACGACCTCGATGCGGACGCCGTTGTCTCTCGAGAGACTGTACGCGGTGTCATGTACGGGCTTTGCCTTGCGCTCTTCGAGAATGGTCTTGAGATACTCGACGATCCCTTCTTCGTGCCTGTACTCACGCGTCTCCGAGGTACCCTCGTCGAGGAATCGGATTCGGACGCCGCGGTGCAGATAGCTTGCAACCTCGAGGCGCTGCCGGATGGTGTCCGCGTTGAACGTGGTTCTGGGAAAGATTGTGGGATCGGGACGGAAGAAGACCGTGGTTCCCGTGCCGCGAGCAGCGCCCAGCTTCTTGAGCTTGCTCACCACCTTTCCGCCCGAGAACTTCATTTCCCACGCGGCACCTTCCCGCTTGACCGTTGCGACGAGCTCGGCACTGAGGGCGTTGACGACTGACGCGCCAACGCCGTGGAGACCTCCTGCGGTCTTGTAGCTGGAGTCGTCGAACTTACCGCCCGCGTGCAGTGAGGAGAAGATGACCTCGAGCGCCGAACGCTTGTGCTTGGGATGGATGTCGACAGGAATGCCACGACCGTTGTCGGTGACGGTTACGGATTCTTGGTCGGCATGGAGGACCACGCTGATCTCCGAGGCGTATCCGTTCATTGCCTCGTCGATGGCGTTGTCGAGGATCTCCCAGACCAAGTGATGGAGCCCCGGCGACCCAACGCCGCCAATGTACATGCCCGGTCGTTTACGAACTGGCTCGAGACCTTCGAGTACCGTGATGTCTTTCGCGCTGTAGGTGCTACTCACGACTTGGCTCCCGCTTCTCGCTAGTCATGCGTCTCTGGCAGAGTCTGGGTGGTCGGGGGCTCTGCCACGACCTCCACGAGAGTTCCGCGCTTGATGAGCTCGCGACCTCGACCACCGCGGCTCGATATCTCATGCTTCGTCGCGGTGATGCGCTGCTCACCGCCAAGCGAGGTCCGCACCACCAGCGGCGTGGTATCGTCCGTGACCGCGCGGAAACCGATGAGCTCATCGTCGTCGGAGAGCTTGATGAGCTGCACGCCCTTGCCGACGCCAGCGAGATAGTTGATCTCGGACATCGGGCAGAGCAGAATGCGCCGATTGCGTGAAGCCGCGATGACGGTCTCCGTGCCATGCACGAGCTCGAGCCCAAGAATCGTGGCCCCCTCGCTGAGGCGAGCGAAGCGGCGTCCAGACCGGGTGCTGGGTTCCTGAAAGGCAGCGAGGCCAAAGCTGAGGGCCAGTCCGTCGCTCGTCACAGCGAGCGCGAACGTCTGAGGATAGAACTCGCCCCCATCTGCCAGCGACCCAACCAGTCGTGGATCCAACGAATGCGCTGCCAGGATTCGCTCGTTGTCCCGCAACTTGAAAAGCTTCTGGATGGGTTCTCCGTAGCCAGTCGTGGCCGGCACATCGGCGATTCGGCAAGTGTATGCACTCCCGAAGTTCGAGAAGAAGACGATGGTAGCTGGCGTCGAACCGATCTGGCAGGCCAGCACTTGGTCGCCCTCGCGGAGCCGCGTTGCCGCAGGGTCCTTGATCTCCTTCTGCCGTTTGACCCAGCCGTCGCGTGTGATGAGGACGTGATTGTCCTCGGCCACGATGAGATCCTCGGCGCGGAATTCCGGCTCCTCGCCGACCGACGCCAGGAGTGTCCGGCGCTTGTTCTGCTTGCCGTAGGTGGCGACGAGTTCTTCTAGTTCGGTGCGGACGATCCCCCAGAGCCCCCGCGACTCAGTTTCCCCCAAGAGCCGCTTGATCTCCTTGGACCGCTTGCGTTTGTCAGCGAGCTCCTGCTGGATGACGAGGATCTCGAGGCGTGCGAGACGGTACAGCTTGAGCTCAAGGATGGCGTCGGTCTGCTCGGCGTCGAGCTTGAACCGTTGCATGATCTTCGTCGCGGCGTCGGCTTTGCCTTCGCTCTTGCGGATGATGGCGATGATCTCATCGAGAGCGTCGAAGACGGTGGCGAACCCGTCCAGGATATGCATGCGCCGCTCGATCGCCCGAAGCTCGTGCTGTAGGCGTTTGGTGACGACGTCGAGACGGAAGTGCAGGAAGTGCCAAAGGATCGACTGCAGGTCGAGACGCTCGGGTCGACCCACGTCCGGGTTTTCGGTCGGCACTAGGCACGTCAGGTTGACGTTGAAGTTGTTCTGGAGGGGAGTGTGTTTGAAGAGATACGCCATGACCAGGTTGGGGTCGGCGTCCTTCTTGATCTCGAGCTCGATGCGTACGTCCTCAGCCGAGACGTCCTTGACGTCCAGAAGGAGCGGCAGCTTGCGCGACAGTGCCACTTCGGCAATGCGCTCGACGAGCACGGATTTGTTGACGGCGTAGGGGACGCTCGTCACATAGAGGGTCTGCGCGCTCTTGGTCGTTTCTCCGAGCTCCCAAGTCGCGCGGAGCTTCACCGTGCCTTGACCCGTCTCGTAGATTTGCTTGAGCTCTTCCGCGGTGGAGATGATCTGTCCGCCGGTCGGGAAGTCTGGCCCCTTGATCGTTCGACAGAGCTCGCGGCTGCTGAGTTGATGACCGGCGAGCAGTGCGTCGAGCATGCGGATGGCAGCGGCGCAGACCTCTTCGGGGTTGTGCGGGGGAATGTTGGTGGCCATCCCGACCGCAATGCCCGTCGCCCCATTGATGAGAAGATTGGGCACCTTCGAAGGGAGCACGATGGGCTCGGACTTGGTGCCGTCGTAGTTGGGCCGGAAGTGGACGGTTTCCTGGGCCAGCTCCGCCAGCATCTCGGACGCGATGGGCGCGAGGCGACACTCGGTGTAGCGCATGGCGGCTGCGGGATCGCCGTCGAGTGAACCGAAGTTGCCCGAGCCATCCACGAGCGGGACGCGCATGCTGAACGATTGCGCCGTCCTGACGAGGGCGTCGTAGATAGATGCATCACCGTGGGGATGGTAGCTACCCATCACGTCACCGACGACCTTGGCGCACTTGCGGTGTTTGGCGTCGGCGGTCAGGTGTTGCTGCCACATAGTGAAGAGGATGCGGCGCTGAACGGGCTTGAGCCCGTCTCTGACATCGGGCAGAGCGCGACTAGTAATGACGCTGAGCGCGTAGTTCAGATAGCGCGTCTGCGCGATCTCATGGAGCGGGGCGGGGGTCTCCCTCGGCTCAATAGGGGGCACACCGGAGCCATCACCGCTCTGCTCCGATCTGTCAGATCCGCGTCGAGATTTCGGGTTTTGGGTACGTCGGGTCGCCAAGTGGGCGTGTCTCCTTCGCGGCAAGCAGGTGGCAGCTGCGCTCCGCGAGGCTGGTTCGCTACCATTTTTCTGCGCCGGGTCGCGAGTCCGTTGGTGATGGCGCTCCGTCCGGACTCGGCGACCGGTCAATCGGCTCTGCCGTGCGCAGAAGGGCTGACGATAGCCGCGATCCTGGCCTTGCCATATTCTCCAAGGCGGATGGGGCACCGATGGCCATTCCGCGGTGATGGGGATGAGCGAAGTTGTCTGGGCCGTTTCTCGAGTCGATGTCGATTGTCCGGCGGTCCAGGCGGGGTTCGTGGGCTTCCTTTCCGCTTCTTGTGAGGGGATGGTGCGATTGATGTGGCGAGCGGTCATCCTTGGCTGGTTGGAGTGTCTGCTGCTCGTCGGTGTCCTGGTGAGCGGTTGTGAAGGTGACTGCGCTTGTGACCAGCGGGGAGCGGCGAAGGTGACCCGCGGAGATGCGACGGATGCCTGTCGCGCGGCGTGTGCCACGTGTGCGGAAGGAACGGACGACGCAGGCGTCGTCGCCACGCGAGCGTGTGTCGCCGCGTGCGCGCGCTCGCGGAAGGACGCAAGCAGGGTCGGTTGCGAGCCGGAACTCAGCGAATACCTGAGGTGTCTTTCGAGCGCTCGGGTCGATCGTGACGCAATGTTGGAGGACCCTGTCGAGTGTCTACTGAAGGCGGCGGGAGCAGAAGGTTGTCGTGGTGCGCTCGCGGCGCTTCGTAGTTGCGACGCGCCGTGTCGCGATCGGGGGTCACTCCACTTGGGGCAGCGGACCTGGTCATTGGATGCCGGGACGCCGAACTCCGGTTCGGGCATTCGGCCCCCGCGCTCGGAGAGCGCGCGGATTGAGGTGGAGACCCTGGGGTGTCTCGGCTGTGCCGACGTCGCAGACCCCAAGCGAGGGGCGCCACCAGGAGC
Organism: uncultured Polyangiaceae bacterium; assembly: GCA_964424695.1. GTDB lineage: Bacteria > Myxococcota_A > Polyangia > Polyangiales > Polyangiaceae > JAEWRL01. The sequence continues at coordinate 85,893 of CAYRKE010000002.1, forward strand.
GCCCTGCGAGGCAGCTTCGCTCTGCGCGACGGTCTGCTGTCCCTGCCCCGACGCCGGGCTGGCCTACATGGCGAGAGTGTGTTCGGGTGGAGCCTGTCTTGGGTCACACGGCGCGTGCGCCCTCGTCGAGAGCGTCGCGATGGACATGACACCCTGCCGGTGAGCCGCTCCCTTTCGCGCTTCAGGGGAGGGGTTTGCGAGCGTCCACCGAGCGCACCTGCGAGCCTGCGGAGACTGGCGATTCTCAGTGACGATAGGCTTCGGCGTCGATCCCAAACCGGTTCATGTATCGATGGATCTGCATTCGCGCCTTTCCGAGGTCGCGCCCCACGGCAGCAACGTTTCCGTGGTGGAGCTCGAGGAGCGCTCGCAACTGCTCCTCGGTTGGCGCATCCCGTGGGGGAGACGGCTGATGCGGGGAAGCCGGCCTCGCCAGGGGCACGATCGCCCGTCCGTAGTCAGCCATCGCTTCCCGGATCTCCGGAGGCAGGTGCTCCTCTTGGAGCGTGGTGCCGCCGGAAAGGACCAGCCCGCGCTTGACGCACGCCTCGAGTTCACGCACGTTGTGAGGCCAATCATAGTGGATCAGTGCCGCCATGTAGGCGAATGCCATCACTGCGTCCGGCGACCCATGTCGGAGGAGGAAGGTGCGGGCTAGGCCGAACAACTCCTCCTTGCGGTCACGGAGCGGGAGAAGCTCGATCTGGAACTCGTTGAGCCTGGCGTAGAGATCCTCACGGAACCTTGCAGATCGGCGCAGCTCCGTCAGGTTGCGGTGCGTCGCGCACACGACTCGGACATCGACGCGCTCCGGCGATGTGGCACCCAGGGGACACACCTCTCGGGCTTGCAGCACACGGAGCAACTTTGCTTGCGCTTCGAGGGGCATGTCGCCGATCTCGTCGAGAAATAGGGTGCCCTCGTGCGCGGCACGGATGAGTCCGGGCTTGTCGCGGTCTGCGCCGGAGAACGCGCCCCGCTTGTAGCCGAATAGCTCACTTTCGATCAGACCTGCAGGCAGGGCCGCACAGTTGATCGCTGCAAAGGCTCCTGAGCGACCGCTGCGCTCATGCAGTTCCCGGGCCACGACTTCTTTGCCGGTTCCGCTCTCGCCGCGGACGATGACGGAGAGCGTGGTGGGGGCCACGCGGGCGACATCGTGCCGAATCTGGGAGGCCCGATAACCGCCCGACAGACCGCTGGGGCAGGATTCTGGAGAGCCGAGGGCCATTGACTCGACCTGGCTGCCATCGATTCGGTATTGGCCAAGTGCCGCGGCGCAGTCGGCGACGAAGAGGAGGATCGCGTCACCGATGCGGATCTCGTGGGCGTGCTCGAGAACGACCTCCCTGACTGGGTGACCATCAATGAGGGTCCCGTTTCGGCTGTCGAGGTCGCAGAGAGAGAAGCGCCCGCCCTGATAGCGGATTTCCGCGTGTCGACGCGACACCGCCTTCACGGGCAGGTGGATCGCCGCCGAATCGTCTCTGCCGACGACGGCAGCCGCTCTCGGAAGCCTCCAATGGGTTGGCAGCGTCGCCCAATTCTCCGCGTAGAGCAGGACGAGACCGGGATCGGCGGCGGTGCCGTTCACGGCGGGGGGCCCACCCAGGGCTTCCATAGCGCCTGTCGTCTTATCCAAGAGTAAGGCAAACCCTATCAGGGCCTCTGGAGGGTGCCAGGTGATACCGCGTTGAGGCGAACGCGGGGGTGAGAAGCGGCACGCCAGTTCAGTGCGGTCCGTCACCTCGCGTCGGGCCGTCCGTTCGAGTTCCCCCGCCTGCGGGGTGGGCGATCCAGCCTGAAGGGCGCCTGCGGCTCCACATCCCCGAATGGGTGGGCAAAGGGCCAGGGCGAACGCGATGCCGGACGCATCGCAAGCACCGCGCACTTCTGGGCGCGGGCGGGGCCCGGCTGCTCAGAGATGTCGCCGTGCGATTTCGGTCCAGGTTCCCGCAGGCTCGAGCTCGATGTAGCTCCGCCAGTACTCGCGCGCTTCGGCGGTGGCACCGACCTGTTCCAGCGCCATGGCGAGATTGAAATGCGCATCCGCGAACTTTGGGTCGGTCTGGAGCGCACCCTTGAACAGTGGCACGGCGCTTTCGGGATCCCCTCGCTCCAGCATCACGTAGCCGAGATTGTACAGAGCCTCGGGCTGGGCGGGATCCACCTGAAGCGCTCTGCGATAAAGCTCCTCGGCTGCTGCCGTGTTGGCTCGCCGAAAATGAATGTTGCCGAGATTCGTGTAGGCGATAGCGAGCCACGGATCGAGCCTCAAGGCTTCCTCGTAGAGCGTCACGGCTTCAGCCATGGTCTCCCGATCCTCGTCGAGCTGGCTGGCTCGGAGGTAGAGCTCGTAAGCCGTACGTGCCCGCTCTCTGCCCGCTGTGGGGCGGAGCACTCGCACAACGTCATCGCGGAGCGACTTGACCTCAAAGTCTAGAACCATCTGTCCAGTGAGGGGCTCGTAGGCCTGCCCACCGTCATGGCGCACGACCACGCGGCGTCCGTCGGACACAATCCGGAGTTCGGCGAGGGGACGCGTTACCTTTGGCAGGTTCTCTCGGAGGGCATGAAGCGCACGCGCGACGTCCCGCAGCCGGACCTTGTTACCCAGGAGCGCCGCGGCGGTTCTGACGGCGATGAGATCCTGAAACGTGTAGACACGGCGGCCGCGCCTCCGGCCCGTCGGTGACGCGACCCCGTTCCGATCGAGTGAGCGGAGCCGCGCGGGGCTAATACTGAGGAGTCGAGCAATCTCGCTTTGCGTGAACAGATCCGTGATGGGTTCACGGCTCGCCGACTGCTCAGACTTCGGAGTGGTCGCCTTGCTCTCCGGCTGGCGATGGACTCGTCCACCACCAGGGCCGAACACGACATGTATCACTTTGTCGCTACGCCGCTTGTTGCGACCCATCGCACACCTGGTTACTGATCAAAGGGAACGCCGCCAGGTCTCATCAAATCTTACTCTTGGCGGCGCGTGTCAAGGGCCGCAGTGGCGACCGGGTCTTCGTCGGGCAAACTAGCATGAGCCACAGCGCCAGGCGGCGTCCTGGTCGACGAGCCATGAGCAGAGCACGTCGACCACACCGTGTGACTGTACGCACTGATTCCTGCGAGCTCCCATTTCCGCTTGACCCATCGAGCCGTCCACGTTCTCACCGTCTTGGTCCGGCGAGTAGACAGTGCTCGTTCGATTCATACGGGAACGGCCCGCGCTCTGAATGCTCACACAGTGAGCGAGCGGTTCCTGATTGCGGTCGGGTTGCGTGCGCCATGTGTTGTGCAGGCCGTGTGTATTGCGGTCGGGCTGCGTGCGCCAAGTGTTGTGCAGGCCGTGTGTCACGCTAGGGGTGCCTCTTGTCGGTCGCGCTTCGTATTCGCGAGTGGCGCGGTGCGCAAGGCGTGGCGTCTGGGCGGCCCGGAAGTTGCCGCCGATTTCGCGATGGATGTTGCGAGTCGGTGCGGGCCTTGCGGTCAACGGGGGACCCGCCCGGCTCGCTGACGTGGGGACGTCGCTTGTTCAGTGAGCGGAGCATGCACGTCGACATCGATCCAGATCCCGCGGGCATCGACCCGAACCGAGAGCTCTGCACTGACGCTTCCGAGCGGCCCCCTGGCACGGAGCTGCGCTTCGCGACACGCGATTCTGACGGCGCGGAGGCGCGCGTGGGGATCGCCTCGCGCTAAGCGCGCGAGCTCATCGAGACCCGCTTGTGTCCTACAGTCGAGCGAGTGTCTGGGTAGGAGCAAGCTCGTGGTTCCGTAGTAGACGCTGCCCTCGGGCTCGTCTCGGAGCGCTCCCTCGCTCATGACGTCGGCCTGCTCGAAGAGCTCCCGCCATCGGTAGTCGCTGCTCCGGTAGAGCTCGACCGTCCTCGAATGAACGAGCGGAAGGTCACGAGTCTTTGCCAGGCCGGGTCCTGGGGCGCGGTGCATCCTCGGATCCTAGGACGGTGCAGGGCTGGGTGAACAAATTTGGAGCACGAGGGAAGCGCTTCCCCTGTGTGACGCCGCCCACTCCGTCGCCCCAGACCCCTGAGCCGCCCTGGTTCTGGACGTGGGGAGGCCATTGGGTCGGCGGGTCCTGTCCGGGCGGTGCGCATTGGTTGAACCTGCCGGAGTCCGCGAACGGTGTTGGGGCGCGGTGCGAACCACCATGCAGGGAACTCGTCGAGGGCGGTACGCGAGAGACACGGGCCAGGGGCTGGTAAGAGGACCCGAGGGCGCAAGACGCGACCCGTGGGGAGAGGACGGCCGGTTGAGGTGGTGCAGCGCGCCTCAACCCGCGCCCCGGACCGCCCTGGTTTCCGCGCTGCGGATCGACTGGGTCCGTCAACCGGGTTGACACGTGTCCCTCCACCCCGGAAGCTATCTGCACTCATTGTGCCGTCGCCGCAAATGCAGGCAGATAAACCCATCTTCGCAATTGTCGTCACCGAAAAGGGCGGTGGAGAACGTCGTGAAGTGTTTCAGGCCGCTGAGCTGAGTGTCGGTCGCGTTCAGGGCAATGATCTCACGCTGCCCAAGGGCAATGTCTCGAAGCGACACGCGCGACTCATCTTCCGCGACGGGCGCTTCATCATCACGGATCTGAACAGTACGAACGGCACGTACGTGAACCGTCGCCGCATTACCCAGGCGACTATTGTTCACGAGGGCGATCGAATCTACATCGGCGACTTCGTCCTGCGCGTCGAGTCAGCAACCGAAGAGGACACGGGGGCTGTACGCGAGGGACGCGTTCGGGAGGCGCCGCAGCACGGCCCTGGCTTGTTCGGGCGTCCCAAGGTGTCCCTGCGTTCGGGCGGTGGCCGCGGCGAACAGAGCGGAGCCGGGGGGCTGGCGTCCGAGCCAACGAGCAGTCCATCGCTGGTTGTCGGCGAGGGGGCAAACGCCGCGACACTTCAGCCGAAGCCGGAGGCGACAGGGGAAGCGGACGCTCCTCAGTTTGCTCTCTCGGCCTCTCCTGGCGAAGAAGTATCGCAAGCCCGGTATCGAGAAACGCCCTGGGATCCCGCCGAGCGAGACTCCATGGCGGAGGAGGAGCGCACGCTCTCCGCGGCTCAGAGGGCTGTGCGAACGTTGATCGAGCGCGTTCACGAATCGCTGGCTCCCGGAGCGCTCGACAAGGATGTCGACGAGCGGCTGGCGGCTCGTTTCCTGACGATTCTTCAGGAACAGTTTGATGACCTCGTGCAGGATGGGGAGCTTCCGGCGGAGGTTCCTGCGGAACGGGTGCTTGCTGACGCGCGCGCCGAGCTGCTTGAGCTGGGCCCCGTTACTCGACTGTTATCCGACCCGCGGGTCGTCGAGGTGAGGGTGCTGCGCTTCGACCTCATCTACGCGGTCTTCGACGATCACGTTGAACGCAGCGAGTCGGTGTTTAGCTCAAATTTGGCTCTTGTTCGTGCCATCGGGCGTGTTTGCCAAAAATCTGGCACACCCCTCCGCCCAGATGAGGAGTGCGTTTGGCGGCTGCTCCCTGAGGGGATCGAGGTTCATGCGGTGCTAGGGGGGGTCGCTCCGACCGGTGTTGCCCTGTCTTTGCGGCGAGTTCGGACCCCGAAACAGACACTGGCCGAGCTAGTGGAAGGTCAGGTGCTGTCGGGGGGGATGGCGCAGCTCCTCGAGGTGGCGCTGAAGGCCGGTCTTCGGGTGCTGGTCGTGGGTACACCGTCCGTGGGCACGGCGTCCCTAATGAGCGCACTGAGTCGCGCGGGTGCCGCCGAAGGGGTCGTCGCTGTTCAGGGAGTCGACGATTGGGTGCTGGGTCACCCCAGTGCCACGAAGCTGGCGGTCGACAGGGACTCCGTGGGGTTCTCGGAAGTGGTGGCATTCGCGCGTTCGCTCGCGCCGAGAGTGATCGTCGATATGCGGGACGGCGAGCGCGCGGTCGATATCATTCTCGCCTGTGACTCTCGACCCCTGACTGGCTATCTCCCCGACGCTAGGGTTCAGGGTGCACTTGCCCGGTTGGTTCCTCTCGTTGCCGCTCATCGAGCCGGAATGGCCCCGTCGTCCGCCTCCGCGCTCGTCGCTGCGAGCTTTGACTTAGTCGTGGAAGCCGGAGTCCTCGACGCGAAGTTCCGAGTTACTCGGATCGCTGAAGTCATCGGGGCTGCGGCAGAAACCGTAATGGTGGGCGATGCTTTCGTCTACGAGCGGACTGCCGCGCCTGACGGTGGGTTCCCGATTGGGCAGTTCCGAGCGGGTCCCAGCATTTCTCAGGTCATCGACGCACTCATCCGTCGTGGCGCCGATCCGCTCGACCTCAAGGGCCTGACCCCCTAGCGCTCAAGAGAGGCTGCTCCGCCGGAAGGAGCGGATGGCGCAGCAGCTGCTCGTTGTCGCTGTCGTCCCCACTACGGTGCGGGGGAAACTTTGGCGACCTTTCGGGCCACGAGACGCTTCTTGATGGCGTTGAGTTTGTCGATCATGAGCACGCCGTTGAGGTGATCGTTCTCGTGCTGGATCGCGATGGCCATCAGGTCCGTTGCCTCGAGCTCGAACAGCTTGCCGCTCTCATCCAAGGCGCGAACCTTGACCACGGCAGCTCTCTTGACCTCGGCTGTCGCACCCGGAAAAGAGAGGCACCCTTCCTCGTGGACCTGGGTTCCGTCGACGTGGAGGATCTCCGGATTGATGAACACGCGGAGGTCGCTGGGCTCGTCTTCGCCGGCGATGTCGATAACGAAGATCCGCTTCGCGATGCCCACCTGATTCGCGGCCAATCCGACCCCGGGGGCGGCATACATCGTCTCCGCCATGTCGTCGACGATCTTCCGAATCTCGTCGGTGACTTCAGTCACCGACTCAGCGACCGTGCGAAGCCGCGCGTCTGGGTACTTCAGGATCTCCAAGATCGACATCTTACTGAAGCATAGTCGCGTCCGGCGTCGAGGCAACGCGGAGCTCGGGATCCGCTCGAAGTCCCGAGGCGCCGGACACAACGCGACTCCTCAACATCCCCCAAGCATCCGCTCTGCTTCTGCAATCCGGTCGAACCGGGGTGCGCATACAACACCCGAGCCCGGAGCCGAAGCCTGGCAAGCCACGCCGAATCACGCCCCTGGTGTGACGCCGAGTTCGGACGCGGGAACCCAGCTTGCGGGTCGGTGCGCATGCCAACGAGGAACGCGACACGTCGGTTCGCCTGACGGGGAACCGTGTGCCGCGCCAGCACTGCGTTACCCTGCCGAACCCCGACCCGTGCGTTTCGGATACACCAACGTCCCGTAGACGTAGGCATCGGCGCCGCAGAGCTCCCACTGCGGATTCTCGATTCGGGGTGCATCCGCAGGGGCCGCAGGTCCTGCCCAATCAACGGCTCCCGGACGGCCTCGTGGTCCGAGAAGGATTGGGGCGACGAAGACATGCATTTCATCAGGAAGCGCACCAGCCAGCAGACTACCGGCCACCTCGGAGCCGCCCTCACACAGCACACTGACCACTTCACGGGCCGCGAGTTGCTGCAGAGCGGCTTGCATATCGCAGCGCCCCTCGGCCGTCGGCGGCACCCGAATGATGGAAACGCCGCTTTCCTCAAGGGCATCGGCCGCCGCTCTCGAGGCGTCCAACGTGGTGATGACGCACGTGGGGGTTTCGCGAGCGCCCACTACGACTTGGCTCGAGCGCGAGAGGCGCAGCTTGCTGTCGACCACCACGCGGACGGGGCTTCGGCCGGGCACATCGCGAACCGTGAGTCGTGGGTCGTCCGAGAGGATCGTGTTGATGCCCACCATGACCGCGTCATGTGCGGCGCGAAGAGCCTGGACTCGGTGACGCGCCTCTTCGCCAGTGATCCACTTGGATGCGCCGGTCCGTGTGGAGATCCGACCGTCAAGTGAAACCGCCAGCTTCAGGCTAAGGTATGAGGTTCCGTCAGTGATGTACTTCGTCCAGGGCCTGATGGCCGTCTTCGCGTCCTTCTCGAGGACACCAACGACGACTTCGACTCCGGCTTCACGTAACCGCTCGATTCCACCGCCGGGAACTGACGGGTTGGGATCTCGGCAGGCAACGACCACCCTGGCAATCCCCGCTCGCAGGATGGCTTCGACACATGGCGGGGTGCGGCCTTCATGGTTGCAGGGTTCCAGAGTGACGTAGAGGGTTTTGCCTCGAGTCGACTCCCCGGCGGCGCGGAGCGCCATCACTTCAGCGTGTTCGAGACCCGCAGACGCGTGAAAGCCCTCTGCAACGATGGACTCCCCGTCGGCAATGACACAACCGACGTGCGGGTTGGGCGACGGATCTCCAGCCCGCCCCAGAGCAAGGGCGCGGGTCATCATTCGCGTGTCGACGTCAGTCATTCCCAGAGGCCTACTCCGCCGAGCCAGAGGGTACAAGCGCTGCCATCTCGTGCATGAAGTCATCTATGTCACGAAACGACTTGTAAACGCTAGCAAATCTCACATACGCGACGCTGTCGAGGCCCTTGAGTCGGGCCATGACCCGTTCGCCAATGACCATCGATGAGACCTCGCGTTCACCGCTCTGCGCCAGCTCACGTTCCAGCGACGCGGCCTGTTCCTCGAGCGTTTCGGTGGAAACAGGCCGCTTGCTGCACGCAATACTCAGACTGCGAAGGATCTTCTGCCGGTCGAACGGTTCGCGCTGGCCGTTCTTCTTCACTACCGTTGGAAGTGTGTGTTCAACCCGCTCGTAGGTCGTGAAGCGCTTCTTGCATCTGTCGCACTCGCGCCGCCGCCAGATACTCGCGCCCCCGGCAGCAGTGCGAGAATCGACCACCCGGCTATCCATCTCACTGCAGTAGGGGCATTGCATCGCGCGACCCTGGCCCGCAAGGAACAGCTGTCAGATTACCGGCAGCACACACAGCCGGATGAGCGGCGAGGAGCGCCTTAACCTTCGAATGCAGAAACGATAAGCGTCGCGTTGGTGCCGCCGAAACCAAAGGAGTTGGACATCGCATGGCGAATCTTGCGTTCGCGCGCGGTGTTCGCAACGCAGTCGATCTCGCACTCCGGATCCTGGTTCTCGAGATTGATCGTGGGTGGGACGGAACCCGTCGCGATTGCCTTGGCGCAAACCGCGGCTTCGAGGGCGCCAGCGGCTCCAAGAAGATGTCCGGTCATGGACTTGGTCGAGCTCACCCACAGCTTCTTGGAGCGGGCGTGGTCGCCGTACACTCCAACAATCGCCTTGGCTTCCTCGATATCCCCAGTCGGTGTCGAAGTCCCGTGGGCGTTGACATAGTCGACTTGATCGGGATTGAGCCTGGCGTCCTTGAGTGCTAGCCGCATGGCGCGTGTGGCGCCAGCGCCGTCCGGGGCGGGCTTGGTGATGTGATAGGCGTCTGCAGTCGCGCCGAACCCGGTGACCTCGGCGATGATCCTGGCTCCCCGCTGCTTGGCGTGGCTGAGCGATTCGAGGATCATGGTGCACGCACCTTCTCCGCAGACGAAGCCGTCGCGGTCCCGATCCCACGGACGACTAGCCCGCGTCGGCTCATCATTGCGGCGACTCAGCGCGAACATCGCGCTGAAGCCCGCGATTCCGATGCCCGTGATGGTGGCTTCGGCTCCGCCAGCGAACATGACGTCCGCTTGCCCGTGCTGAATCCAGCGGAAGGCTTCGCCCACCGCGTGGGCACTCGACGCGCACGCGCTCGTGTGCGCCAGACAGGGCCCTTTCAGCCCGTACTCGATGGAGACCTGCCCCGCCGCCATATTTGCGATGAGGGAGGGAATGAAGTAGGGGCTGACGCGCTTCGGTCCCTTCTCGTGCAAGACGAGGGAGACTCTCTCGATGCTCTCAAGGCCACCGAGTCCCACTCCGATGAAGGTGCCCGTGCGTTCTCGGTCCTGCTCACTGAGCTCGAGCTGGGCGTTTGCGACCGCCATTTTGGTGGCCGCCAAGGAAAACGGGATGAAGCGAGTGGTCTCCTTGATCTTCTTCTTCTCCATGTAGAGCGCCGCATCGAAGCCTTTGACTTCGGCGGCGATCCGCGTCGGATACTCATCCGTCGTTTCGAAGAGAGTGATCGGCCCGACGCCGCTGTTGCCAGCGACTAGGTTCTGCCAAGTTGTATCTGCGTCGAGCCCGCACGGTGTGACGAGCCCAATTCCGGTAATGACTACTCGCTCCATATGCTTCCTCGGGGCAATTGGCCGACGAAACGCCCCGCTTTCGCGTCAGCCGTTGCTGTTCTTCGTGATGTACTCTACGGCGTCCTTGACGGTCCGGATCTTCTCCGTGTCCTCGTCCGGAATGTCGAGTTCGAAAGCCTCTTCAAACGCCAGCACGAGCTCCACGAGGCCGAGCGAGTCGGCACCCAGGTCGTCAATGAACGACGACTCGGGCTTGATGTCCTTCTCGTCCACGTCGAGCTGCTCTTTGATGATGCGCTTGACTTCTTCCTCGATGTTGCGCGCTTCCGCCATGATGCCTCCAGAATTCGCCCACTCGCGGGTTGCGGTGGGGTGCGTTCGATCACGCTGTTTCGAATCAGCAGACCAGAGATCGTCCGTGCGTTGAGCGGGCGATCCTGGTTGCCTTGCTACTAGGGGGTTTCGCCGTCATGTTTCGTGACTCGGACGCAAGGGCTCTGACGCGCCGGTGACTGCTTGGAGACTCGGCTACGGCATACCGGCTAGCCATTGCTTGACAGGCGAGTTTGCCGCGTTTGTCGAACATGATATCGCCAGAATCCCGATTGACGGTGGGCTCCCGAAGGGAGCCGGGCCGTGTTTACCACGTCCTCACGCGATGCAATGGGCGAAATCGGTTTCGCACCGGATGCCAGACTCCATCCTGGGTCGGTTATTGGGCCGGAGTGGCGCTCTGTGCGCCAGAACCGACGAACAGATCTGCGATCTTTGCGACGTCCGAAGGTTCCGCCACGTTGACGACCTTCACCACTTTGGCGATGCGTTTCACGAGGGCGGAGAGCACCTTTCCCTGGCCGATTTCCAGGCCCTGGTCGACACCGTGCTGGGAAAGCCAAGCTATCGTGCGTTCCCATTGCACGGGTGACGAAACCTGCCGCACGAGCAAATCCTTCACCTTGGACGGGTCTGCGTTGGGTATTGCTTCGACGTTCGATACTATCGGGAAAGCTAAGGGGTGGACCGCGAGCGTCTCGAGCGCCTCGGCGACAGCGTTCGCCGCGGGCGCCATCAGCGCGCAGTGGAAAGGGGCACTCACCTTCAGCGGAATGGCCTTCAGCTTGCGATCCGCGGCCAGGGCGGAAGCTCGCTCCACTGCGCCAGCGTGGCCAGCGATGACGATCTGACCCGGCCCGTTGAAGTTGGCTGGCGAAACGATTTCGCCCTGAGCCGCGTCCGCACACAGCTGCTCCACGGCCTCGGGGTCAGCACCCATGATGGCCGCCATCCCCCCTTGGCCGGCGGGTACGGCTTCTTGCATGGCCCTTCCGCGGAGACGGACAAGCCGGACGGCGTCCTCGAAAGCCAGAGCGCCAGCAGCCACTAGAGCACTGTACTCGCCGAGGGAGTGGCCTGCTGCGAAGGCAGGCAGAGGCAGACTGGGAAGAGCCTCTTTCATCGCTTCCAGGATCGCGATGCTCGTGGTGAGAATGGCCGGCTGGGTGTTGGCCGTCAGCATCAGGTCGGATTCTGGACCGTCGAAGCAGAGCTTCGTGAGGTCGAACCCGAGGGCCTCGTTCGCCCGCTGGAAGACGCTTCGGGCCGCAGGCGAGCTCTCGCAGAGAGCCTTACCCATGCCCACCGACTGGGACCCTTGTCCCGGAAACAACCAGACTGTGCTCATCATCCTTCTCCGAGTCTCTACATACGGACGAGGGCGCTGGCCCAGGAGATTCCTGCGCCGAGTGCGCACATCACGACGGTGTTGCCTTCCTTGATGCGCCCGTCGCGCACACCCTCGTCCAAGGCAAGCGGTATGGATGCGCTCGACGTGTTGCCGAAGCGCTCGATGTTCAGCACAAAGCGGTCGAGCGGAATCTTGAGCCGCGTCGCGACCTGGCTGATGATGCGCATATTCGCCTGGTGGGCGACGACCCAATCGATATCGTCGGTGGAGAACTGCGCCTCCTCGAGTGCTGCAAGGGTGACGCCTGTGAGATTGCGGACGGCAACCTTGAAGACGTCCGGGCCGTTCATGTGAACCTTGTCGCGGCCGGCTTCCAAGCTCTCGGCGGTGAGCTGCTCGAGGCTGCCACCTGCCGGGATCTTCAGGGCGTCGACGAGGCTGCCGTCGGTGAAGAGCCGGGTTGACAGAATCGCGCGTGGCGAGCCGAGCTCACAGCGCTCGAGCACCACTGCGCCAGCGCCATCGCCGAACAGGACGCAGGTGTTGCGATCCTTGAAGTTCGTGAATCGACTGAGAAGCTCGACTCCGACGACCAGGACTCGCTTGACCATGCCGGTGCGAATGAACTGGTCAGCAGTGCTCATCCCGAAAAGGAATCCAGCGCACGCGGCAGCGACGTCGAAGGCGGGGATCTGCGGGCAGCCAAGCTTGGCTTGAAGAATCGCCGCGCACGCCGGCAGTCGCATGTCGGCGGTGATGGTGCCGACGATGATCATATCGAGATCGGCTGGTGTGAGTCCCGCCATCTCGAGTGCACGCCGCGAGGCCTTTAGGGCAAGATCACTCGTTGCCTCGTCATCAGCGGCGTACCGCCGCTCCTTGATCCCGGTCCGAGTGGTGATCCACTCGTCCGACGTGTCCACGATTCGTGCGAGATCGTCATTGGTTACGACTCGCTCGGGCGTGTACGACCCTGTTCCGACAATGCGACTCTGCCAGTACTGCTTGGCCATGGTGACAACCGTGCCCCGGTCGATTTTCTTAACAAGACACGAACCGCGCGGCGCAAGCTACGCCCTTCGCCTATCGAGGGCGCGCCTAAGAGGGAGCAGCGACCGGGGCGCTCCGATACAGCGTCGCGCTGGAGTCAGCTCTCCGAGTCTTTGCTCGGCGGCTGAACCAATTGACGCCCACGGTATTGGCCGCAGGATGGGCAGACGCGGTGGGGAACCATCGGGGCTGAGCAACTGGGGCAGGGAACGATGTTGGGCGCTGCCACCTTATCGTGATTGGCGCGTCGCATGTCGCGCCTACTGCTGCTCTTGCGTCGCTTGGGTACTGCCACGGCTCTACTCCTTGTGCTCTTTCTGCCTCATGCGCTGCGCAATCGCGGCGAGCGGCGCCAGTCTTGGGTCGATTTCGCCCGGGGCCTGGTGCCCGGCAGAGGGCGGAGAACTAGCCGCCTCTGGCTCGGAGTGCAAGTCCGATCGCACCGGTGCCATGGGAAGCTCGAGGATGATGAACTCCCGAATGAACTCATCGAGCTCGATTCGGTCCCCCCGGAAGAAGTCCCGGGCCGCGTCCTCGCTGGCCAGGACCGGGGCGTCGGCCCATGCCTTGGCTTGCGATTCTGTCGGTGGCTTCTTGGCACTTCCGTGGCGGCCTTTCGGCTGATGCGTCTGGGCCAGCCTGCGCGCCTGGGGGCCGGGTTCTGGGACCTGCTCCAGGAGCAGAAATATCTCGGGGGAGACGTCGACATTGATGGGCTCCAGCGTCCTCACACACGTCATGGTGAGGGGCACCTGGGCACTGCCTCGAACCAGGACTTCCCGACCGTCCCGGGTGAGCTCGATTTCGACCGTTCCGTCGTCTCGCGGCTCAGCGCCCGAGTCCTGAAGGGCGCTCTGAAGCCACGCGCGAGGGATGGTCCAGGACACCTGCTTTGGCCCATGTTCCAAATCGGCTAGAGGGACAATAAACTGCTGGGCGACCACGGTGGAGCCACGGTAGCGCCGCTGATCTCCGCCCGCAATGCCCTGCGGTTCTGCCGTCGGGCGACAGACTGGCAATCCCGTCCCTGAATGCGGGCCGGACGCTGCCAAGTCGTTGCCGGGACCGTGTTAGCTTGGCAGGCCTCTGATGCCACCCCTCTCGATCTCGACCCGGCGTCGCTGGGCGCTCGCTGTAGCGATCTACGTCGCGGTGACGGCGGTGATCCTTGTCGTGATGGCGCCTGCTTTGCGCGTGGAGCACACCGCGTACAACCACTTCGCGCTCTTGGCCGAAAGCTGGCTCAAGGGGCGGCTGAGCCTTCCTGGTGCTCCGCCCGAATACGCCGGTGGTAACGACTTCGCGCTCCACGACGGCAAGTGGTACGTGACCTTTCCACCGTTTCCCGCAGTGCTTCTGGTGCCGATCGTTTGGCTTGCGGGGAGCGCGGAGCGAGTCCCGGACGGTCTGGTCTTCGGCTTGTTTGCCGGGCTCGGCCCAGCCGTTTTGTTTCTCGCCCTCGAGAAGCTGCGTCGCATCGTGGGCGTTGGTTCGGAGGCGCGCAGCGTGGGGTTCGCGGTGCTGGGGGCACTGGGGACTCCCTACTTCTTCAGCGCCAGTCAGGGCACGGTTTGGTATGCCGCCCACGTCGTGGGCGTTGCACTGATGGCGCTCTACTGTCACTCCGCTCTTGGAGCGGAACGGCCACTCACTGCAGGGATCGCCCTGGGGCTTGGATTGCTGACACGTTCGCCCCTCGTGTTCGCCGCGCCATTGTTCGTGACCGAGGCCTGGGCGGTCGCTTCGGGAGCTCGACTTCAGCGGGGAGAAGGCCGATGCGACAAGGCGAGGCCCAGGGTGGATTGGTCGACACTGGTGGGGCTGCTGGGACGGTTCTCGCTGCCGGTTGTTCTTGCGGTTACGCTGACGCTCTTTCACAACCAACTCAGGTTTGGCGATCCGTTCGAGCCGGGGTACCGTTTCCTCACGGTGCGCTGGCAGTCAAGGATGGAGGAGTGGGGGCTATTCCACTACCACTATCTGGCTCGCAACCTGGGGGTGATGCTCACGAGTCTGCCGTGGACGGGTGGGGACTCGGCGGCGCCTTTCCGAATCAATGGGCACGGGCTTGCTCTCTGGTTTACCAGCCCCTTTCTGCTCTGGGTTGCCCATCGGAGTCAGTCCCTGGCGCTCTCCCGGGGGCTCTGGGCAAGCGTGGCCGCTGTGGCGCTGCCGACCCTCCTCTATCAGAACAGCGGATGGGTTCAGTTCGGATACCGCTTCGCGAACGACTACATCGTGTTGCTCATGATGCTCATCTATCTTGTGGAGCTTTGCGCGAGACCCACGTTCGCGGTGCTCGCGGCGTGGTCCGTGGTGGTCAACGCCTTCGGGGCGCTTACCTTCGAGCGGCCCGAATGGGCTTCGTACTACACCATCGAGCCGACCCAGACCGTGATCTACGAGCCTGACTGAGCACGGGCCAGCGGAGCGTCTTCATCCGCGCCTTGTGTGGGGACCGGCCGCGACTCGCCTCGCGATGGGTGGCTCAGGCACGCGGTTCCCTTCGGGCAGACCGCTCTGCCCGGGTACCTCAGTAGCGCGTCCTGTTCGTTGCAGCGCGAAGGCTCTCGGGCTACTTCCGGGTGATCGTGACGCGCTTGATGACGGGGGCCTTGGTGGGGCGTTCCCCGACAACCGGGACCGACGCAAGCTTCTCGACGAGTGCGTCCGGTCCACAATGGCCGAAGATGGTATAACCGCGATCCAGGTGTGGCGCAGGCCCATCCAAGATGAAGAACTGCGCGCCGTTCGTGTTGGGCCCGCGATTCGCCATACACAGTAGGCCACGGCGGTCGTGTCTGGCGCCGTCCCAAACCTCGTCTTTGAAGACGTATCCGGGCCCGCCACGGCCCGTGCCTTCTGCGTCACCACCTTGGATCATGAAGCCCTTGATGATGCGATGGAAGACGGTCCCGTCGTAGGCGGGCTCATTTACCCAGTCACCCTTGGGGTTCTTCCAGGGGCGGGTACCACGCGCGAGCCCCACGAAGTTCGCGACCGTGATCGGCGCCTTGTCATCGTAGAGCTCGCATTCCAGCGTACCAAGGTCCGTTTCGATACGGGCCTTGGGGGAGCCTGTGCCAGGGAGCCCCTTCAGCGCTTCTTGGAGCGTGAAGTCACCCTTTTCGGGATCCCCCCCTGGCGCGTTGTCCCTTGCCATTGAGACTCCGGCGGAGGAGGGTTTCGATTCAGCCAGGTCGGCGCTCGGTGAGGACTTCGTCTGAACCGGACTCCCGGACGCCGACGCGAGCGCCGCAGCGGACTGCTTCTGCTGGTAGCCTGGCTCCGGCTCCGGGACGCGATCACACGAGAGAACGAGTAACGAAACGAGTGCCCACTTGGCACTTGTGCAGGAGAGTTGTGTGAGAGGACGCCTGCCGATCTGGGCTTCAGGCTTCGGTCTCCTCGGCCTGCGGTGCTCACCCACCCCACGTCCGCTCCGCTCCGCTTCTGGCATAGCTTTGCCAGACGCCGAGCATGGCGGGTGGGCTGCCTGAGGGGCTTCGGCAATAGGATTAGCGTGGGTACGGTCAACGGGGCGCGCACGAAGCATCATGGTCAGCACCCAATGCCCCTGCGTTTTGCCGCCGTCAACCCCGAACCAGTAGAAGTGAGCCGCTCCGAGAGGATCACTCCGTCAACCCTAGGCCTCCCGTTCTGTCGCAAAAGCCGCATCCGATTGGGCGAGCGTGACTACTCCTCAAGAGCCACGCGTTGACCAGGCACGATTCCATGGGCCCGGCACCAGCCAGCGTTCACCTCCAATACATGTCGAACAGGGCAGTCTATGCTGCGCGGCAGGTCGTTCATGGGAGGAACCTGCTCAAGGATGCCACTGATGGTCCCGTCCGCAGCAATGAAGAGCATGTCGAGCGGCAGGCACGTGTTGTGCATCCAGAAGCTTCGTACTGCCTGGTCGCTCCAGGAGAAAAGCATGCCCGAATTGGGGTCGAGTGAAGTCCGAAACATCAGTCCCACGCTGCGCTGGTCTGGCGTTTGGGCGAGCTCGACACTGATGCGCGGACTGCCGGGCGCATCTCGGAACACGACCCCGCCATGGCGTAGTGATGGAAGCGTCGCGGTGGGCTTCGGGCACACCGACGCGGGACGAACTGGTGTGGCTGGGGTCTCGCTCCACGGCACGACGCAGGCGCCGCCGCTCACTCGGGGGCCGTCAGTAGGGGAATTCGCCGTTGGAACTGTACCGATTTTCTCGGCCGATTCCGAGGGGAGGGGCGGAGCGGACGCTGGTGTCGAGGTCGACTCGAGGGCAACGCTGGTTCGGGGGGCGGGCGGCTCATCGACTCGGCCGCAACCCAACGCGCTCATGAAGAGAAGACTCGTGCCGAGGCAGATGCGCATGGGGCGTCATTAGCACGAGGGTTCAGGGGGACGTAAGCGCCCCGAGCCCTCCGCCAGCCTCGCGGAGCCGGCTCGGTGGCTGAGCCGGGTCTGAGCTCGTCGGGGACGGGCGGCGATCGTGGTGCCACCAGCCCAAACGCGCTATAGCTCGGCGATATGGGAGCCTGGCGAGCGTTGACAGGCGCAGTTGTCCTGATCCTCGCGAGTTGCGGTGAGGACGCGGGGTTGGCATTCGACCGTTCTGGTGATGACGGCGGAGGGGGCACTTCCGGCGTGGCAGGTGCAGCCGGTGCGGCGGGCACAGTATCCGTTGCCAGTGGGGGGATTGCCTGGGAGTTCGCGGAACGTCCATCGGTGACTGGGGGATCGGCACCCGAGGTCATGGGGGGAAGCGGCGGCGAGCCCGTGGTGTTCGACCTTGAATCCGAGTATGTCGAGAGCCCCTGTCCTCCGGTTGAGCACGAGCCCGCGGCGGTACTACCTTGTGATCCATTCAGCTCACCCAGCGGCTGCGCCGCAGGCGAAGGCTGCTACCCCATGGCACTCTACCCGGCTGATCCGTGCTCACCTGAGATCTTCGGGACGGAATGCGCCCCGTCGGGCACCGGGGTTCAGGGGGAGCCGTGCGGTGGGGATCCCGACTGTCAGTCTGGATTTGCCTGTGTCGTCTCGAGCTTTGGGACCGAGTGTGCGGCGCTCTGCCCGCGTCCTTCGGTGGATGCGTGCGCGCCAGGCCTCATCTGTTCTGCCATCGACGTGGACGGATTTGGAGTGTGCTTGTGATATCGAGCGGCGGATCTGTTGGGCGGACGGCTCCGTTGGGGGCACTGGCTTGCCGAGTCTCGGGTGTGGCGCACCGGGATTGCCCGTCCCCGTCCCCGTCGGTGGAGCGGGGGAGGACGGCTCCGACGTTGGCGTTCCGAGCGCGCTCGGGTTCGTCGATCGCGTTCCCTGTGCTGGTCCTGTG
>CAYRKE010000002.1:104137-123784 GCA_964424695.1 uncultured Polyangiaceae bacterium
TGGCGTTCCGAGCGCGCTCGGGTTCGTCGATCGCGTTCCCTGTGCTGGTCCTGTGGGGTGGGGTGATTCTCGGCGCCTGCGGTTCGCGAAGTGACGTGCCGGAGTCGAAGGACGGTTTGGCGTCCGCCGGAGCGGCTGCGGGTGGAGGCGGTAGTGCTGTCCCGGGTGCGTGTGATTCTTCTGCAGACTGTCCTTCGTCGCCATGCGCCGCGTCGACTTGTGTGGATGGGGTATGTTCGCCGATTCGAGTCGATCTCTGCGATGATGGCGATCCGTGCACCGAGGACATTTGCGACGAGACTTCCGGGGCATGCCGCAACGTGCCGTGGTTCATAGATCAGGACGGGGATGGGGTGTCCGGTCCTCGCCCGTGCGGCGCATCCACGGAGACTGCGGCCTGCGGTGAGGACTGTGACGACCGGTCACCGCTCGTCTATCCCGGAGCTACCGAACTCTGTGACGGGATCGATAACGACTGCGACGGAGAGACGGACGAGCTCGCGGACACCGTGGTGGATATTGGCGGCGGCGTGCGGCTCACCGGCGACGACGCGCTCGACGTTGCAAGCGGAGACATTGCGTTCGATGGAACGCGCTATGCCGCCAATTTCGGGGTCCAGCGCGAACGTTGGGTCACCTATTCCGTGCACCTTGACCGCCTGGGCCAGAAGCTCGACACCGAGACTGCGATCTCGACGACTCCGAATGACGCACTCACTGGAGCATTCGGCTGGTCCGAGCACGGGTTCGCGGTGACATGGTCCGACAGACGCGAAGAGAACTACGAGGTGTATTTCAACCTGCTGGATGCGTCAGGGGTGAAGCTCGGCCCCGACATGCGGATCTCGGATTCGAGAGGGTTCTCCATTCAGAGCGGTCTGGTCGTGGGTCAGGACGAGTACGTCGTGGTATACGCGGACCAGTACTCAGCCGCATACGTCGCGAAGGCCCAGCGGATCGGAGCCGATGGATCGAGGCAAGGCGAGCTGCTCAGTCTGACGCCTCCGGACATGGACGTGCGTAGACCGCGCTTGGTGCGTGGGGGAGATTCGTTCGCGCTCGCGTTTTACCTGGTGGCCAGTGATCGCGTGGGCGTCCGAATCTACGATACCGCTCTGTCGCCTCTCACTGACGTGATTGAGCTCTCGGACGTCGGAGGCGTTAGCCCCAGCCTTGCGTGGGTTGGCGACCGGTACGTTGTGACGTACGGCCATTATGACGGCGGGCCTGGCTCCGCAATCTGGGGAGCCGCTATCGACGAGAGCGGCGCCGTTCTGCAAGCTCCTCGCCCTGTGACCTCGGGGGCATCGTTTGCGCGCACCCAGTCTTTACTCTCCCTGGGCAACGAGGTGTTGCTGCTGTGGGCTGACGACTACGACGAATACGGCAACTACGAACTCTACGCGCAGACGCTGGACGCATCGCTATCGGTCGTGTCTCCGCGTGCTCGCATCACGGACACACCCGGCGCGACCCTCGGTCCCTCCGCTGTCCTCGGTCCCGGTGGCGATGTCGGCATCATCTACGAGGACGAGTCCGCCGGGGCATGGTCGGTGCACTTCAGCCGGCTTGGCTGCTATTTCCGCGGATAGCCGCTCGACCTGCGCTGAACGAACGGGCTCGTTGTTCCAAACCATGCCCCCCAACTCCCGAGGGGGCGAGGGTCCCATGGCGAGTCCAGCAGACCGATGCGGAACTGCTCGTTCAAGCGTCGAGCAACCGGAGCTGACGTTGGCGAGGGTGGGGCGTGAACGCAATGGGATAGTCGCCGCTCCAGCAGGCGTGGCAGAAGCCACGGTCAGCGGCTGGAACGCCGGGATTGGTTGCGTTTACCGCCTCGATCATCTTCTCGAGCGATAGGTAGCCGAGGGTGTCGCTGGTGACGTACTGATTGATCTCCTCCAGGGAGTGGCTGGCGGCGATGAGTTCCGCACGAGTCGGAGTGTCGATTCCGTAGTAGCAGGGCCACCGGTTCGGAGGGCTCGAAATCCGCAGATGGACTTCCTTGGCTCCAGCCTCGCGAACCATCTTCACGATCTTTCTGCTGGTCGTGCCGCGCACGATGCTGTCATCAATGACAACGACGCGCTTCCCCCGGAGGATGTGGCGAACCGGATTGAGCTTGAGCTTGACGCCGAAGTGCCGAATGCTCTGCTGCGGCTCGATGAAGGTTCGGCCGACGTAGTGGCTACGAACGAGTCCCATCTCGAACGGGATCCGCGACTGCTCGGAGTATCCGATGGTAGCGGGGACACCCGAGTCGGGAACGGGAATCACGACGTCGGCATCGACCGGATGCTGTTCGGCGAGGTAACGGCCCAGATTCTTGCGCGCGGCGTAGACGTTGATGTCGCCGAGCGTGGAGTCGGGACGCGCGAAGTAGACGTACTCGAATACGCACATTCGGCGGGGCTCCGCGCCGAATGGGAAGCTCGAGCGTATGCCGTCTTCGTTGAGGGTGAGCATCTCCCCGGGTGCGAGCTCTCGAACGAATCTAGCACCAATGAGGTCGAAGCTCGACGGCTCGCTGGCCACGACCGGGGCGCCACCCGGTTTCACCTCACCAAGGCACAGCGGGCGGATCCCCATTGGGTCACGTACCGCGATGAGGGTCTTCTCCGTGAGGCAAACCAGGGAATAGGCTCCGCGGACCTGGCTTAAGGCATCGGCGAGCCTGTCCTCGACGGCGCGTTGGGTGCTCATCGCGACCAGATGGACGACGACCTCGGTATCGCCGCTGCTCTGGAAGATGGAGCCGCGTTCTTCGAGCCGCTCGCGCAGGGCTTGAGCGTTCGTCAGGTTGCCGTTGTGGGCAAACGCCATGGATCCGCGGACGTAGTCCACTGCAATCGGCTGGGCGTTTTTGATGTGGGACCCACCCGCGGTCGAGTACCTGACATGACCGATGGCATGCGTACCTTTGAGTCGCGCTAGCTGTTCGGTTGGGAAGACGTCAATGACGTGCCCCATTCCACGGTGTGCAGTGAGCCGCTCGCCGTCGCTCGTGACGATGCCGGCGCTCTCCTGCCCACGGTGCTGGAGCGCGTGCAGCCCCAGGTAGGTGAGATTGGCTGCCTCTGGATGACCAAAGATTCCGAAGACTCCACACATGCGAAAATCACCAGTATTGGTCCTGAGCGGCGCCAACGGCACTGGGATGAGAGCCCGGTGCCTTCCCGGCGACGCCGCCGACGTTGGGGGGGCGCGCGGACTCTGTCCGGTTTCGGCGGGGCGCGCCACCCAGTACCCGTTTCTTCTTTGGGCGGAGTGGCCGGTCGGTCTTCTCTGCGGGATTTGCTGGGCCCTCCCCCTGTTGTGGGCTGTCGGTGACTCCACTCGACGCACGCCCACCTCTGCCCGCCGAGCGATGCTCGAGTGGCTGGTTTGCTGAGGACGGGGTTTTGGGGGGCACCGAACGCATGCCTTTCAACGTCGTTGCGGGGACGCCTGCGACGTGGCGGGCTGGCGATCGCGCGGCTGAGAGCTTTCCATCATGGTGCGGAGTTCCTCGGGATCGCTGGAGCGTCCGATGGCCTCCTCGTAGGTGATGAGCTTCTTGAGGAAGAGCGAATGCAGACACTGATTGAGCGTTTGCATCCCGTACTTGGCCTGACCGACCTGCATTGACGAGTAGATTTGGTGGACCTTGTCCTCGCGGATCAGATTCCGGATGGCGGCGTTCGGTATCATGATCTCCATGGCCATGACCCTTCCCGGAGCGCCGGCCCTCGGGAGCAGAAGCTGGCTGACGACGCCTTCCAGTACGAAGGAGAGCTGTGCCCTGATTTGGGGCTGCTGGTGGGGGGGAAAGACGTCGATGATGCGGTTGATGCTCTGTACCGCGGAGTTCGTGTGGAGCGTTGCGAAGACCAAGTGTCCGGTCTCTGCGATCGTGAGGGCCGCTTCGATGGTTTCGAGATCCCGCATCTCGCCGACAAGAACGACGTCTGGGTCCTGGCGGAGCACGTACTTGAGTGCCCTCTTGAAGGTTTCCGTGTCGGCTCCCACCTCCCGCTGGTTGATGATGCATCGTTTGTGAGGATGCAGATACTCGATCGGATCTTCGATGGTCATGATGTGTTGACGCGTGTCGCTGTTGATCCGGTCGATAATCGAGGCGAGCGTGGTGCTCTTTCCGGAACCAGTAGGCCCGGTCACCAGCACGAGGCCACGTGGCTTTCTGGATAGCTCGGCTACGATGGGGGGAAGTCCGAGCTCCTCGAAGCTGAGAATCTTGAACGGAATCGCGCGAAATGCCCCAGAAACGGCTCCGCGCTGGAGGAATATGTTCGCACGAAACCGCGAGAGGTTCTTGACGCCGAAGGAGAGGTCGAGTTCCTTTTCTTTCTCGAAGATGATCTTCTGCTCCTCAGTGAGCACCGAGTAGCAGAGTTGCTTAGTTTCCATCGACGACAGGGGAGGGAGCTTCAGTGGGACGATGGATCCGTCGATGCGCAGCAGGGGTGGCGAGCCCGTGGTGATGTGCATGTCGCTCGCGCCCTTGTCGATCATGGCGCGGAGGAGTTGGTGAAGGTTGATCTTGATGCCTTGCGGGGGGTCGCTGCCAGCCATCGGGTGTCGTCTCTCCAGCTTAGTCAGCCATCGTTACGCGCAGGATTTCCTCGGGAGTGGTGACTCCGTCGAGAACCTTCTGGATTCCGCTCATACGCAAGGTGGACATCCCGCTCTTGATGGCCGCGAGTTTCAGCTCTGCGGCGGATGCTCCTTGGAGGACCAGTTCCTTGAGGCTGTCGCCGAAACGCATCACCTCGTAGAGCGCGATGCGACCCTTGTACCCCGAGCCGTTGCAGGTGTTGCAGCCGGCTCCCCTGTGGAGCGTGGCTCCCTGGATTTGCTCCTCGGTTGCTCCGAGATCAACGAGGACCTGCGGATCGAAGTCGACAGGTTTCCTGCAATCGGAACAGACCTTGCGGGCTAGCCGCTGGGCCAGCACCAGGTTCACGCTGGCGGTGATTAGGAACGGCTCGACCCCCATGTTGAGGAGTCGGGAGATCGTGGCTGGTGCGTCGTTGGTGTGGAGCGTGGACAGCACCAAATGCCCAGTGAGTGCCGCCTTGACGGCAATTTCTGCGGTCTCGAAGTCCCGAATCTCGCCTACCATGATGATGTCCGGGTCCTGCCGCAGGAAGGATCGGAGGGCCATGGCGAAGTTCAACCCGATCTCGTCGTGCATCTGGCATTGATTGATGCCGTGCAGGTTGTACTCGACGGGATCCTCGGCCGTGCTGATGTTGGTACCCGGCTGGTTCAGATCGCTCAGGGCCGAATAGAGGGTAGTCGTCTTGCCCGAGCCGGTCGGACCAGTGACGAGGACCATCCCCCACGGTTGAGAGATCGCCCACTTGAAGTCCTCCAGCGGCTTGATATCGAAGCCAAGCTTGGTCATGTCGAGCTGGAGGTTGCCTTTGTCCAGCAGGCGGAGGACGACCTTCTCGCCCCACATCGTCGGCAGCACGGAAACTCGGAAGTCCATCTCCCGTCCTTTGCCGAGCTTGAGCTTGATGCGTCCGTCCTGGGGGAGACGTCGCTCTGCTATGTCGAGCTGACTCATGATCTTGAGTCGGCTCACTAGAGCGTTCTTCAGCTTGATGGGGGGGGTCATCTCCTCGTGAAGGACGCCATCGATGCGGTACCGAACCCGAAGCCGCTTCTCGTAGGGCTCGACGTGAATATCGCTTGATCCCTTCCGTATGGCGTTGAGCAGAAGCACGTTCACGAGCCTAACCACAGGGGCGTCTTCGCTGGCGCGTTCGAGCTCCAGGGCGTTGATCTCCTCCTCCTCGCCCGCAAAATCGATGTCGTTGTCCTCGAGCTGAAGGTCGGCCATGACCTCTTCGTAGGAGGGGCCGGTGGTGTAGTAGCGCTCGATCGCTGTCTGGATCGAGGACTCGCTGGCCACGACTGGCTCAACGTTGTAGCCAGTGAGAAACTTGATGTCGTCGATCGCGTGCAGATTCGTGGGGTCGGCCATCGCGACGATGAGCGACGATCCTGATCGCGAAACCGGCAAGATCTTGTGCTTCTCGCACACTTCGCGACCAACCAGCTTGATGACCTCGGGCTCGATGTCGTACTCGTCGAGGCTTACTGCAGGCAGGCGGTACTGAGTGCTGAGGAAACTGGTGATCTCCTGGTCCGAGATGTACCCAAGCTTGGCAAGCGTGTAGCCCAGGTTTTTTCCCGAGCGCTGCTGTTCCGCTTGCGCGTCGCGAAGCTGCTGCAGGCTGATGAGCTTCTCGCGAACGAGAAGTTCGCCTAGTCTGTTTCCTGTCGACATGCCGTGGTGAACCCTTCCTCGAGGCCGTGCCTGTGGGGGCACCAGTATAGCGGCCTGAAGCGGGGCACGGTTAGGTCAGTAGTCGGGCTCTGACGTACAAGGAGTTACTCCCGCAAGGTGCGCGCCTCGACGACAGTCTGCGTGGACCGAAGGCTCCGCCGTCCCCGGCAATCCCGGCCACCGATGAGGGGGGTCTCCAAATCCGGCGGCGGCCAAGGTCTGGACCCGCGTCCGCACTCAGGATTCTGTCGGCCGTCTGATTTGACTCGTACAGACGACCCACCTGCAACCGGTTCTCCGGCTGAAGCGGTGGTCGATGGAGCGTCCAAGGTGAGTCAGGCGTCATCAGCGGCGGACACGAACTGCTGGATTCTCACATCGGAGTATGCGACGTGTTTCCGTGCTGGCGATGGCCCAGAGACTTGCCGAGGCGAACGACAGGCGTGGCGGGGCCGCTCGCTCGGTATCTGCTGAGGAACTGCGGATGCGGCTCGATGCGGGCGGAGCCACTCGGCCCGTCGTGATCGTTGATGTCAGGGAGGAGGACGAGTTCCGCATCGGACATATCCCGGGAGCTATGCTGGTTCCCGAGCGGCACCTGGCGAAGCAGATAGAGAAGAGAGTGCCTGACAGGACTCACGACGTCTTCGTCTACTGCGCGCAAGGGACGCGGAGCCAGTGTGCAGCCAAGACCCTCGTCTCGTTGGGCTATGAGAGCGTGGCTCACGTGGTTTCTGGTTTCGCGCGCTGGCAAGGTCTTGGGTTTGCCGTGGAGCACGAGTCGGGGCTTGCGGGTGAGCAGCGAGAACGATACTCGCGTCATCTTCTACTGCCCGAGGTCGGGGAACAGGGGCAGGCTCGCCTGCTTCGGGCGCGCGTGCTGTTGGTCGGGGCCGGTGGGCTCGGCTCCTCCGCGGCCCTCTATCTGGCTGGCGCCGGGATTGGAAGGCTGGGACTAGTTGACGCGGATACCGTGGACGTTTCGAATCTGCATCGGCAGATCCTTCACGGTACGAGTCGGGTCGGCATGGCCAAGGTCGAGAGCGGGCACATCGCCATTCGCGATCTCAACCCCGATGTGGATGTTGTCGAGTTCCGTGAGCGCCTCACCAATCAGAATGTCGACCGAATCTTGGGTGAGAGCTGGGACGTGATAGTCGACGGCTGCGACAATTTCCCCACGCGCTATCTCGTCTGCGACGCGTCGCTTCGGCACGCAGTACCTGTCGTCCACGGAAGCGTCTTCAGATTCCAGGGGCAGGTCACGACATTCGTGCCGCATCAGGGGCCGTGCTACCGCTGCCTCTATCCGGCTCCGCCTCCCGCTGATCTCCTGCCATCCTGCGGTCGAGCCGGGGTTCTCGGGGTGCTGCCGGGTCTCGTGGGGACCCTGCTGGCCACCGAGGCGATCAAGCTGATTCTCGGCCGCGGGAACCCGCTGGTCGGGCGCTTGATCACGTATGATTCCTTGAGCATGGAGTTCAGAACGCTCAAGGTGCGTCGGGATCGGACATGCGCCGCCTGCGGGGAGAACCCAACCATCACCAGGTGCGTGGACTACGAGTCGTTCTGTGCAGGCTCTTGAGCGTTGCGGGAAACGCGGCGTAGTCATCGAATACCGCACATGCTCCCGCACGCCGTAGTTCGTCGGCGGTGTGGCTCGACGTAAAGCCAATCGCGCGGATCCCGGCGCGGCGAGCCGCCTCGAGCCCCGGCAAGGAGTCCTCTACCACGAGCGCGTCGCCCGCCGAGGCTCCTAGGCGCTGCAGGGCGAGCTGGAACAAGTCGGGGGCTGGCTTGCCATGTTCCACCTCCACCGAACTGCAAACGACGCGGAGGAGCTCACGCAGTCCTGCCTGCTCGAGGTTGAATTGGATCTTGCGCGGCGTTCCGGACGATGCCACGCCGACACGGATGCCCTGCGAGCGGAGGTCTAGCAGGGTTTCGCGCACGCCCGGGAAGGCGCGAAGCGAGCCCATGGCCGCGTCGAAGTACTCGGTTTCGCGAGCCGTGATCGCGTCAGATCCCAGCACGACCCCGAACGTCTGTTCATAGTGGGTCACCAGCGCTCGATCGCTTCGGCCGATGAACGACTGGATGTCCGCGAGCGTGGTGCGAATCCCAAGGTGCGCCAAGACTGGTAGCCACGCGGCGCAACTGAGGCGCTCGCTGTCGACCAGCACTCCGTCGCAGTCGAAGATGACGGCCACGACGGGCCGCACCGCAATGGGATCGGAACGTGCCTCGTCGGTTGTGGTCACGGTGCTGCCCGCAATACGGAAAGGCTACGGCCACGCAGGTTGGAGGCCACGAGCTTGTCTTCGTTCACACTCTCGGTGGGTGACCCTAGCCGCGATCTCGGCTGCTGCGCCGGCCAAGACGAGTCCTGCGACGACATCGATCACGTAGTGCCATCGTAGGAACATCGTGGCGAGCACGATGTTGAGCGCGATGAAGCCGATCACCGGCCAGGTTGCGCGGAAAGGGATCAGGTGGCGATGTCGGTGGGCAAACAGGGCGATGAACGTCGGGGCTGCCGTGTGCAGCGATGGAAAGATGT
The DNA here is from genome assembly GCA_964424695.1 of uncultured Polyangiaceae bacterium. Classification (GTDB taxonomy): domain Bacteria; phylum Myxococcota_A; class Polyangia; order Polyangiales; family Polyangiaceae; genus JAEWRL01. Next base: position 112,996 of record CAYRKE010000002.1, read on the forward strand.
CCTTCTGAGCCCCCCCCGATGTCACGGCGGTCATGACCATATCCATCCACTGTCCGCCAACGAGGTCGTTCGAGAATGCGCTTGCCAGTGCGCGAAAGGGGCCGAATCCCGGAACGATCATGTAGACCACGTGTCCGACGCAGTAGCAGAGGATCAGACCCGTCGCGAACTCGCCGAGGACCCGTTGACGTCGGGAGAAGACGAAGACGGTGAGGATATGGACCAAGATCACGAAGAAGTACGCGAAGTAGAAGAAGGCGAACCACTCTGTGGACCAAGGATTGACCACAGAATCGAACGCGAGGGACGGCTCGACGCCGAAGAGGGTCAGGTCGACCGCGTAGAGCTCTCGGTCGAGTGAACCCGGGTTCACCAGGGGGAGCAGCGAACCAAGGATGAAGTAGCTCGATGCCACGGGGAGGAACATCGAGGTGCGGTACACCAGGGCGCGGGCTAGCGGCGGGCGCAGAAAGTTCGCACGCACAGCGACGATGCCGAGGCTGCACAGCGTGCCGATGATGGCCAGTTGGGCGGTTGCTCGCTGCTGGGCTGGCCCAGGAGTGGCCGTAAGGCCGGCAACGACCAAGAGCGCCATGAACCCCACCACGAACCAATCATGAGGGGCAAGTTCGGACATGAAGCGAGAAGTCCGAGCACGGGATGGGTTGACACTGGAGTCGCTGATTGCGGTTTCTAGCGCCATGGGAGTTGGTGAAGCAGGGCCGTGGTCGGGATACTACCTCGCGGCGCTTCCGCAAGGAGCGTCGAGCGTTTCGGGACGACGCGGGAGCTGGCCGGCGTGCTAGTCGCTGGATGCGCGCGAGCCGCGAACCGCGCTCTCCGCTTCCTCGGGTTCCATCAATTCCGTCGGCGCCCGTTCCACCGCTACCCGCACGCGGGCCGCGTCGCCCGCGGAGAACAGCAACTGACCCTCGTCGCTGACCCGCGAGCGGACGCGATCGGAGGCTCCGAGTCGGGCCAGCAGCGACTCGGCTTGTGCGGGGTTCAGCTGCATACGCTCTGCGAGCTGTTCCGCGGTGAGCTCCTTCGGACTACGGCGGAGCAGCTCGGCAGCAACTGAAGCCCAGGCTGTGTTCAGTGCCTCCTCGAGTTCGGCTCGGTGGCGGTTTCCCTGCCTCCAAGCGAAGACCGCCCCAAGGACCGGGGTGCTGAGCACGAGCAGCAATGTGATGACGCTGATGGCGCCCAAGTCTGCCACGGCGGCGAGCGCCAACGACACGATCAACCCAACGAGCCCGAAACTCAAAACCGTGATGGCTCCGAGCCGCCACGCCAGCGACGCACTCCGCGCTCGCCCGGCGCGCCTCAGGGACGGCGCCTCCTCGCCCGATCGTTCGAGGAGCCCCTCTGCCGGAACCCGTGGACCTCCGCAGATTCTGCAGCGCTGCCGGAGCACGGGGTGGGGGCTCATGTCTGCGATGGCGCCGCAATTGGGGCAGCGGAACCCTTCGCCGTGTACCGCCCCGCACGCCGAACAGCGGGCGCGATCCGGCCCGAGGGGTTCGCGGCAGACACGGCATGTGTCGCCTGGGCCCGGACTGCCGAGAGCGTCTGATGGACCTCGCATCGCTGGTGAACCTTTCGTCGTGCATCGGCAGCCTAGCCCAAACTCCCTGGTTGCGAAACACCGGAGCCAATCGCTCGGCTGGGCAGCTAACTGAACCGGGTCGGCGTCGAGCGGCTGGTGCGCGTTTCCCGCTTACCGAAGCGTGGATCTGCTCACACGGGGGGCCATGAGCTCAAACAGTCCCTGCAGCATTCGATAGGTGAGCCCCCAAACGAGGTGCCGGCCGACGCGGGTCGCGGGGAGGTCAATCGAGCTTGCCCCCTCCGTGAGCCGCAAGGTGGTCTGGGCCTCGGGGCGCCGAAGCTCGGACAGGGCCACCCAGAACGCCTCCGCCACTTCAGCTGGATCTATCGTCAGCTCTGCGCGGCCGAAAAGTTCGAAAACAAAGGGTGTTATGACCAGCGGCATTCGCCCTCCGCGAGCCGCCGCGTGCAGATCGTCCAGTGATCCCAGCAGCGTTGCGTGGTCTGCCAGACACAGCCCAACCTCCTCCCTCGTCTCTCGCTGCGCTGTGTCAAGGGGCGACCGATCCGGTGATGATGACCGGCCGCCTGGTAGTGCAATGTGGCCGCTCCAGGGATCCTCTGAACGTTGAGCCCGGTGGATCAATAGAGTCTCAAGCTCCGAACCCCGCTGACGGAGCACCAGAGCCACAGCAGCACGGCCAAGGCTTGGAGTGGGGATCCGCTTCGGGGTGAACTCGGCAAATCGCCGGGCGAGCAGCCCCAAGCGCTCTGTGGGCGAAGCTGGGGGCCACGGTTCTCCGAGCGTCATGTCCGAAGCATACGCGGTTTTGGGCAGCGTGCGCGGAATCATCGGCTGCAGGCGAAGCACATCGTCTGCAGTGCTGGTGAATCCGCGGGGCTTTTCTGGTAGCCTGCCGCCCGATGAAAAAGCCGTTTGCTGCCTTGGCTCTCCTGCTCACCGTCGCGTGTCTTTCGCTTGAAGCTTGGGCGTTCCCGGGGTTTCTTGCAGGCAAGTCCAAGGGCGAGCGGAAGATACACTCCGGGCAGGTAGCGCTCATGCGGAGCGGGAACCGGACCGTGGTGACCGTGCTGCCCGACTACAGCGGCCCGATGAACGAGTTCGCCGTCGTCGTTGCGGTACCGACCGATGTGACTGTAGAGCGGCTCACTACCCTGCGCCGTGAGTTCATCGATCGCCTCGACAGTATCAGTGCGCCACGGTTCCACGAATGGTGGGAGCTGGATCCCTGCGAGCCGGGCGCAGCGCAGCAGGAGTGGGAACGCGACCTCACGGCCAAGGTCGAGACCAACTTCCTGGGCGGTCCCAGCGACGGGACACCTCAGCGCAAGGTGCCGAAGGAGCTTCTTCTCACCGTCGTCCCTGACTTCAAGGTGCAGGGTGAGTACACGTTCACGCTCCTCGAACCGGGGCAAACCGCCTCGTCGTGGTTGTCCCAGAATGGTTACGAGCTTCCCGTTGGACTCGACAAGGCCGAAGCTGCGATAGGGGGGGCGTACCGCTATCTGGTTGCGGTCGTGGATCCACTGAAGATTGAGCTAATCGGTGGCGACAGGGCGGTACTCTCGCCGATTCGTTTCTGGACCGAGCAACCGATGGACAAGCTACCGGTGCGGCTGGGGCTCCTCAGCATCGACAAGGCGCAGGAGCTTCTCGTGTATGTGCTCGACCACGAGAACCGCTACGTGCCCAAGAACTATCCGGTGATCGTTCCGCCGACCAACGTGGAAGTCGATTACAAGGTCAAGGAGCGGGTGGGTGAGTTCTACAATGCCCTGCATGATCGACTGAAGGCGAAGCATCCCGGCACATTCCTAGCGGAGTACGCCTGGTCTGCCGAGGGGTGCGGGCAGCCCTGCGCGACCGAGCCGCTGATGATCAACGAGCTTCTGACCCTCGGTGCTGATGTTTTTGAGCAGACCGTCCCAGCAGAGGAACTCAACCCAGAACCGCCCGAGCTCACAGAAGAAGAGAAGACCAAGCAAGACGAGGAGCTCAAGCCTCTCAAGCCCAAGGAGCGCAAGAAGGTCGAGAAGGAGCGGGAGGACGAGCGCAAAGAGGTCGCGAAGCGCAAGGCATTGGTCGAACGGCACAAGTATGTACTGAGCCGACTCCACTATCGATACGACTTGGCCTCGCTTCCTAACGACCTTGAGCTGCGCGCCGAGCCGTCGAAGATCGTCGGCGGAATCAGTCTCCCCAAGGGGCAAGGTGGCGATCTGCCCCAAGGCGCCAAGACGGGCGGCGACAAGCAGTCGCTTCAGATGCGCTACGTCAACTTCCATCCCTGGAAGGGCGTCATCAACTGCGAGTCACCCGAGCGTTGGCGCTGGGGCAAGGCTCCACGGACCTATCGCGGACTTCGCAAGATTTGGATCGCGCAGGATCTGACACGCAAGAGTCGCACCCAGATCAAGCCCGAGGAGGTCGTGCTCACCCCCATTGCGGAGCTGGGCCTGAGTGGCAAGCCCGTCTCCGCTATCTCCGATGCAGGCGTCGACGGTGGCACGGGGGCTGAAGCGGGCGAGGGCAAGTCATGCGGGTGTCGGGTTGCCGGAACACGCTCGAGCGACTCTCCGGCTGCGCTGCTATTGGGGCTGGGCGCTATCGGGCTTGCCGCAGCACGGCGGCGTCGACGATAGCGGGGCGGCTCTCCCGCGTTCATTCCGGAGCGGTGACTCCCGGAACCCCCCGCGCGGCGAAGTAGGCGCGGAAGACGTCTCTTGCCACCTCGTTGGCCTTGCGTCGCCAGGTTGGACCGTTGTTCAGCATGACGCTCAGCACCAGCTTCGGGTTTCTGCTAGGGGCGAAGCCAATGAACCAAGATGTGGTGGCACTTCGACGGGGCGGCTTCAGCGTGCCTGTCTTCCCCGCGACTCGGATGCTGCGGAGGTAGCTCTGGCCCGAAGCATCGCTGAACGCATGGAGACTCGTTCCCCCATGGACCGTGTACTCCATCATTCGAGTTAGCTCGCGCGCCGTGGACTCAGCCATTCTTCTCCCCAGCACATGACCATTCCGAGGCGCGCCTTCCTCCGGGGTTTCCTCGACGATCTGGAGCTCCGAAGCGCGGCCTCGGGCCGCAATGAGGAACGCAAGATAGGCGCCGCCTAGGGGGGTGAGGGTACTCCCCACGAAGCCGGCCGCCGCCTTCGCGAAGCCGAGCTCGCTGTCTTCCGGTAGCACGAGCCTTCCCATTGGGATCGGGACGTCGAATGGTACGTCACTCCCGAAACCCAGTCGCTCCGCTGCGCCACCCAGCCGTTCAGGAGACAGGAAGCGATGGGCTAACTGGGCAAATGCGGCGTTCCTGCTGCGGCCCAGGGCCTCGCGAAACGGGCCGCACACTGCCGCTCCCTTGCTGGGAGGCGCCAGATGTTCATGCGCCAGCGCGTGCACGCCGCCGTCAGTGCAGACGATGCGGTCTGGGCTCACATGCGCGTCTTCAAGCAGGGCGGTGGCGGTGACTATCTTGATGACGCTCGCGGCCGGGATGTCCTCGGCCGTCATAACACTACCCGCTGTTCCGGGCACCGAGCGCTCGGCCCACACCAACAGCCTGGCGGTTCTGGGATCGATTGCGATGATGGCGCCGCTCTCAGGCGCTGCGCGGCTCAGAAGGCGTTGGGCTGCTCGCTGCAAGTCCGGATCAATCGTGAGCTTTGCCCGACCACCGTTCGAGGTGGGGGCCCAGGCCGCCCCGTTCTCGATGGCGATTCTATGCAGTTGAACGGTGGGGTCAGTCGTCTGTGGGGTAGCCCTGTCCCCTGGAAACGGTGCAGCCGACAGCAGCATCGGAGCTGCCACCACCAGCGCCGCGAGCCGAGAACCCGGGCACAGCCGGGATCTGGTGTTGGTGGGTCGGTCGGTTGTGTGCTGCCGGAGCAGTCTACGAATCACGACCCCTCGTTGTTAATCAGTGAGGGAGAGACGGACAAGTTCGCGGCAACTTCGAAACCCAGGTCACAAATCCTCAGGTTCACCGAGGCTGGCTCGTTCCTTGGTCACCCGCGCTTTCCGGTGACGGCTCCGCCTTCCCGACACGTCCTGGGTCGGAACGCGCTTGGCGGTGGTGCTGTGCGCCGCTCAGCGCCCCAGTACCACCGTCGCGACGCTATGCGCTGGAAGCCTCAGGACGAGGGGGGAGCCGAGGCCTCCAGTCTCCTCCCAGCGTTTGGAGTGCCCAGGCCGGAAGCTGGTGCGGTAGATGGCAGTTGTCGTCGCCGCGTAGTCCGGCACGCTGAGGGAAGCGTCCATCGCGAGCCGCGACGTGTTGAGCACCACGATGACGAGCTGGCTATCATCCGGAGCAAGATAGGCCGATGCGAGGAGTTCCGTCCTGTTTCCGTTGGCGCCGACCCTTACATATCCCGGGTCCGTGAAGCGGGCGAAATGTCGCATCGAATAGTACTGGTCGCGCGGGACTGGTGTCCGTCCGAGAAACCCCACCATCCCGCGTTTTCCCGCCCAAACGAGGTCCCAGTACACGAAAGAGGCGACCCCTTCCTCGACCAGCGAGTGATGAATCAGCCATGCGGTTTCCAATCCGCCGTCGACGCCCTCGTCCTCGTCCGTCATGAACTCGGTCTGGAAGAGGGGCTTGGACGTCGACGCAGCGGTGGTCAACATCTCGTCGACGTAGCTGTCCGGCCCCGGGTAGCGCCAATCCCAGACGTTGTCGTTGCCTCGCTCATAGAGGTGGTGGGCAACACCGTAGAGGAGCGACTGATCGATGGGTTGAAGGTACGTGGGCACCTTGTCATAGTGGATTCCAAGCACCTCCGGCCCCAGCAGCTTCGGCGGATTCGGCAGGGTCTGCAGCGCCGCGTGCACCTTCTCGAGCGCCTTGCCGTAGCCTGGGAAGTTCGCCGTCTCCTCGGGAGCGAACATACACCCCTCCCAGCCCGAGGGGATGAAGTCAGGCTCGTTCTGGATACTGACGAAGGCGGGATCGATGCCCAGCTCACGGTAGGCGACCAGGGATCTCTTCCACCAATCGGCGAACCTCTCGTAGACGAATTGGCCTCCTTCCTTCTTCAGCGTGCATTGGGGTTCTCCACCGCACTTCTCCCTGCCGCTTGCTTTCACACTGCCTGGCGGAGACCAGGAAGACAGCATGACTCGTGGCGCGTGGCCGAGCGCCTTGGTGGCGCGTTGAACGATCTCGAGGTCGAGGTGGACGGCTTGGTCCGTCTTGTCAGTACGCTCGAAGCGGTTTCTCAGCCGGAGGATGTCGAGACCGAGCTCCGGGAAGAGCGTCTCGTAGAGTCCGTCTGGCGTATCCCCAGTGATCGTCTCGTGGTACCAAGCCACGGCCGCTCCGAACCCCTCCAGGGTTTGGTATCTTCGCTCGGTTGAGACTTGGACGGCGCCAACCAAGGGGGCACCCGGGTCGAGGGACTCCTGGAACGGGATGGTGATGGACTCGGCCGGGGAGCTGGCGGTGTTCATCGCAGCGGCATCCTCACCCCGAAGGCCGACACAGGCAGAAAGCAACGGTGCAAGGCAGAAGCACAGTGGGACAACCGACGCTCGGAACGCGGGAAGGAGTGTTTGGGGCATCAATTCCTCGAGGAAGGCCGGTAGTGTGACGCGCTGGTCCCGTGCCGCCCGGTTTCGTTGGGAACCGCTAACCTACCGCCGCGCACCGACTGGATCAATCGCCCGGCCGTGACCGCCGCGCGGGATTGGCGAGGCCCGACAAGGCGTGACCCGGTTCGACCCGAACTCGCGGACAGTCCAAGCGTCACCCACCCGCGTGAGGTTGGGGCTCCTCGCACGCCAGCGGTCGCGTGCTGGCGTTTGCGGGCGCGCCGGGGATGCGCCGCGGTGAGCGGCACCTGTCGGGTCGCCCCAACGAATGCAGGATCTCGACGACATGACCCAGGACTCCGGACAGCGCCGAGGCTCGTGCTTTGCCATCGCGCTGCGAGTGGCAGACGTCTGACATGATATCGACTGGGGGACGAAGGGGCAGATACGCCCCAGGCGGGGACGGACTCCGCCTTCGAGCCGCCGGCCATGGCTCCAAGGATTGCGGCGAGTTTCCGTCGAAGGGCGGTCACCTTCCTGTTTCGCCATGCCGAGCGGCCGGTGCCTGCATATTCAGACCTTGATCTTCCTCGATCGATCTGTTCGGCTCGTGTTGCGACGCCCTCGAAGTGGGGCGACGCGGAAGGAGGCAGTGCGATGCGGAACCGAGGAAGCGTGCATAAGTATTCGGCGCCACTGGGGCTTGTGGTGGCAGGGACAGTTCTGATGATGGGGTGTGCTGGTCAAGAGGAGCAGCCGGTCGTCTCGGCCGCCTCTCCCCCCGAGAGTCCCGCACCTGCGGCGCCAGCGCCAGTTGCGGCGCCCGCTCCTGTGGCGGCCACGCTAGCGCCAGCTGCGCCGCCCACCGCCAAGCAAGCCTTGGTGGTAGCGGACGCGGGGTTCTCGTCTCCCGAGTCTGCGATCTACGACCCGGACCAGGACGTCTACTTCGTGTCGAACGTCAATGGAGATCCGCTGGCGAAGGACGACAACGGGTTCATTTCCAAGGTCGGACCCGATGGCAAGGTCATCGCGCTCAAGTGGCTGGACGGCGCGAAGCCGAAGATTGCGTTGAACGCGCCGAAGGGTATGGGGATCAGCGGCAACTTCCTGTACGTGGCGGACATCAACGTTCTCAGAATCTTCGATCGGAAGACGGGGGCATCCCGAGGCGAGCTATCGGTCAGGGGGGCATCGTTCCTCAACGACGTGGCAGTCGACCGGGCAGGCGTTGTCTACGTCACCGATACGGGGTGGAAGGCGGCTGCCAAGGAGGGCCTGGAGAATTCCGGGACGGATGCCGTGTTCAAGATTGATCCCAAGGTGGTGACCCCGAGACTCATCGTCCAGAACAAGGAACTGGGCAATCCCAACGGTCTTGCCGCGAACGCCGAGGGGCTCTGGACGGTAACCGCGGCCGGGAAGCTCTATCGAGTAGCGACAGATGGTAAGCGCGAACAGGAGGGCACCCTGCCTGGTAAGGGCTTGGATGGCCTCGTCGCGCTGGACAATGGCGAAATGCTGGTTTCGAGCTGGGAAACCTCGACTGTCTACATGGGGAAGCCAGGCGGCTCCTTTGCTCCTCTGGCGGTAGAGGTGAAGTCGCCCGCCGATATTGGCTATGACTCGAAGCGGGGAAGGCTGCTTGTTCCCCAATTCAGCGAGAACAAGTTGGCCATCTATGACATGCCCGGCAATGCCGAGCTGCTGGCAAAGGCCGATGCCAAGCCCGCGCCGGCAGATGCCGCCTCCTCCCCGCAGGCTGGGGAGAAGCCAGCGATGACGCCTGCCTCGGGTTCCGCCTCGGCGGCGGCGTCCAAGGCCTCCCAGGCCCAGAGCAAACCGGCTGCCACACCCGCGCAGTCAGCCACTCAGGCTCAGCCTCCCGCAAGCAAGGGGGCCGCGCCAGCGCCAGCAAAGGCGGTAGAGCCCGGGAAGCCTGCCGAGCCCGCGAAGGCAGGGGCCGCTCCGAGCCCGAAGCCCGCGACACCTCCAGTGGCTCCACAGAAGGCTCCCGCTCCGCCCGGGGTCCCCTCCAAGTAGCCGGGTTCTGTGTTTCCCGCTCCAGTAATCCCGTGCCGGTGCAGCCTTGCGCAAGGCATTGAGAGGACCGGAGTCGAGATTGAGAGGGGCACGTGAGCACAGGCGGGTGGCAGAGGTTCGGCTGACGCTTCCCACTCGGGCATTGCCCGAGTGGGAGCTGCGCCTTCGCCCTCGCCTCGGGGCGAATCGCTGGTGGTTCTGGGGGCGGGCGCAAACCAACGCTCGCCCGCGTGGTGGTGATCTCAACGCCGGGCTCACTTCCGACCCGCTCTCCCACTCTCTGGGATCGAAACGCAGGCGGAGCTTGGCAACAAGCGCCGGGGTTTGCTGATGGGGGCTTCCCCCAGCAGAGGGGAGGGCTCTGGGGCGGGGGAGAAGGTACGTGTGCCGATGGCTTCTGGAGGCACAGAGACTGACAGTCTTGTCATGCTTCAGGAGCACTCAAGAGCCAGCTGGCCAACTGAGCGTTATGGGGGTGGGGACTCCCCGTTGGCTGATTATCGGCACGCGGTTTGCTATCGTTCCGCCCCATGGGTCACGGGAAGTCGATTCCGATGCGATGGGTTGGTGGAGCGTTCCTCATGTTGGGCGGAACGCTGGTGGGGGCTTGCAGCGGGTCAGGCTCTGGGGCCTCGAGTGACGTCGGCGGTGATCCACGATCCGATGACGTGGCAGGTGACGGAGCCGAAAACGGCATGGTTCTGGACGATGGGTTCGAGGGCGACGCGCATGTTGATGGATCGGGGGAGCCACTCGCGCCCGCCGAGGTCGAACAGAATCCGGAATTCGAGCTGCCACACGCGGGAGCGCGCTACGTCTATGCGGTGAATCCCGAGAGCGACACTGTCGCCGTCATCGATGCTACCGACCTATCGATCCATACGGTTCCAGCTGGTCGGGGGCCGCGCTTCTTGCAGACGCTCGCGGGTTCCGACGCAGCGATCGTGCTGAACGTTGAAAGCAGCGATGCGACCGTGATTCGCACCGAAGGCGGAGCCTCCGAGTTCTGGAACGTGCCGGTGCGGGATGGGGCCAATGCCATCGCCGTGGCGCCAGACGGGCGCCACGCCGTGGTGTACTTCGACGATCGGTACTCGGGGGCCACGCTGTCAGCGGGCAACTTCCAGGACGTGACGGTGCTTGCCATCGATGGACAGGGAGTCGATGCCATGCCGATGACCGTGGGTTACCGGCCGAGCTCCGTTGCCTTCGACGAGACGGGGTCGCGGGCCTACGTTGCCACCGAGAATGGCATTTCCATCCTCGACTTCGAGGAGGCAACGGCGCTGGGGCCTGGGCAAGCCGCTACCATCAGCATGGGCGACGATGTCGATGAGCCAGGGAGTGACATCTCAGTGTCGACTGATGGGCGTTATGCGGTCGCTCGACAGGGCGAAGGCCGAACGCTCCGCCTCGTCGACCTCGAGTCGCATGAGGCCAAGGTCCTCGATGTCGTCGCGATCGTCGAAGCTGCCACGGCAGTGCGGGTGGGGACCGGCGGCGGCTCGGGCAGCGGTGGAGCGTCTGGCAGTGCAGGAGCGTCTGGCAGCGCAGGAGCGTCTGGCAGTGGCGGAGCGTCTGGCAGTGGTGGAGCGTCTGGCAGTGGTGGAGCGTCTGGCAGTGGTGGAGCGTCTGGCAGTG
>CAYRKE010000002.1:123884-127298 GCA_964424695.1 uncultured Polyangiaceae bacterium
GGTGGAGCGTCTGGCAGTGGTGGAGCGTCTGGCAGTGGTGGAGCGTCTGGCAGTGGTGGAGCGTCTGGCAGTGCAGGAGCGTCTGGCAGTGGTGGAGCGTCTGGCTCCGAAATCGTCGGTGGCGTTGCGGGAAGCGGAGCCGTCACCCCGTCGGGTGCGACGCTCATCGCCGCTGAGGACCTTATCAGCGACGTGGACATCTCCCCTGACGGCCGCTACGTGGTTGCGGTCGTTCGGTACGCGGGAGCCGTGGTAAGGCTTCCACTTCCAGAGGGATTCAACGACCCCACCCTGGCCGAGATCACGATCATCCCGGAGGGTCGCATTGGACAGGTGGCCCTCGCTCGGGACGGACAGCGCGCCGTCCTCTACACCACCGCGGACACGCGCGACGAGCGACTCACCGTGTTGGACTTCGCCCAGGGCACGAGCCCCACGGCTGTGGATCTCCACAAGGCAGTCGGACAGTTGGCAGTCACGGCGGACGGCGATACTGCATTTGTGGTCCATCAACAGACGTCAGCAGATCCTAGTGATTCCGTGGCGGAGCAACTCGTTGATCAGAGCTATGGCTACAGTCTGGTAAACCTCGACACCGGATTCTCCAAGCTCGAGATCACCGAGGGCCCCGTTCTGCAGTTTACGCTTCTACCCGAGGCGGGGAGCGCGTTTTTGACCTTTGCTGCGCCGGCGGAGGTTCACCGAGTGGGTCTCGGGGACTTCGTGCACACTACGGTGCCGCTCGCCAGCGTTCCGGCTGCCATTGGCCCGGTCCCGCTCTCCCGGCGTGTGTTCGTCAGCCAGGAGCACCCGGATGGTCGCATCACGTTCATCGACTGGGATACCGGAGCGATCTCGACCGTGACGGGTTTCGAGCTCAATACGACGATCCGCGAGTCGCGGTAGCGCCGGAGATCCGCGATCGATCCCGTGGCCTCCCGGAATCCCCGATGGTCAGACGACACCGGGACGTGGATCTTGATCCGGTGGGTCTTCGGTGTGCGCAAGGGGCTGAGCGAAAGCGTTGCCCAGGCTCAGGCGTCGTCGGATAAGCCGTCATCGGTCTATCGGGACTTCGAGCGGGATGGGTACGGACCAGAACACCCTACGCCGCAGACCGTAAGCATTCCGTGAGGCCGGCGGGTCGGCGTTTTGGAAGCGAGCTAGATCCGCACTCAGACCACGTTATCTTCGGTTTTGCGTCGCTCGAAACGTGGGGCATTATCGACCATCAGAGGGCACCCACGTCGAGGCTTACTGTGGCGCCTCAATGGCTGAGCGCCTGCCGCAGGACGTGAGCGGCGTACGCTCAGCCATCGAGAGGCTGGGGCGGCCTCGCGAAGGGCAACCCCGGACCCAAGAACAACGGCTGAGACGCTCAGCCATTGTAGGATCGGGGTCGTGCTGCTGCTAGGCATGGGGGTTGCGGGTGACCGACGGGTCGGTTTATCTGTTGCCCTGCTCACTGCCTGGGCGGCGTCTGATATCGGGCGTACCTGGACCGCATGCGACAGATGCGAGGGGTGACACTCTCTGCCCCTTCCTCACGGTGATGAACTGAGGTACCCGTCTCTACTGCCATGAACACCATTAGTAGCCGCGTTGCTATCGCGATCCTTGGCGTAGGTATCGCTGCTTGTACCCCGAAGCAGACCGCGCAGCCCACGCAACCGCCGCCGCAACAGCCCGCCCGCGATCCCCAGGCGCGACCGGAATTCGATCTGGGGCCGGACGCCCTCGAAGCGCGGGTCAAGGAGTTGACCGATGGGTACCTCGCGATGGAGGTCGGTCAAGGCGATCTCGGAAAATTCAAGCCGCTAGAGCTCCAGCTGACGCGGGGGCTGTGCTACGTGGCTGTGTTGCGATTGGGGAGCGGAGCTGCGTTCGGACCCCACGCCAGACGCGGCGTCAAGGTTGTTACGGCCTTCGAGCTTGACGACATTGTCGAGAATGATTCGGCGATTGTCGGTCCCGGGGCGATTCTCGATTCTGGTTGCCCCCTCGTAGACGGTCACTTGGTCGTCGATCTGCAGGCGACTTTCGATGCAGAGACCAACGCGAGACGGTTCCATGAACTCGGGTCCGGATCCTACACTTGGACGTTGTACTCGGCTCCAATCACCGAAAAGGAGCTTGCCGCCCTCAAAGGCCAGACCACGACTGGGAACGGTGGGGGTCCAGGGGGGAGGCCTCGCTCGGTTGCTGCAACCCCCGCATCACGGGCGGACGCGGTGGTGCCGCCGAAGAAGGACGCGCCCGTGGCTGCCCGGGCCATCGCGCTTCGGAACGAGTGTCCCACTGCGGCCAAGTTCTTCTTCGGACCCGACCCGAGCAGCTCATCAGGACCGCCCTTTGCCATCAAGAGCGGTGGCGTAGTGACGAAGGAGTTTCGCGCAGGGGATCGAGTCTGGCTTCTCGATTCGGGCGGGATGGGTGTGGGCCTTGTGACCGTGACCGACGCGGTTCGGGAGATTACGGTATCGAAGGACTGCTTCGGGATTGCTGGGAAGTAAGGCGGGGCGCCGCGTCGCTAGCACCCCAGGCCCAGAGCTGCGGACGAGAACTCACCAAGCGGGTCGAGCACGCTCTGGACCAGCAGACGGAACACTGATTCGCGGATGCCTCCGGCTGCTCTCCAAGCCTGAAAGCGAGCCTCGCCCAGAATGAGACCTGACAGCGGCGTGAACCATAGGTCGACTCCCGACGGCCGGACGCCATTGGCTTCGAACGCATACTCCCACGCCGCACTGCTGACGGTGGCGAACCCAAGCGAGCCCAGGAGGCCGAAGCCGCATCGGCGCGGCCGCAGGTAGAGTTCCGACCCCAGCAGCCCATGACCGATCACATTGATCTGCCATCGGTCCCCATCCCAAGTCATGAAGGGACGCGAGGAATCGAACTTGGGGGGCATGGTGTAGGCTCGCGTGTAGGCTTCTGGCCAATCCCCGACCCGCCTGAAAGAGAAAGGATCGGGCCACAGGTAGGCCTCGGTCACGCGCATCCCTGTGAAGAGGACCGAGGCTTCCAGTATCGGAATGCTCCAGGCAGGCTCCGACGGGACACGAGGCCCCTCCGCAACCGCTGAACGAGCTGTTGGCGAAACCGCGGTACCGTTCGCGTGATTCGGGGAAAGGCCAGTTGGCCCTTCGGGTTTCCGGTCCACGTCCGGTACGGAGGAGCGGCTTCGATCCGCCTCGCGCGACAGGGACCGTAGCGCGGGTGCGGGTTTGCGCATTCCCGGTGGGGGTACGCGTTCCTCGGCGGAGGCCGCCGCTGGTGACGGGGGCGACGTTTCTGTCGCCGGTGGTGCAGCAGCATCGGCCAAGTCCGATGCGATGGAGAGTGCGGCGAGCAGCGCGAGGCCGTGGAGCGAGCCGGGCCGCCGCCTACTCATCGCCGCGCCTCTGCCGCCGC
>CAYRKE010000002.1:127398-137839 GCA_964424695.1 uncultured Polyangiaceae bacterium
AGGCCGTGGAGCGAGCCGGGCCGCCGCCTACTCATCGCCGCGCCTCTGCCGCCGCACGGAAGCGCGGGCCGATCGCGAGACGAGTTCTAGCTCGCAGATACAGCTCCGGCAGTCAAAGTGAAGACGCAAGCGGTTTCCTTCCGCGTCGTCCAAGTAGTAGGGCTCTCCTCGAGGCAGTTCGCCGCCTTGTTTGGGACAGTAGCCGAGCTCATGCAAGAGGCAGTACCGCATCGTGACCACGATTCTGCCTTCCATCGAAAGCCCAGACTCCGCGGCAGGCTCGATCCGAGCGACCCCGTGACGAGTATAGAACGCCTTCGCTCGCTGGTTGAGGACATTGCCTCGGTAGCTGAGCTGCTCCTCCGGAAAGCGGGGGGGGGCGGGGGGAAGCACCGGAAGAGGTGGGGTCGGTCGCACCAGGAGACGGATCTCTCGGAGACGGGTGAAGAGGTTGCGGCGCAGCGCGTTCAGCATCGACAGGGGTAGATGGGGTACGGGCGATACGACGATGTCGATATTCGCGACGGAGAACTCAGTGTCGCCCGACTTCTGCAGTTGCCGACTGATGATGGCCCGGGCCCGCTCGGGTTCGTGCGCAGGCTCGTGGGGAAGCGCGACGGTCTCGGTTGCGGTGACGCCGTCCGCGTCTTGGGCCATGAGGCACAGCTTTCCGTCGACTTCGTCTAGACGCAGAGTCGTGGGGATGGTGCGTCTCGGTGAGCTGCGCCTCGCGAGGTCCAGATAGCGAGCATCGAGATTCCGCCGGAGCTCGGTTCCCGGAGCGATCCCATTCGGCGTCTGTAGCTCGATACCGGACTCCGATACTCGGTTCACCGCGGAACCACGAAGGCTACCTGCGTCGTCGAAGAAGACGATCCCGTCGCCCGGGTGGATTTCCGCGCTGGTTTCGGCATGCTCAAGTATCACGACCGAGCCACGCACTCGGCGAACTGGCCCAATCGGCTGCCCCAGGGACTTTGCGGACGTGGGGGTGGACAACGGACGCGGTCGCTCCATCAGGAAATAGGATGTCTGTCCTCGAGCAAAAACCCTGGTCGGGTCCGGATTGAAGGTCGGCTCGGACACACCGGAGGACGCGCGGGTCAGCCCCCGGTTCTCAATCAGTCTGTCGAGAGCGTGGCGGTAGTAGCTGACCACGGTGCTGACATACGCACGATCCTTGAGCCGACCTTCGATCTTGAATGACGTGACGCCTGCATCGAGCAGCAGGTCAAGGTGGGGCGACAGATCCAGGTCCCGGAGGGACAGGAGGTGGCCGGGGTGAGCGAGCGCCTCGCCGTGGGCGTTGGTGAACGCATAGCTTTTGCGACAGGGTTGGGCACAGTCACCCCGATTGCCGCTCCGCCCGCCGAGGGCGTAGCTCAGGTAGCATTGCCCACTGTAGGAGACGCATAGGGCGCCGTGCACGAAGCACTCGAGCTCGATGCGCGGCGCAGCGCGTCTGATCGCGGCGATTTCCTGGATGCTCAGCTCGCGTGCGAGGATGACGCGTTTGAGCCCGAGTTGCTCCCAGAATTGCACCTTGCTCGGCGTCGCGTTGTGTGCCTGGGTGCTGGCGATGACCGGAAGCCCGTCGGTGAGCAGACTCTCGAGGAGGCCTACGTCTTGGACGATGAACCCGTCGGCGTGGGCCTCCCAGAGCTGGCGGGCGAGCGCCTCCGCGCGAGGAAGTTCCTCGTCGGTGAGGATCGTGTTGAGGGTGACATAGACCCTGGCCCAGTACCGGTGGGCGTACTGGATGAGCGACAGGAGGGTCTCGATGCTGTTCCCCGCGGCGGCGCGCGCGCCGAAGTCGGTGGCTCCGACATATACCGCGTCCGCCCCATGATCGAGCGCCGCGATGCCGCACTCTGCGTCGCGAGCGGGAGCCAGCAGTTCGATGGCCAACGGGGCACTCATGTCCGGCGTTGCCAGTCAAGGAGCCCCCGCCCGATAAGATCGGGGAAGATCGACTCGCGAAGGCTCGGGGCCAGGCTGCCCCAGTCGTCGTCGGCCCCGAACCACACGAGCTCTTGGATCTCAGCGGCGGGTTGAGGCGTTCCAATCAACTGGCCCGAAAAAAGAGCGATCTCGATCATCGACTCGACACTGGGGTCGGCGTGCGCCGCTCGGTGCCGGTAGTTGGCGACGAACGTCGGGGCACTCACGGAAACGCTGCTGCCGAGCTCTTCGCGAAGCTCGCGTTCTAGACAGACGAGGGGCATCTCGTTGGGGAGCGGCTTGCCGCCAGGGAGAATCAAGACCGATGTCAGGCCTCGCTTGCGACAGAGCAGTACCCGTCCGCTCCGAGCCGTGATGAGGCCCACCTTCGCTTGGGTGTGAATCATGGATCTACGGATGGCCTTCAGCGCAGATTGACGGTTTCGGTGACCTGAAACGGGGACCCCTCGAACCGCGGGACGATGATCGACTTCGCATGGGCGAGGACGCAGCTTCCGACGGGAGCCGAAGCGACAGGTTCCCCTTCAATGGTCGCTTGGGAGACCTTGCCGTCGGGTTCGAATGTGACCGTGACGCGGGCCGTGCCGATGGCGTGCCCGAAGGGGTGGCACTTCTCGGCTCGAAGCATGACCGCGCGAACACGCTGCATCACCAGTTCCTGGTTGACTCCCTCTGGAACCGTCGCAAGGGGCAGCTGATCAGGAGTGGCGGAGGCGGCGCCTTTCTCGAGTAGGGGGTCATGTGGATCAGGGGTTGCCGGTGGCCCCTCAGCATTGGCGGAGGGGGAAGCCGGCGCGCTCGCGTCTTGCGCCAGAGCGTCGGGGGTTCCGACTCCGGACGGCGCGGCGAGGGGAGGACCGGCGGAGGGGGCCGCGGATGTCGCCTGTTCGGCTGAGGGGCGCCTTGCTGCCGAGGCTGCTTTCGCCAGCGCGGGGGACGTTTCGCGAGTTTTGGGGGAATGCGGCGCGGATCCACGCGACGGGCTGCTGCTGCCGAAGCCATCCAGAATCCGGCTCGGCGTGCCGCGGATGGCCTCGCCCAGAGCCGAGAGCTGGGTCTCGGGAAACAGTCGCAGGACGAAGCTTCTGAATGCTGGCAGCAGGACGAACCCCGCTGCTCCGGCACCGATGGTGACCACTGCTGCGACGGACACCCAGAGTAGCGTTCGACGGCGTCGTGGCGCTGGAACTGTTGGTTCTCGTGGCGGAGGCTGGGAGCTGGAGAGCCCGCTTGCTGCCAGCGAGTAGGCTTGGGCCGTATTCTCCCGCTCTTCGCCAGTGCCGGGCATCGCTGCTGGGCTCGAGGGGGCTGCACGCGCCAGCGTTGCCGGTTCAGGCAGTCCAGCGCCCGTATCGCCAGTGACTTCGATCTCGATGGACGGCTCGGGGGGGGCCGTCGAAGCCACGGGGCTCGGCCGGGAAGTGCTATCCGGGGCTAGGGCGTTGGCGGGGAGAGGCTGTTCGGCAACACCGTCCAGTCCGGGGACAGGGGAACTCAGAGGCTGGCGTGCGCCGCTGTCCGCGGGGGGAGGAGGGGGGCTTGGTAGCTGCAGTGGCTTGCTTTCGGGACCGGCGCTGGGGGAGCTGCTCGGTGGAGGCGCAGGAGCCGCCGGAGGGGACGCCGGGGGGCGGCCGAGTCGGGGCGGGACCCTCACGGGGGCCAGCCCCACGCCTGGCCGCAGTCCGTCCGACCTCTTGGGGGGCGGAGGCACTTGGGGCGGTGGCGGGACCCTGTAAATGTGCGTGGGTTCTTCCGAGTCGATCCGTGTGACCGTCGGTCGATCCTCGGTGTCGTCGAGTCCAGTAGACACATCCGCGGTTGCTACGGGGCGACCCGGAAACGCTGCCTCAGGGGGGAGCTTGGGCTCTGTGGGAAGCTCGTCTATTGCGAAGGAAGGCTCCGGGTCCGAGGTGCTGGGGACGGGCGACGGAAGCGGAGCGAGCAGCGGGTTCGGCAAGGACCCAATCGGTTCGCCCGGTCTTTGAACCGCGTCCGCAGGAGGCTCTGTGCCAAGGACGCCGCTTTCAGGCGGCGCCTCACGGCGTTGCAGCGGCAGGGGGAATGGCCTTGGCTGGATGCCGAGGACGGTACTGGTCCGAGACGGGAGAACCGCCGCGGTTGTGGGCGACACCTGATTGGGGCTGTTGCTTGCCTCGCGCGGGGAGAGCCCGGGGGAGGCGGGAACGGGACCTGGCGGGCTCCGCAGAGGGCTGGCGTGGGGCGGCTTGGGGGCGGCGCGCTGCGTTCCTCGTGACGGGGGCGAAGGAAGCCCCGCTGGCTGCTGGTCTGGGCGTTGCACGCCAGCGCGCGCCGGCAGGGGAGCCGACTTCGACCTCTGTGAGGGAGGACGCTGGTCGACTCCAGCCGAAGAACGAACGGACGGCGGCGCGGACGACGCCGGGCCGCTCGGGGCTAGTGCAGGCTCCGGAGTACGCACGGCGCGTCGTGGGGATGCTGGGGGAACACCCGCGGTCTCGGCGAGCGTGCTCGAGTCTGGACTCTTGACGGCTCGCACGACAACCCCTTCGGGAAGCGCCTGCTGCGTTTCGCTCTGCGGGGTCTCGGGGTATGACGCGAACTCCGCGACGCTGAGCGCCGTCGCGTCGACTTCAATGCCCGTGTCGCACTTCTTGCAGTGGAGGGTCACCCGGTGACCGACGACGCGGCGCCGAAAGATCGGCTCGGCCAGAGAGAGCTGGGTGCGGCATACTTCGCAGGGAATCAGGTACGACATTGAGTGCGCTGACGGACACAACGGCTCGGCTCGACCTGGCGATACCCCAGAGCCAGACTCTTCGACGGTAGCACGCCTTCAAGGCGACCCAAGGGCCAAACCGGAGGGACGCCGTGCGAAACCCTTGCCCCGAGTCCCACTGTCCCATCGGACAGAGGATACCGTCTCGCACTTCTGCCAGAGGGAGTCGGTCCACCTACGGCGCCTCGATGGGTGCCCGATTCAGCCGCGTCTCCCGGGCGCAACCCAGAAACGTGGCTCGCCTGAGGGTACGCGGGTTTTCCACGAGAATATGTGACCACGGGTTCGGTTCCGCGTACGCCAGTTGGGCAGAGGCTCCGTCCAATGCGGCGCGTCTTGCACTTCGCGTGGGGCACTGCGGCTGCGCCAACTCGCTCGCACTTTCTAAGCCATCACGGTGGACCATCGCCCCAGCCCGCATACTGTTGGAAACCCGTCTGAGAGGACGTGCGCCGATCTCGGCTTCCGGCTTCATCGCGTTGTGCTTCCGGGGTTCCTGTGCCCCGGTCACGCTCAGCTTCGGTTCTCGCAACACTCCGCCAGAAACCGAGCTTGACGAGGAGGGCTGCCTGAGAGTCCTCAGCAGTGGACGCAACAGGCCAATGGCCCACCCTCATGAATGAGAATGGGGCGAAGCATTGCCGAAGGAGTCATGGCAGGGATCCCACACGCGGTGCGGGACGCCCCCACTTGATGGGGCCACTACCCAACTGGCTCGGCCGGAGCCGAACCCGCGGCCTCCCATTCTCATGGTAGGACTAGACGTTGGTCGAATGGTGTTGCATCAATGCCCCATGCCTCGTTTCCTTGTCCAGAAGGGGCTTGCCGCCCTCGGTCCACGATTTTCGTACATGTTTCGTTCGCTCTGGGCCGGGAGCGCTGTCTTGGCGGTCTGTGGCGGTCTGGCGTTGTCGGTTGGATGCAGTTCCGAGTCGTCACGCTCCTGCGTTGTGGTCCGAAATATGGACCAATGCTGCTCAGCACCAATTCCCGTGGACAAGGGCGAAGTTGGCGGCAACGGTTGCATGCAGCCCGCCCTCCAAATCGCCGACGTCGCGGCCTGTCCAGCGGCTCAGTCCTGCCATGGAATGAGCTGCACCTACGATCTGGCCGGGGCAGCTTGGACTCGTCTTGCGGAACCGTCGGGGGACGGGTGTGCGTTCGCGAGCGAGTGTGAGACTGACAGCGATTGCACACTCGGAACGAACGAAAGCATCTGTTGCAGCTGTCCCATGGCCATTCCCAAGCGGCTTCCGTCGGCTGATCCGTGTTGGGTGCCAGTTGGTGCACCGGCTCCGTCGACCTGTAATGCATGTGTGGAGGTCCTCACGTGTGAAGCGTGCCCCAATACGGCTGGCGCCGTGCCGCGTTGTGTTCGAGACGCCACGCCATACGCCAAGTGCCTCTTGCAGTGAGGGCCGATTAGTCGGAACTAAGGCGTCCAGTCCCGCCCTGCAGCCAGGCCCCGGGGCGATCCCCTTTGCGCAGAGGGGCCATGGTGCCGCTGCCCACTTGGGCAATACCTTCGCGGTTCCCACTAGCCAACTGGTTCGGCCGGAGCCTAACCAGCGTTCGCTTGTTCTCGTGGCAGTCGTCGGTGGGTTGCGTCCCGGTTGAGTCGGGGTTCCGTCGGACCGACGCACTGGGGCACCTGCGAGCCGACCAAGCCTGCCCTCCAGGTCCCATCCGGGGTTTGCTCTAAATGGAATATTCTGTGCGCAGCGGCAACCAGAGGGGATGTTCCATTCGCAGGATCTCATGAGCGTTTGATGATTCCGCACGTGAGGATTTTTGAATCAGCACAGTGGGTGGAGGTTGCTCACCCGTTGACAGCTTGGTTGGCGGCGAAAGTATTGCGATTGACGCCTGAAATCGCATGCGTGGACGTGAGTGGGACACGGCTGTCACGGAGGCGGCGAACGACGACTCACGGGGGGCCCGCGGCGCTCGTTCCTCGGGTCGTCGCAATCGGAGAATCCGCACGACGAGCTTGCCGAGGGCGAGTTTGCGGCAAAGAATTGCCACATGTCGTCCTTAGTTCGGTTCTCCTCTGCCTTGGCTCTTCTTCAAGTTTTCGCCGCTTGCGCTCCCGCCGACGAAGGGAACTCTGGCCCCGCCGCTGGTGCTGCCAACGCCGGTCCGGGCGTGGGTACTGGCATCACCACCCCCGGGAGTGGTGGGACGACGGGGGTACCCGGGAGTGGGGTCGGTGGCGGTCAAGGCGACTATGTGCTCGACACGATTGCCTGCGGCGACAGCTTTCTCAACGTCGGTTCGGAGCTGTGCGACGACGGCAACGTGGTGAGCGGCGACGGCTGCACTGAAGCTTGTCAGATTGAGGCGGACTACGAGTGTCCGGAGCCGGGCAAGCCCTGCATTTCTCTGGCCATCTGCGGAAACGGCAAGCTGACCAGTCTCGAGGCGTGCGACGACGGCAACACGGTGGACGGCGATGGCTGCTCGGCGAACTGCGCGGCCGTCGACCCAGGTTGGCAGTGCCGCGTTCCTGGCAGAGCGTGCATTCCGCTCTGCGGCGATTCGGTCATCACACCACCGGAGAACTGCGACGACGGCAACACGGTGAGCGGCGATGGTTGTTCGAGTACCTGTCTCAATGAGCCCGGATGGTCGTGCGTCGGTGCACCGTCGGTATGTTCCAAGGCCCAATGTGGGAACAGCGCCGTCGAAACTGGCGAGACCTGTGATGTCGGCGCGCAGAACGGGCTCTTCTTCGGTGATGCCACGGGCTGCTCCAAGACGTGTACGCGCGAGCCGAGCTGTCGTGACGCGTCCGGGACGACGGGGAGGTGTGCGACCGTCTGCGGTGACGCCAACATCGACCAGGGCGAGGCTTGCGACGATGGCAACCAGGTGCCGGGCGACGGTTGTTCTCCGAGCTGTCAGATCGAGCCGGGGTTCAATTGCACTGACTCGCCTCGGTCCGACGTGACGGATTGCCAGACGAGCAGCGGTCAGTGCCTGGTGTTGCCCATCACGTTGAGGGATTTCGACGGAGCACAGGTGAGCGGCACCGGCCACCCCGACTTCTTCTTCATGGGGGAGAACAACACCATCTGCGTGCCGAACGCGAGCGGCGTGGAGACGCGACGCGTGAATGCCGGCAATGCAGATCCCAGTGGTTGTTACAGCTCTGACGCCACCGATCTCTGCAAGGAGCTCGTGGCCCCGACGCTGGGGCCAAGCGGTAAACCCGTGCTCAATCCCGTAAGCGATCAAACTTGCGCTTGCCGATATACGGATTGGGACAACACGGGCGTGATTTCCGCGTCGGATCCTGGCACGGACGAGTGTTGGAGCGGTGACTCGTCACCCGTCTTCATCGAGACCGATGTCAAGGTCATCAGTAGTGCTGAGAGCTTCGCCCAGTGGTATTCGGACAGCGCCCAGTCCACGAAGGTTCTGCAACTCCTCGAGCTCAAGAAGGTGGGGAACACGAACCAGTTCACCTTTACGAGCAGCAACGGAGAAACAGTCTACGACGATATCCACGACATCTTCATGGGGGACGGGGGCACGTTGGATAGCGGGTTCTTCCCGCTCGACGACCAGTCCGGCGTCGGCAGTGACAAGCTGTGCAACCTGTGGCCGTACTGGGTGCTCGACTCGGGTGACACATGCAGAACGAGCGACTCGGGACCAGTGACGCAGCAGTGGGATCCTTTGGGCTCCTACGAAGCCGGTAAGGCCGGGACAGGTGGGCCGGTCAAGAGTGTCAGGGGCGAGGAGCGCAACTTCTACTTCACCTCCGAGGTCCGCTACCTCTTCAGATTCGAGGGCGGTGAGAAGCTCTCGTTCTTCGGCGACGATGACGTGTGGGTGTTCATCAACGGCAAGCTGGTGCTGGACCTCGGTGCACCCCACGAGCGGCTGCGTGGTACTGTCACTATCGCCCAGGACGGGCAGAGCGCAGAGTACGAGATCCAGGCCTACGACGTCCTCGAGGGAGAGGATATCGATGTCGACAGCGACACGGTCTCTGCGCTCGGGCTCGAGGTTGGCGGCACATACGAAATCGCCGTTTTCCATGCTGACCGCCATCCCCGCGAGTCCAACTACGAGCTCACGCTCTCCGGTTTCAGCACCAACCAGTCTGCGTGTATCCCCACCTGCGGAGACGGGGTCATCGCGACGGGCGAGGAGTGCGACGATGGCGCCGCGAACAACGACACCGCCTACGGTGGCTGCCGCACGGACTGCAGGTTCGGCTCGTTCTGCGGTGATGGAGTGACCGATCCCGGGTTCGAGGCGTGCGACAACGGGCGCTCTAACCAGGGGGTCTACGGGGACATGTCTTCATGCGCGCCGGGCTGCGTCCTGCCGCACTTCTGTGGCGATGGCATCATCGACAGCGCGTACGGCGAGACCTGCGATGACTTCGGTGAGAGCGCCAGTTGCACTGCGGGCTGCAAGCTCAAGGTCTACTAGAGCACCGTTCGATTCTCTCCAGCCTCACACAGTCGCGGAGCCGCCCCAACCTTCAAGAAGGGGAAGGGCGGCTCCGGTCGAGAGACGTGCTGTCTTGCTTGACAGGCGACACTCTGAGCGTTGGGGGGGGGGGGCACTCGTCCCCACTCAACAACGCCGTGGCGGATGCTGCGGCGTGTTCGTTAGGTGGCCGGTTGGCGCTGGATCCTCCGGACAGGACGAGGCGTCCCACAAGCACCGGGGAATGCCTCTGTTGACCTAAGTGCCCCGGCGCACTCGCGGGAGACCTTACGGCTGCGACTGCTGCTCCAGCACGGCGAGCGCCAGGCGAGTAACGTCCGATTGCGTGAGGATGCCGAGGAGGTATCCGCCCTCGAGCACCACGGGAAGACATGGCAGGGAATTATCCACCATTACCCGGCACGCCGCCGTCAGTGAGTAGTCCAGGCGCGCGACGACCACGTTGCGTCGCATGAGGGTGTCCGCCCGTGTGGTGGCGTCAATCGGAGCAATCGCGGCGCCGTCTGGCCTCACCCCGAGTTTCGCGTGCAATAGGTCCGTACGCGTGATGAGCCCGATGAGCTTCATGTCTGCCGTGACCACCGGCACGTGGTGAAACTGGAAGCGGTCCATGGCGCGCTCCAAGTCGCCAATCGGCTCATCTTCGCGCAGAGTGATGAGCTTGCGGGTCATGACGTCGGCGACGACGCGTGGCGGCCAAGCCGGAGGCGGCAAGGTGGCGGTGACTCCGATGGGCTCTGCGATGGATCTACGCGCAATTTTTGGCCGTTGGCTTGGGGGCGTGGGCGGTCTGGGGGCATCGGGGGTGATCTCGATAGCGATCCTGCTCGATGTGGGCTCCTGGGTGATCTCCCCGTCCACCGACGCTGCACCTACCGTCGCATCCCTGCTGGTGGTTTCTGACTCGCCTGCCGGGGGATTCGCGGCGGCTGGCTGTGCCGTCCCCTGTGACTGGGGCAGGTCTGTGCCGCGGGACTCGGGGGCGCCCGCTTCGCGTTGGCTCGTCGAGCCGTCGGCTCCTGGCGGCTGCTGCACTGCAGTTGCCAACTCAGTCACATCTTGGTTGCGAGTCGGATCTTCGCTCCCAATCGCTGCGGCCTCGCTCTCGCCTGTTGCACGGTTGTTGGTTGCTGCCCCCTGGGTTCCGTCCTCGCGTCGCGACTCCGGCTGGGTGGCGTCAAGTGGAGAGGATTCGGACGTCATACGCCGAATCTAGCACAGCTCGTGATCTTCTCCGACTGCAGCCGGGTCGTCTCT